>JAFPLH010000028.1 GCA_017402845.1 Clostridia bacterium
AGTCTGCCGGTGGCAGACGTTGCCGCAAGGCAACAGCACCGACCGAGCCGGCAGGCGAGACTCATACTGACGTATGTCAAGATTTTTTGTGCAAGATGACGGCTGAAGATACGGTGCAGATGGACGGCGTGAGGTTTTTAGTGGTGCCCTTCAGGCAACACCGTACAATTGACCTGAGGTCACCTTAAATCTGTGTCTGCTTTATTTTTTTATTTGAATTTCGGGTGCTTTGCAGATCAATACGGCGAGCTTAACGGATTAACTGCACCGTTTTCGTCCACTTCGTCCTGCCCAATATATCTGAGTGCGTAACCGCAGCCGTTAATAACGCAGTCGCCGGGTTTGTCGGCTATGCGAACATTTAGCTTAACGTGTTCTTTTATTACCTGATCGAGACCGTATATGAGCGAACCGCCGCCGGTGAGAATAATGCCGTCTTTGTAGATGTCGCCAACAAGCTCAGGCGGAGTTTCTTCAAGAACGTCCTGCACCTGCTGAGCAATAGTGACGGCGATCTCGTTAAGCGACTCTACCATTTCTGAGGAAGATAATTCAACCGACTGCGGCAGACCTGTTACAGTGTTTCTGCCTTTGATTATAATTTTTTTGTCGGTTTCAGGCTTTATTACTGCGCCGATCTCTTTTTTTGTGTTTTCGGCAGTAACCTTTCCGATTATCAGATTATATGTTTTTCTTACGTACTTGATTATTTCGTCGTCAAAATTATTTCCTGCGATCTTCATTGACCGTGAAGCGGAAATATCGCCCAAAGAAATAACTGCAATTTCGGTAGTACCGCCGCCGATATCAAGAATAAGACGTCCGTGAGGGCTTCTGATATCAAGTCCTGCGCCGATAGCAGCAGCTTTTGAAGCTTCTATCAGACTTACACTTCTTACGCCTATTGAAAGAATTGCATTTACTACCGCACGTTTTTCTACGTCGGTAATTTCTCCCGGAATACAGGCAACAACTCGCGGCTTGATAACTCTGCTTATGTTGGCTTTACCGAGCTGAATTTTTATCATGTTTTCAACTAAGAAAAAATCTGAAATAACGCCGCCGACAATAGGTTCAATAGAGCTTAATCTCTGAGATGTACGCCCGATCATTTTGTAAGCGTCACTGCCTACTGCGATTATGTCGTCATTATCGAGATTTATTGTTACAACGGAGGGTTCGTCCAGAAACTTACCCTTGTCTGCAACGTAAATTCTTGTATTTGATGTTCCCAAATCTATTGCTATATCCATATATTATACATCTCCTGATCAACAGTTGTTTTTCTCTGCACGATTAACGACAATGCTGTAAACATTCAAAGCGCCGCCTTCCTTTAGTATTAGGCAGCATTCGTGCAAGGTTGCTCCTGTGGTAACAACGTCGTCAAAAACAAGAATGTTTTTCTCCTTGACAACGGCTTCGGGAGCAAGCTTAAAAATATTTTTAACATTTTCTTTTCTTTTTTCACTTGTAAGAAGGTGCTGCTTTTTGCAAAGCTGATACTGTACAAGAAGCTGTTTATATTTTACTCTTTGTATGCGTGAAGCTTCTTTGGCAATACTTATTACCTTTTCAAAGCCGTGTGTTTTTTCTTTTCCGTATGAGGGTACTGCGGTAAAATAATCGAACTTTATGTCAGCGTAGTATTTGTCTATCAATTCGCATAATATCATAGCGAAATTGTCGTAGTATTCTTTATGTCCGTGATACTTATAATCAAGCATAATGTTTCTAAATGTACCGTAATGTTCAAATGCGCTTACACATTCAAATTCACCGCCGATGATCTGTTTATTCGGAGAATAAGCAGGTGCGTTTTTGCACTCTTTGCACAATGGAAGATCAATGTCTATCATCTTTCCGCAAACGGGACAAAAGTTGCCGGTAAAGAGCTTTAACCAGTACATAATATACTACTCCTGAGAACCAAATTCAGATAAAAAGCTTTGGAAGTTTGTGTATCGCTGTTTCTTTTTATAATTCTCGATCATTTTATAAACTGTTTCGGGTTTGCCTACAAAAATAATCAGCTTTTTGGCACGAGTTACAGCTGTATACAAAAGATTTCTGTAAATAAGCGGCTGCGGCGGCGTATGTACGGGTATAACGACAGCCTCAAATTCGTTGCCTTGACTTTTATGCACGGTCATACAGTAGGCGTGTTCAATATCGTTAAGACTTTCGTTAGTATATACCGCTGTTTTGTCGTCAAACCTGATCTTAACAGATTTCGAGGATTTTTTGATCTCCTGCAAAATACCTATATCGCCGTTAAAAATACCTTCTCCTATAACACCGTCGTCACGAGTCCATGAGATATTATAATTGTTTTTGCATTGCATTACCTTGTCGCCTTCTCTGAATACCCGTGTTCCGACTATCAATTGTTTTTTATTGTCAGAGGGCGGATTAATAACCGCCTGTAATGCTCTGTTCATCTCGGTTGTGCCTAAGTCGCCCACACGGGAAAAAGAAATAACCTGTATATCCTTGACCGGAGAGTACCCGTAAGCTTTGGGCAGACGTTTGGAGTATAGATCTAAAACAGTGTTTTTGATCGAAGCAATATCATAATCAGGCAGGAAGAAGAAATCGTTATCACGGTCATTCATAATAGGCATTTCGCCTGAGTTGATGCGGTGAGCATTAGTTATGATAAGACTTTTCATAGACTGACGAAATACTGTATCGAGAGTTACTGTCGGCAGTACTCCGGACTCTTTCAGATCTGCAAGAATATTGCCTGCACCAACGCTCGGCAGCTGATCGCTGTCACCTACAAGAATAAGACGGCAGCCAAGAGGCAGGGCTTTTACAACGCTTTCAAACAGCATGGTGTCTATCATAGAAACTTCATCGAGAACAAGAGCGTCACAGTTAAAAGGATTTCTTTCATTTCTTCTGAAAATAGGCTTTTCGGTAAAAGACCACTCAACCTCTAAAAGTCTATGTATAGTTTTTGCTTCACAGCCCGTAAGCTCTTCCATTCGCTTTGCGGCTCTGCCGGTAGGCGCACCTAAGAGAACTTTATTATTGTTGTCTTTTAATATTTTGATTATTGCTTTAAGGGTAGTAGTTTTACCCGTACCGGGACCGCCTGTAAGTATGAGCGCTCCTTTTGTAAGTGCGTCGGTGATCGCTTCTTTCTGAATAGGAGCGTATGATATATTATTTGTTTTTTCTACGATCTGAATTTGACTGTCAATATCACTGATAGGCTGCGGCGGATACTGCAAGAGCAGACCAAGACGATCTGCTGTGTATGATTCCGCATTGTAATAAGACGGCAGAAAGGCAAATTCTTCGTCATAAGCATAGTTGATATCGGAAAAAATATTCCCCTGTTCGATCATCATATCCAAAGCGTTGCGAGCGTCTTCTTCAGAACATTCGAGATATTCAGTGCAGGTTTTGAGCAGCTTTCTCACAGGCAGACAAGTATGTCCGTTAGCAAGATTATGTGTCAGAATATAAGTCAGTGCTGCGCCTATTCTTGAATGTTCGTCATACTCGTATTGATTGCTTTGCACGAGATTGTCAACCGCTTCAAAATCAATGTTCAGTTCTTCCGAACAGAGAATAAAGGGATTTTCCGTAATAGTTTTCTTTGCGTCATTTCCGAGTGCTTTCCAGATAGTCACACACTCGTCCGAGGAGATATTGTATTTTCTCAAAAACATAAACAGTCTGTTAAACTCAAAGGTTTTTGATACTTGTTCGTGTATCGACTTTGCTTTTTCCTCTGTAATACCTTTAACCTGAGTAAGCTTTTCGGGTTCGTTTTCAATTACTTCCATGGTATTTTCCCCGAACTTTTCAACGATCCTGAGAGTCACTGATTTTCCCAAGCCTTTAATCACACCGCTTGAAAGAAATCTGTATGCGGTATCGGCGTTATTCGGTTCGGATTGTTCATACTCGGTAACATTTATCTGCTCGCCGTATGTGGGATCTTTCTTTACAGTTCCTTTGACTTTTATATACTCGCCTTCGTGAACAGTCGGCATTTTTCCTACGGCGCAAACAATATCGCTGCCTTGGTCAATATCTATGACAGTGTAACCGTTTGTCACGTTTCTATATCTTACGCTGTCAATAATGCCTTCTAATTCAATAGCTGCTCCTTCGGTTAAATTAGTATCCATTTTAAATGCAATACCCCTTTTTAGTTGATAATACATATTATAATCAATTTTTGCAAAAAAGTAAATATGTTATAATAGTGTTCACATCTTTTTTAAAAATCGAATAATTCTGATAAGATCTGACTTTAATAAGTACTCTCAGAGGTACCCGATATTTATAAAATATTAAAAAAATGTTAAATTCGACAATTTTTATACAAACACCTTGAATTAAATATGTGAGTAACCTATAATTAAGAAAGCACATAAAGCTGTTGGCGAACAATGCCCTGAAAAATGTGCTTTTTGATGTGGGGAGGTACAATAATGGCAGGAGATCTAACACTGTTTAAGAAAAATTCGATCAACTATTACGGAGTTTTTTGCAGTAAATTTGATAAAATTAACCCATACAACGATATGCTTACTAAGGTCAGAAAACAATACTACGAATCGGGACTAAAACCGCAAAAGAATAAATTCAACGCCAGAGATACAAACGGCGGCGTTTACAGATATAATTATAATCTCAATGAAGACAGCGTGCTTAAATGGCGTGTATATAATGAATCTCATTTTATTGAGAAGGTAATTTCAAAAAATGATGAAGATTACCGTGTAGAAATTCGTGACAGAACAGGTAAAATTCTTCAGAAATGTATATATTTCGGAACTTTTCACAACTGGGAAAAGACAAAATATTATGATGAAAAGAATAAGGATAACCCTGCGCTTGAACTCGTTCTGCACGAAAAAAGCGGAATTATGGTCATCTTGAAATATACCCCCGAAATAGATCTGTTAAAACCTGAAATTCTCTATCCCTGTACTGTGGTCAGCGATCCTATGATAAGACAAAAGATCACAGATAAACTCGGCACACCTGATGTTTACGCTTTGTGTACCGACGGACTTGTATATTTTGCAGATCATAAAACATCAGTACTCTGGAATAAATATGCAAACGAGTTTAAAAACTCGGCAATATCTGCGCAGCAGACCGCAAATGAAGCTGCACCGCAGATAGAGAAAACAGCACAAGAGCCGGTCAAACCCGATACAGCGGTAAATAATACCGTTGCTCCTAAGATGAAAATTGATCTGACACAAACACAGGATATAATTATTCCCAATGTCGTAAAGCCCGACAGCGTGGTAATACATACAGGTATCATAGAGAACAGCTCAAAGTCAGAAGCTGCAGGAAAACCGTTTAGTATTGACCGAGAAGCTATTGCCGCAAAAACTCAGCAGGAAAATGATACTCCGACAGAGGCAAAGGTTCATTCCGATTCCTTAAAGAGTTATGAGGAAATAAAGAGCGAGCCTGTATATGACGAAGAAATAACACAGAGTACAAATACACAGGTGACTGTAAGTGAAAAGGCACCCGATATTTTTGATGCTCCGTTACAGGATATGAGCGAGCTTGAAAAAGATTTGAAATCTGAAAATAACGGTATTGACCTTTCCGGACTTGACGATTTTGAAACACTTGAAAATCTTGATGAGCTTGATAATATGAAGAATAGTATTGAAAATCATTCTGATGATGTACAGCACGATACACAAAGCCGAGATAACGACAGTGAAAACGAGCTTGAGATCACTCTTGATAAGACATATAATTATAAGAGAGTGCGTCCGTCATACGGAAAGAAAGATATGTTTGCAGATTATTCAGAGTCAGGCAGTACGATAAAGGGCTTTGATAAGCAGAAATTCAGAGAGCCTGTTCCGCTTATTAAAGAGAATGAACTGCCTGTTAAGAATACGGCTTCATTTGTTTCGATCGATGAGAAAACCGCAAAGAAGCCGACAGAGATCACGCCTGCTGCACCGAACAATTCGTTCAGAGCTGCAAGACCTGATAAAATAATTCGTCATACTGATGATGTGTATTATTATTACGGCAAACTTGACGCCGAGGGCAAACGTGCAGGTTACGGAAGAACGGTTATGAGCAGCGGTCATACTGCTTATGACGGAGAGTATTCTGATGATAAGCGCAGCGGCTTTGGTGTGTATTATTACAGAAACGGAAAAATATGCTATGCAGGCAACTGGGATAAAAACCATAAAAGCGGCGCTGGAGTATCTTTTGTTCCGAAAGATCAGAGTATGATAATCGGAAAATGGGAAAATAACAAAACATCAGGTCCTATCGCAGCCGCAGACCGCAGCGGAAATATTACAATTGCAGGCAGTTACTCCGACGGCAAATGCGAAGGTATCGGAATGAAGTTTCTGAAAAATAAAGAAACATTCTTGGTTTCTTCATGGGATAATAATACATTGTCATCAAAGGGTACTGTCTTTAATAAAGACGGCGAGCTGTTATACCACGGTGAGCTTAAAGACGAGCGCTTTGACGGTCAGGGAATATCATACAAAAACGGAATGGTAGTATATTCGGGACAGTGGAAAAACAATGTATACAACGGCAAGGGCGTGCTTCATCTTGCCAGCGGAAGAACTGTTTCGGGCGACTTCAAAGCAGGCAGTATAAACGGAAACGCCGTGTTTACCGATAAGAACGGTCAGATAATCTACGAGGGCGAATGGCGAGACAACAGATATCACGGCGAAGGCCGCCGATTCTGCGAGGAAAGCGGCTTGTGGTGCGAAGGAACATTTTGCGATGGTCTGCCCAGCGGAGTATTATACGGTTATGATAATGAAGGCGAACCCGTATATAAAGGCGAATGGAAGGATTTCCGTTTTCACGGCAGAGGTATTCTTTTCAATAACGGCGATATGGAATATGAAGGCAGTTTTGAAAAGGGTATCAAAGAAGGCTTTGGCACAGAGTATAAAAACAATAAGAGAGTATACGGGGGAAGATTCTCAAAAAATAAACGCAACGGTTTTGGAATAAGCTATACCCCCGACGGTGCTGCTGAATACTGCGGCGCATGGTCAGACGGCTTGTATGACGGAATAGGCATACTTTACGAGGCAGGAGAGCCTAAATACTTCGGTGAGTTTCAGTCGGGTAAAATGCACGGCAGAATAAACGAGGTTTCAGGCGGTATCATCATTAAAGAGTGCGTATGCAAAAACGGTGAGATAACCTATATGCGTGAGTATTCAAACGACGGTCTTAATCTTATATATGAAGGTCACGTAAAAAAGGGCTTGTATGACGGCATGGGCTGCAAATTTACCGAATACGGTGAAAAGCGCTTCGAGGGTATTTTCAGAAACGGCGAAATGTTCAAAAATATGAAGGTCCGCTTGAAAGAGCTGGATAAGCTGCCGAGTGCCGACTATATGAAAAAGACCTGCTATAACGAATTTGTTGACGGCAACAGCTACGTTATTGAACAGGAATACTGCGGAGGTTCGTATTCCGGTATGCTCATTGACGGAAAACCTGAGGGCAAAGGTACGATCTTGTATTTCGATCATGGATATACGGGAGCATTTTCACACGGCAAGCCTTGTGGTGTAGGTGTGATCTACGAATGGAACGGTGACGAGATCACAGGAACATTTGTTGATTCTCCGTCATATAATACCGGAACAATCAAATTTTCAAATGATGTTGTATACTATCTTGTAACAGACGGTGGAGAGAACTAAATGAATACTACATTAGAAAAGTTTTTTGATATGGCGATCAATTGGCTGAGCGATTTTCTGCCGCATCTGCTGGGGGCAATAATAATTCTTATCGTCGGTATGTGGCTTTCGGGGATAATAGCAAGGCTTACTTCAAAAACTCTTAAACGTGCCAAGGTAGGAGAAACTGTAATAAGCTTTGCTCATTCCTTTGTAAAAATAGGGATAAGAGTGCTTGTGATAATAGCCGTTATAGGTACGTTGGGATTTAATATTGCCTCGCTTATTACAGCATTGGGCGCTGCAACTGTTGCGATAGGTCTTGCATTGCAGGACGGACTCAAAAATATTGCAAGCGGTATCACTATACTTATTAACAAGCCGTTTCAGGTCGGAGATTATCTGTCGATAAACAATCTTGAAGGTACTGTATCACGCATTGATATACAAAGCACCCGAATGCTTACCCTCGATAATAAAGAAGTGATAATTCCCAATTCGAGTATGTCAACAGGAAATATAATCAATTATTCTTCTCAGGATAAAAGAGGAGTTTTCCTTACATACCATGTTGCATACAGTTCAGATATAGATAATGTAAAAAAAGTGACAAAAAGCGTTATTGATAATAATGAAATGATCTTGAAAACGCCTGAACCTGTTATTGCCGTTGGAAATCACGGCGAAAGCAGTATGGAAATAATAGTCAAGGTATGGTGCAAAACTGCTGATTACTGGTCGGTGTATTATTATATGCAGGAGAATGTCAAAAAGGCTTACGATAAACACAAAATCGAAATACCCTTTATGCAGGTTGATATACATAGTTCAAAAGAAAAAAAGTGAATACTTAAAAAGGTGCTGTCGCAAAATGTTTCTTTTGCGGCAGCACCTTTTTTTAAAAAAAGTATATGTAAATAAACTGATCGCCAAATTTTCAGGACTTGGTTTGAGCAGCGTTTTTTAATCGTTACTGTGCGGTTTGATTATTAATCTTTCGTCACTGCTGTAATAGTGAACGCTCTGCACTATCCCCATACAAAGCATCAGCACCATAAGCGATGTGCCGCCTGCGCTGAAAAACGGCAGAGTTACACCTACAACGGGCAAAAAGCCCAGAACCATTCCCAGATTTACTGCAACCTGCGATAATATAAGAGCAAATACACCTATACAGAGATTTTGTCCGAACTCATCTCTCGCATTTGCAGACTTATAAAATATTCTTAACAAAAGCACCAAGAACAACAGCAAGATCACGCAGCAGCCTATAAATCCCAATTCTTCGCCGGCAACGGTAAAAATAAAGTCGTTTTCCTGTTCGGGTACTATTGCATATCCTACACGTCTGCCCTGAAACAGTCCCTCGCCTTTATATCCGCCCGATACTATCGAAAGCTTTCCTTGATACTGCTGCCAACCGTATACCGATTTTGCATTCTCGTCAAGATCAAGCAGTACCATAAATCTGCTCCTTTGGTCATTATTCAGTATACGAGTCCAAACAAAAGGAATACTCAGAGCTGCAACAGCCGATACACCCAAATAATAACGAAGCTGTACTCCTGCGCAAAATGTCATCACTCCAAAAATAAGTGCAAATATAAGCGCTGAGCCGTCATCGCCCTGCAAATGTATAAGCATAACAGGTAATGCACCGTGTACCGCCAACAAACAAACATTCAGAAAATCGGTGATTTTTCCGCTTTTCATCAACCAGCTCAAATGTGCCGAAAGTGTTACAATAAAGCATACCTTTACTATCTCTGACGGCTGCAAGGAAAAACCGCCTATGTTTATCCATGCCATATCGTCTGTACCTTCAACCGTTATACCGTATATGAATACAACGCCTATCAGTCCAACTCCCGCAATTGCCGCAAGCCACCAGAACTTACGCAAAAACTTATAGTCTATTACCGAAAGCATAAAAGCTCCCACAATACCTATGCACAATGCTATTGACTGTGTTCTTAAATAATTATACTCGCCTGCTCGCTGCATGCTTGCTATAAGCAGCAGACTTAACGTATTCAGCGCAATAATCAGCACCCAAAGCAGCCTGTCTGTATATTTAAAATAATTTGATATTTTTTCTCCTATCTTTTTCATTTGACCTCCCCTTTTTCACCGCTCCAAAACAGTTTTCCTCCCTTGTTAGGTATACGCAAAAAAATTGCGGTATAATAATTATATATCATACCGCAAAGCATATCAAGAGCAATACCGCACAAAGATTGTGCCGAAGATGTACAGTAGATTTTTTCAGCATAGCTCATAATATAGCCTACCATATTCTAAGCGAATTTTGTATACTATGCCGTAAATATAAAACACATTTGGCTCAAAGCCGTAAGGCAGTCTTTGTGTGGTGCTGCACAAACTGTTTTTGATCAAATATGCGTGACTCTTATTTTATCAAAGGATATGCCCGTCTGACTTATCACAATATCCTTTATAGCTATAAGCGTATCCGATTTAAGCTCTTTTCCCGTAACTACAACGCTGCATTCTCCGTTTTGAATAAACACGGCGCAATCATCAAAGCCCTTGGCAATTATCAGGTTTTCAACATTAGTCTGCTGCTGTATTATATCCGATAATTCATTCAGATGTGCAACCGCCTCCTCTTTTCCCTTTGATGAAGAATCGGCTGCCTCTACTATCTCTTTGGCAAGTTCTATAAGATCATCTTGTATCTTTTTTCGTTCAAGGCGTACCTTTGCAAAATATTCCTCCTCATTTGAAAGCGGTACACTTGATTTTTCTTCGTTTACCGTTATATCTGTTTCCGTTTTTTTGCTGCTGACATTTGAAGAAACTGAATCTGTGGTTGCGATCTCCGCATTTACATAATGCACCTGCCCCAATTCATCATCACTGATATTTTCGGCTCGTGTATTCTCTGCGTTTGCGCCAAACTGCCAATTCAGATATACCGCCGCACCCAATGTTACAACCAATGCAGACATTATCAATTCCTTTTTTCCAAAGCTCATATTTTTTCCTCCAATTAGTTAATCGGTAACAAATACCTTACCGCTTGAAATATTCAGAACACCTGCAACTGCCTGTGTTATCTTTTCTTTTGTTACAGGATCGCCTCCTCCGTCACACACTACAAGCACGCCTCTTATCTTAGGCATTACCTGTTTGAGTAATACCGCCTGTTCAGTGCCGTTTTTATTCTTTATAACTACATATACCTGCCCCTCCTTATATTCGGTTTCACTGTCGGTTAAATATTCGTCATTTTTATTCTGACGCCGTTCGGTTATGTTTTTTTCTACTGCGTATATATCCTCTGTACCCGACTCCATGGTTATCATTATTTTTACATTTCCTGCACCTTCGATCGAAGATATTATATCTGAAAGCTCTGCTTCAAGCTGCTGCTTGTATTCCTTTGCTGAAATAAAATTATCGGGGAGCACGTTTTCTTCCGTTGCCTTTGTATTATCAGATGTACTCATATAATTTGAAATGAATATCAAAGCCATACCTGCAATACCCATGATCACTAAAGCCATTCTCTTTTTATCGGGCGAAATATTTCTAAAAAAGCTTTTTATATCCATTTTCATTTTTTATTCCTCACCTTACATTAACGTCTGCGTCAAGCTCCAGCTCTTTTTTTATCGTTTCACATATTTCATCTATTCTGTTTTTATAGCGTTGATCAACTGTTATTCTCACCTTGTCTATAAATATGCACTCGTCATCAGTAATATCCGTATAAACATAAATTGTTTTTGCTTTAACATTAATACCGTCGAGAACATTTTCTATTAATGCCCTTACATTACCTTCAAATATTTCTGCTGTTTTTCTGTTCAGCCAGTCGGTATTTTCTTCATATTTACTATCACTTACAGAAAAATCAAGCATTTGTTCTTCTAACTGTCTGATCGGTTCGGTAAAGCATGAGAGTACAATAAGAGAAGAAACAAAATATACTGCCCCTTTAACATTCCCCTCAGGCAAAAGATTTTCAGCGATAGTCACGGCGAATATGCAAGCACAAAGGCTTAGTACAAAAGCATTAAGGTTTTCCATTTCAGCCACCTACAAGGATTATTACAGTCGTACTTATGATATACATTACCATAGCACAAAGCTCGATCGCACAAATCGACGAAACAACATCTGACAAAGAACTCAGCAGACTCGCTGTTTTGTTATCGCTGAATATACCGCAGACCGAAACACCTGCTGAAAGAACTATCTGCCACAGCAGACATTTAACTACCGCAGGGAGAAATATTGCGAATACAGCGATCATCGCAGTAACTCCAACGCCCGATTTCAGAACCTTCACGCAGCTTAAAACCGTTTGATATGCGTCGCTAAGCGCACCGCCCACAAGCGGTACAAAATTGCTTATCGCAAATTTAACGGCACGATTTGACAAGCTGTCCTCTGATGTTGTTATTATCGTTCTCATTGTAAGAAATGCCGTGAATATAGACATACAAAAAGTTAAAGCTATACGCAAACTCTTTTTGAAGAACTCTACAACGCCTGTAAACTTCACTTTGTCTGATACCGAACCGACTGCCGATAACGCTGTTACAGATTTTAACAATGGTATAACAACCATTGAAACTATTTTTAATATACCGCTGCACACATAGATCATTACTCCATAGTACATTGAGGCACTCAAAGGCTTTCCCGACGAGGCTATAAGCACAGAGATAACGGGAATATACATAAGCATAAAATCAGACGCAGTTTTTATTGAATCGGTAAGAGATGATATCAGCAGCAGTACAGGCGGTGACACTATCGCCACTGTACATAGAATTGTTACTGTTGAAAGCGTCAGCTCAAACGCTCCGCCCAGACTGCCTGATCTGAGAGATGTAAATATTGCGTTGATAAAAATTATACATATTATGCTTATGAATATTCTCAAAGGTTCGATATAGTTACTGCTTATCATATATGTAAGAGCTTTTATCAATGAATCGGGAGTAAATCCCGAATCACTGTCCATTCTGAAGTCGTCTATATCAAGCATACTCAAAAAATCTCGTACCTCGTCGGGTATTATATCTATAAGCTCGTCTGCACCCGAATCATAATACAATCTTGTCAGTATTTCGTCTGTATCGGTATAATTTTCTTCTGCATTTGCCGAGGCGGAAAAAAGGCTTGTCAAAAATAGCACAAGCATAACGATAAGAATATTTTTTATCCTCATTTTTATAATTCCCTGTTATCTATTGTTCCAGATTATATAATATATATATTCATTCAATAAAAAAAATATTCCCGACAGAGAGAATATCTCTATCGGGAAAGCAATAATTATTACAGCTCAGTTAAACACGGGCTGAAGCTGTTTGTGCTCCAGCGCATATTCCGCTGCTAAGGGTATCAGTGAAAAATCGGCAACGAGCGAATTGGGCTTTTTTTCGTAATCGTCCTGTTTCATGGGTACAAAGAATATATTCTTTCTGTTTAGCATATAACCTATGTTTTTTGCGGCAGCGCCCAAAGCGTCATTCGTTGCAAGCGTTATAAGAACGGGACGCAGTATTCTTAAATGCGATTTTACCGCCATTGTAACCGCTGTATCAGTAATTCCGTTTGTAAGCTTTGCAAGCGTGTTTCCCGTACAAGGCGAAATTATTATTATGTCACACATCTTTTTCGGTCCTATCGGTTCGGCGTCTTTTATGGTATGAATTATTTTTTGTTTACAAATGCTTTCTATCTTTTCTGCAAAGTCCTGACTTTTTCCGAAGCGTGTGTCGGTGCTGTATGCATTTTCCGACATTATCGGCAATACATCATAACCTGTTTCAACAAGCTTTTCAAGCTGTTTTATTGATTTATCGAAAGTACAGTAAGAACCGCACATTGCATAACCTATTGTCACATTTTCCAATCTTATTCCTCCCTGATCATATTATAAATTGTATTTTTTATGATCTCGCCGGCTGTTACCGGAGCTACTTTTCCGGGAAGTGACAATGCGTGTATAGCTTTTATCTCCAATTTTGCGCAGGCGTCGAAATCAACTCCGCCCGGTGCTGACGCTAAGTCTATTACAAGCGATCCTACCGCAGTTTTCGACAGTGTTTCTTCGTCAAAGATCAGTGACGGTACAGTATTAAAAATAATATCGTATTTACCGCTTTTTGCGATCTCGCAGGTGTGTATGGGATTATATCCGTTTAGTCTTATCCAAGTAAGATCGTTGAGCTTTCTTGCGCTTACCGTAACATTTGCGCCAAGAGAATACAGCATTTTTGAAAGCACCTTGCCTATTCTTCCGTAGCCTGCCACAAGACAATTACTTGAATTGATAGTCTTTTGATAATTTCGCATAGCAATTTCAAGCGCACCCTCAGCCGTAGGAACAGCGTTGAATACGGCAAGTTCTTCTCTGTCGAGATAATCCAGAACAGTAGAGTTATCGTAACTGCCTGTGCGTTTTAACAATCGGCTGTTGGTACAAAAGATCGGCTTTGAAGATATTATCTCACACAAGCTGTTATCAAGCGGGATCACCATATCACTCAACGGGGTATACAATGTTTTTCCGTCTTTTGACAAAGGCATAGGAAGTATTACGCAGTCGCTTTTTTGTACGGATTGTTTCAAGCTGCTGTAATCTTCGTCAACTAAAGTACAATTATCAACACCGTAGAAAATGACGTTAATGCCGTCTTTAAGCATTGAAAGTCCCATAAAGATCTGTCTTTTGTCGCCGCCGACAATACATACTGTATCTATATCAAACACACTGTTACCTCCAGAAAAAAATATATCAATATAACCACTTAGATTATATTGATATATTATGTTAAGTATTAAAAAATGTGATATATAAATCAAAAAGAATCAAAAGCAAACGGCAGCAACTGAGAAAGTGTTGTTTTGCATAGTCCTTTGTCGTTTTCAGTTATCACCTCAAACGAACTGCCGCAAAACTCACTTAATACCTGACGGCATACTCCGCAGGGTAATGTTCTTTGATAGTCTTTTCCTTCACGAGCTCCGGAAATTGCTATCTTCTCAAACTCACGGCAGCCCTCTGCTATCGCCGCAAATACAGCCGTTCTCTCTGCGCAGTTTGTTGCTCCGAATGATATATTCTCTACATTACAGCCGCAAAATACTCTGCCGTCTTTACAAAGCAGCGCAGCGCCTACTCTGAAATGCGAATACGGCGAATAACTGTTTTGTCCGGCTTTTTTTGCAAGCTCCATAAGCTCAATATCTGTCATACTCTGCTCCTTACTTTGAAAAATCAGCATAGATATGTTTAAATTTTCCGCTTGTTTTATTTGCCTGCGGCAATTCATTCGATAATGATATTTCTATGTTGTGAACGCCCTTGCTTTCAAAAAATTCTATCAAGTCTGCCTTGCACTGTGAAAATGCCGATTCTCTGTCTGACGTTATCAGCAGTAATTCAAGCTTATTGACCGCCCTTTGCACAAGCTGGAATCTTTGAACCGACTTTACCTTCTCAAGTATCTTATATAGTGACATCGGGGCAACGCTTACTCCGTTTTCAAAGCTCAGAATATCATCTGTTCTGCCCTCTATTTCAAGCCAATGCATTTTTCTTCCGCACTTGCACTGTTCGTCATGCACGATAATACGGTCTGTCAACTCATAACGTATAAACGGCTGAATATAGTTTGACAAGTTAGTTATCAGCACCTTGTCAGACATCTCTCCGAAAGCAACCGGTTTATTATTCTTGTCCACCGGCTCAACTATCACCCAGTCTTCATTAATGTGCAGATGTCGTTCGCTGCATTCGCAGGCTATCTCCCCTGCCTCGGTGCAGGAATAATGAGTCTGAACGTAGCAGCCGAACTTGTCTGAAAGCTTTTTTCTTATATCATCAGTCAGCAGCTCACCGCCCGTTATTATTACATCAGGCTTGATATTCAGTTCTTTCTGATCTGCAAGAAGCGACAAATTCGACGGATAACCACTTAGCATACAGGGCTGAAAATCGTTTAGCTTCTTCACTATCTCGGTTTCGGGTGCATTTACGTCAACGGTTATCTTTGTCTTTTTATGCGGCATTTGCAGTTGAAGATAGCGTGACATACCACACGCAAGATAAAAGCCGTAATTTGCAAAAACTCCGGCAGTTTTCTTGCCGTGCTTCATAAAGGCTTTATAATCTTCGTGTCTTGCAAACGTGCGGAACGCTGCAACGGCAGATGATACATCAATATTCTGTTTATCGTACAGAACAACGGCAGTATTTCCCGTTGAACCCGATGTTTTGAATATAAGATACTTTCCGTCGATCATTTGCCCTACATTGTCAATATCGCTTGTGAATTCGTCTATACGGCTCATAGTTATACTTCTGTCGGTAAGAATATCGTCAAAGTTTTTCATCATTTCCGGTTTGCTTACAGCCGGAAGTTCTTCAAGAGAAAATTCGCTGCCAATGTTTTCGTAAAGCTTCTTATAAAACGGACTCTCCGAACGTGCAAAATCCACAAGCTTTTTTAGCCTTCTTTTACGTATTTTATCTATCGTTTCTCTGTCGGAATCGTTATTGCGATACGTTTTTATCATAGCGAAAGCTAAACTCATAAATATTCCCCTTAAAGCCTGATCGCTGTTTCAAGAGCAGCCGTTATCATATTCTCAAATTTTGTCTGACGTTCTTGAGCTGTTGTTTCTGTACCCTTGAATGGACAATCGGAAATGGTACAAACTGTAAGTGCGCTCTTGCCTGCACGGTGCGCATTCATATATAGACCTGCCGCCTCCATTTCAACTGCAAGAACACCCATTTTCTGCCATTTTTCATTTGCCGTTTCATTATCATTATAAAAGCTGTCAGACGTGAGAATGTTGCCTATATGTATATTTATACCCAACTCTTTGCAAGCCTCGTCAAAAGTCTTTAGCAGTCTATAATCAGCCGTAGGTGCAAACACACCGTTTAGTCCGAATTGAGAGGCGTAATTTGAATCAGTACACGCTCCGATAGCAGCGACTATATCATAAAGATCAAGCTTATCGCTAATAGCACCGGCAGAACCTATTCTTATGATGTTTTGTACATCATAGAAATTAAAAAGCTCATAGCTGTAAATACCTATCGACGGTATTCCCATACCGCTTGCCATTACCGAAACAGGCACACCCTTGTATTTGCCCGTGTAGCCGTAAATGCCTCGAATATCAGTTACTTTAACGGCATAGTCCATAAACTTTTCCGCAATAAGCTTTGCCCTCAGCGGATCGCCCGGCATTAATACTGTTTTTGCAAAATCGCCCTTTTCTGCTGAAATATGCGGTGTAGGTATACTCATAAAAACTCCTCCTTTATATTAATAATAATATTATATAGTTACTTTCAATAATTGTCAATTTAATTTTGACCAATTAATGTAGATATGCTATAATAGTATATCATATTGAAAAGGTTATATTTATGAATAATAAAGAAATAATGCTTAAATTACTGAAAAAACACTTTGGCTACGATTCCTTTAAAAAGGGACAGGAAAAGATCATAAACACTCTTTTATCAAAAAAAGACGTGCTTTGCGTTATGCCCACGGGCGGCGGAAAATCCGTCTGCTTTCAGATACCAGCATTAATGCTTGACGGTATTACCGTTGTTGTATCTCCGCTCATCTCTCTGATGAACGATCAGACTAAGTCACTGAACAGTAAAGGTATATCTGCTGTATCTATATCGGGTAAACAGGAGTACGCTGCTCTGAAAACTGTTTTTAAAGACGCTGCCGAGAATAAATACAAAATACTCTACATCTCTCCGGAAAAGCTTGAAAACGACAATTATACGTCATACCTCTTATCTCTTGATATCTCTATGATAGTAATTGACGAGGCTCATTGTGTATCTCAATGGGGACAAAGCTTTCGACCAAGTTATCTTAAAATCAGATCATTTATAAGCAAGCTTTCAAAACGTCCTGTTATTTCTGCTTTTACTGCTACGGCGTCTGTTGTTGTACGAAAAGATATTATAAATCTTTTGGGGCTTACTAATACTTATACATATATAGCAGGCTTTGACCGCCCGAATATTTATTACAGTATCATCAGCCCTAAAAACAAAAACACCGAGCTGTTAAGTATTATAAAGAACCGTTTTGCATTATGCGGTATTGTTTACTGCTCCACACGTTTTATGACTGATAAGGTTTATGATTTTCTTGAAATAAACAATATTCCCGTTGTAAAATATCATGCAGGTATGACTGACAAAGAACGCACACAAGCTCAGAATGCATTTTTATCTGGTGAGAAAACCGTTATGACTGCAACTGTTGCTTTCGGTATGGGAATTGACAAACCCGATATCTCTTATATTGTACACTACAATATGCCTCTGAGCTTTGAAAACTATTACCAGGAAACAGGGCGTGCAGGCCGTGACGGAGAAAAAGCGGAATGTATTATGATGTATAACGATAAAGATCTGGAAACAAACCAAAAGATCATCTCAAACTGCGAAAATATCAAGGACAAAAGTATACAAAAAAAGCTCGTGAAAAGCAGCCTGAAAAAGCTTGATAAAGTATACAGGTTTTGTCATACAAAAAAGTGTCTGCGAAATGAAATGCTTGCTTTTTTCGGGGAGTATCATATCTCAAAATGCGGAAAATGCTCAAGCTGTAAAATCAGATATCAACAAAAAAACATCACCTTATCTGCACAGAAGATACTGTCGTCTGTTGCCCGTACAGAACAGAGAGCTCCGCTTTCAGAAAACATTTATGTACTTAAAGGAATAAAAACACCATACATTGTTTACAATAAATTTGATACTCTTTCTACATTTGCTATTATGCAAGACCTTAAAGTAAGCCAAATACGGATACTGATTAACGCACTAATAAATCTCGGATATTTAAGAATACGCCAAAACAAACACCGCATAATTTTACAGCTTACCGAAAACGCTGTTCCTGTACTAAAGGGTGAAAAGGAAGTTTTTGCAGAATTCTTATAAAGAGCACCTCTAAGGAGCCACTGAATAAATCACGTCCTGCGGACTGAGTACCCATCTCGCCTGCCGGCTCGGTCGGTGCTGTTGCCTACGGCAACGTCTGCCACCGGCAGACCGCACCCTGCGTGATTTTCGCACAATTTGCCTGAAAATTTCTAAGCGATACGGGCACTCGATTTAATCAGTGTTTCCCTAAAAAATAACCTCTCTTGTGAAAAAATCACAGAGAGGCTTATTTTATCGTTTTTTTACTGCATTAACAAGAGGCAGATATATTTTGTATGACAACTCGTTGAGATTCTCATAAAATGCAACGTTTGTAAGAATGACAAGATGCGTATCGGTTTTGTAATCGGAGTATACCTGCGAGGAGTAGCAATATGTACGTCCGCTGTGATGCCAGAGATTATCGCCTGTGTTCCAGCCGTAGTTATAGCACCACAAAGCATTCTCAACCTTTTTTCTGTCGGCAAGAGTAAAAATATCATCTGACGCTACTACTCTCATCCACTTGTCAACATCTTCAACAGTTGATACCACGCTGCCTGCGGAGAATAAATACGGATAATCGCCCTCTGCTTTCAGATATTTATCGTCATTATCAGAAACGTATTTCAGCATTGCACCTGAATAACCCGTTTGGTTGTCTTTTCCTTCACCAACAAAAAAAGTATTTGTCATATTTGCGTAGTCAAAGAAATAAGTTTGCAGATAATCTCTGTATGACATTCCCGAAAGCTGTTCTATAATTACACCTAAAAGATAATATGCGGAATTTGAATAGGTGTATACCTTTCCGGGATCAGTTACTAATCCGTCATTCATAATTATATCAACAATAAACTTTTTTGCCTCTGCCTCACCCTTTGAAGCAGCCTTCAAGTAATTGTCAAGTATCTCCTGAGTACCCTCTATCGTTGTCATATAATCTCCCAGACCTGCGGTCATCTGCAAAAGCTGAGATATTGTTACCTGCTTCAAAAACTCTGCGTCATACTCCGGAAAATACTTATCAAGAGTATCATTTACATTTAGCTTTCCCTCTTTTTCAAGCATAAATATTGCCGTACCCGTAAACTGTTTTGTTACAGAGCCGATCTGATAAATGGTATCGTTGCTGTTTTCGCCGCCTCGTCCGTTAGTGCTGCCTACCGATTCTTCATATATTATTCTGTTTCCTGCCGAAAGCAGTACTGTTCCTGAAAAGTCCGGATACTGAGCCAGAACAAGCTCTGTATTGTTTACAATAGCGTCTATCTCCTGCTGTGACAGCGTACACGTTGAAGGTTCGTCAATTTGCGGTTCTTCCGGTTTTGTTTCAGGTTGTTGATAAGTAAACTCGACTTCTCCGTCATCATTTGCCTGTGAAGATACGCTCTCAGTTGTTGATACTCCTTCATTATTCTTTACGATCATATTAAAATTGTCAAGACAGCCTGTAAGCATTGATGATGCCAATAAGGCTGTAAGAAGAATTGCCGAAACACATTTTTTCATAATTTTACACCCTATATCTCTTCTTTTTATAAAACCAAATGTATTTTACCAAATATCATACAAATAGTCAAGTAGTTACAATCTGTATATACAATAAAAAAAACACACCTTAAAGTATTATGCGCTTTAAGGTGTGTCTAAAATCTGTCAATATCAATTAAGATACAACGAACGATCAGAGTTCTTCAAGAGTTGCATTGATATCTGTTGGAAGATCCTCTTTTGCGGAAGATATAAGAAGAACGATAGCTGTGCTGAACTCATCAGCGAGATAGTTGAGCTTGTTTACAAACTCTTTAAGCTGCTCGCCGTCGTTTCCGGCAATCTTAAAGGTGGAATCTACAAAAATATCGGTAACGTCATAGTTGCTTGCGCAAATGCCGCTGAGCAAACCATAAAGAGCGTCGTAACCGCTGATCTTGCACTCGTCTGAATCGATCAAGCGTGCCTTATGTGTGAGGTCAAATGTGAGCTTTGAACCCTTCTCAACAACAACTACACTTCCCTTTGAAGTTTCAACTGCTGCGTTTGCCTCTTCGATCAATCTTTTTGTCTTGCCTGAACCTTTTTTGCCAATCAATAATGTAACCATTATTATCATTCCTTTCGATTTATTTTTACTGTAACACAAATAATTCTTTAATTAACCGAGTCTTGCCTCAAGCGCTGCTTTTGCGTCCTCATAACCCGGCTTGCCCAGCAGAGCAAACATATTCTTTTTATAGCTTTCTACACCGGGCTGATTAAACGGATTTACACCCAAAAGATAACCGCTTATAGCGCAAGCCTTCTCAAAGAAATAGATCATATAGCCAAGCTCGGCTTCGTTCATTTCGGGAACGTTCAATACGATATTCGGAACGCCACCGTCATTGTGTGCAAGAATAGTACCCTCAAAAGCCTTGCGGTTTACGTAAGACATACCCTTGCCTGCAAGGAAATTAAGACCGTCTACGTTTGTAGGATCTTCACCGATGATAAGCTCTTTCTTCGGCTTGTCAAAAGAAACAACTGTTTCAAACAGATTTCTTCTTCCCTCCTGGATATACTGTCCCATGGAATGAAGATCGGTCGAGAAAGTAACAGAAGCCGGGAAAATACCCTTGTTGTCTTTGCCTTCACTCTCTCCGAAAAGCTGCTTATACCACTCCGACATCATTGTAAATGACGGCTCGTACGATACAAGAATCTCTGTTGTATAGCCCTTTGCATAAAGTACGTTTCTGATTGCTGCGTACTTATAGCAATCGTTTGTTTTAAGATCGGGGTTTGCAAGCTCGTCGCAAGCCTTAGCTGCACCCTGCATAAGAGCGTCTACATCTGCGCCTGAAACTGCGATCGGCAAAAGACCTACTGCGGTAAGAACGGAATAGCGTCCGCCTACATCATCCGGAACAACAAATGTTTCGTAGCCCTCTTTATCTGCAAGCTGCTTGAGCGTACCTTTTGCCTTGTCTGTTGTACAGAAAATTCTCTCTTTTGCGCCTTCTTTGCCGTACTTCTTTTCAAGCATTTCTCTGAATACTCTGAAAGCGATCGCAGGCTCGGTCGTTGTACCGGATTTTGAGATCATATTGATAGAAACATCTCTGCCCTCGCAGATCTCCATAAGCTCTGCCAAAGCTGTTGAGCTTATACTGTTGCCTGTATAGTAGATATCCGGTGTATCTTTCTTGAGTGCGTTGTAGTTGGGCGACTTGATAAACTCGATCGCAGCTCTTGCACCGAGGTACGATCCGCCTATACCGATAACAACAAAGACATCGGAATTACCTTGTATTTTCTTTGCAGCAGCCTTTATGCGTGCAAACTCATCTTTATCATAAGCCTTAGGAAGCTTGAGCCAACCGATAAAATCGTTGCCTGCGCCTGTACCATCAGTAAGCGCATCGTGTGCAGCTTTGACCTGTACAGCGATATTATCAAGCTCTTCTTCATTCATAAAAGCGGATAAATACTTTGTATTTATATTTGTGGACATTAATAGTTCCTCCTTATATACGACTATGAATATATTGTACAATATTCTGCAAATATTTTCAAGTGATTTTTCGCTTTTTTGATATTTATTTCATAAATAACCGAAAGTTAATGGTTTAAGCAGCATTAAAGCAGCGGTATTCTTCTCATTAGGAAAATATACCGCTGCTTCTCCTGTTTACAGCGACAGAAAAGCATTTAGTACAATTAAGAATACATCTTTAAAGTTGATTTTTTTCACTTCTTCAACCGCAACTATCGGATATTCGCCCAAAACATTCTCGCCGCATTTATAAAGCACTCTGCCGACCTCTGTACCCTTTGTTACCGGTGCTTCTATGTTCTCCTTTATTGTTGACTGTGACGTAATCTCCGATTCGCACCCTTTCTCCAACAAAAATTTACCGCCTATCTCAGCTTTTACCGCAACGGTATCTTTCATACCCTTTGAAACATCAACCGAAGTAATATTATTTTCAGGCTTTTGCGGAGTTACGGCGCTGTAATTTGCAAAACCGTAGTTCAACAATGCTGCGGCGTCGTTGAATCTGTCTGTGGTATTATCAGCACCGAGTACAACAGCTATCAAGTGCATATCGTCACGCTTTGCGGTTGCTGATATACAGCAGCCTGCTATACTTGTAGTACCCGTTTTAAGACCTGTTATTCCGTCATAGCTTTTAAGAAGTTTATTTGTATTTACGATCTGCGTTGCGCCGTCACGAAGATAATCAAGCCAGATAGATGTAAACTCAAATACATCATCATGCTTCATAAGCTCTCTTGACATCAACGCCACATCGTAAGCACTCGTTAAGTGACCGTCTTCATCAAGCCCGTTACAGTTTTTAAAGACGGTGTCTTTCATTCCAAGCTGTTTTGCTTTTTCGTTCATACTCTTTACAAATGACTGTTCGCTGCCGCTTACAAATTCTGCCATTGCAACTGAGGCGTCGTTTGCTGAGGCAACTGCTATTGCTTTTATCAAGTCATGCACAGTCATCTGCTCGCCCTCTACAAGCCAGATATCCGAGCCGCCCGCCGCCGCTGCAAACGGTGACGCAGTTACTATTGAATCATAGCTTATTTTACCGGATTCCAGCGCTTCAAATATCAGACAAAGCGTCATGATTTTTGTAACAGACGCACACGCTCTTTTTTCGTGAGCATTCTTTGCAAAGATGACCTTGCCTGTTTCCTGCTCCATAAGCAATGCTGACGGTGCGGAAATATTCAAGGCTTCCTCACCTGATACAGATAATGATACTGCGTAAACCGCAAAGTACAATACAAGAATACACGATATTATTTTTTTAAACATAGCCTGCCTCCCTGATATACGTAAGTATATTTAATTATATTCACAAAAACAGCCATATATTCAAGGCAACACTTCAAAAAAACCGGGAGCGATCAACTCCCGGCTATGCTTTTTGGCAGATTTTCAGTTCTACCCGTATATTACGCTTTTATTTTTTCGTATCTTTCGCTCATTGCAACAGACAGCATCATGCTTTCAGGGTTCAGATCATGATTAACTATCATATTGAACAGCTTAGGTGATGAACCGCTTACAAGTGCAACTCCCTGCTCATTTTTTGTAACGGGCACTTGATTATTTCTTGCATTTACATTCCAGAAAACGACCTGCGGCAGCTTATATCCGTTTTCTTCAAACAGTTTTTTTGCATACTCGAAATTTGTTATATCAGCGTCTTCTGTACATCTGTTAAACTCCATATCTGATATAATATAAATCGTTGCAGGCAGTTCGTTCTGCGGAACTTTGTTTTCGATCGCCGTATTAAGTATAAGCTCGAACACGGCTTGAATATTTGTATCTGCAACCTCATTATAGCTCATACAATAATAGATCTTTTCTGCAATATCGCTGCCCTTTATTTCTACAAGCTGCGGAGTTTCGGAAAAGGTTATGAAGTGGTTATTGAACACGCCCTTATTTCTCTCGGCAAAATACATACCTAATGAAATCGCAACGTCAATAGGAGCAGGAGTTCCGACGTACATAGAGCCGGAGCCGTCAACTACAACTAATGCGTTTTCATCATTGGTATAGTCCTCAAGGGCGTTCCACGTTGTATTTAACGCAGCTCTTTCCTCTGCGGTCAATAATGAATCAACTTTTTTCAAATCGACCTCATCCGAATACCATTCGTAACCATAGTTCATCTTCAGAATTACGGGGTGCACTATATCGTAGGGCGTCAAAGTGCCTGTATTCATTTTTGCTTCGCCCTTAGCAACACTATTTAAGAATGTGGTGTATCTTTCGTTGTCATTTCTGATAAATGCTTTTCTGTATTTAAGCATTGCTTTTGAAGGCTGAACGGAATAATCAAAGGTATAATCGGACTCTCGAAGTCTGTTCTCAATTATATCGGTATATTTACGCAGGGGTGAAAGAGTCTTGCGGTATTCTGCGCTGTTAAAACCCAGAGCTTTTGCTATTCTTTTTGCGTCTGCTACTGTTTTTGTGTTTGATGCGTTTACTGAGGGCAACCATTTTGCAAGCAAAGAAACCGGCTCGCCTTTCTGCATAGCGGCAACATCTTTTTCAAGCTGTGCTTTTATCAAAGAAACTGCATCTTTTTCGCATGGAGTTTCCAACAGTGCGATCAGATCGTCATATCTGCCGTACTCTGCTATATACCCGATATTCTTTTTTACGGACTCCGGCTTGTATTTTGCAAGCCATTTCAGAATAACTTTGAATATTCTTCTCTCGCCCATACCCTGACGAACATCTCTTGTAAAAAAGAGAAGCTTCATTGCTATGTCGGGGTTTTCGGCATACGCACGCAAGAAAAGTGTAATAATATCGTCGTCTTCTTCATAACGCTTTCCGCCTATCAGCGCAAAAAAGTCTACGCACTGAGAAAGTGTGCTTCTGAGAGTTACTGCTCCGTTTTCAGTATAGGTTTTGTTTGTTTCATTCTTTAAATACTCCAACATAATAAATGCCTCCCTTTAATAAGTTAATTTGATAATATATAAAAGTGTTGTATACATAAAAAAGGTGTATCTCTTTAAAATATACGGATTAAAAAAACATTGTTAATTTATTTTATTAAATCATAAACCGATAGTAATAAAAAGATACACAGGTGTATATGCAAAAAGACACAAAGGAAAAAATCTTTTTGCATTGCTGCTGATCGGTTACAAGGCACAGCCAAAAAAAACAATTCATTCCATAAATAAGCTGCTGTGTGTGCCTTACTTTCATTAAAAAGTCCGATTATTCAGTTTTCAAGGTTCCATTAAGAAACAAGGCACACTTATACAATGACTCCGTGGAGTTCATTTAACCATAAAATGAAATAACTGCTGTTCGTGCCTTTATATGACAACTCCCGAAAGAGCAAGTCACCTTTACTCGATAAGTATATGCCGACTTTAAGAGCTTTCTTTGATTTTTTATACACGGCACTCAAAGAAAGCTTCCATCAACTCCAATAAAAAAGATTTGCTGTTTGTGCCGAAAAGTCAAGGCTCGTTCAATTTTAACGTGAAAGGTTAAATTTAATACTTTGCTGCTTGAGCCTTTATATTTGGGCAGCTCAAAAAACAGAGCTGCATAATCTTTTATAACATGCTCCCTTTGATCCAATACATACACCGTCAACTAACAAGGCACTGACAATATATGTATTCTAACGGATCAAAGAGAGAACGTCATCCAATCCTCATCGTAAAGAATCGCTGTATGTGCCTTTCGTGATTATTAGTATACACCATTTTATCCCAATAATCACGGAAAAAAAGTTGCGAATTCAAAAAATAAATTACGTCCTGCGAACCGAACACACATTTTGCTTGCTTTTCTGATATCGCCTGCCGGCGATATCTGCGACACACCTGAATGACGGCAGTTTTTTTGTTTATAAAGCGCTCCTATTTTGCATACTCTGCCCACTCTCCGCACTTCTTAAAGCCTAAGGTATCGTAAAGAGTGATAGGAGCTTCTCTTTGAAGAAAGATCTTTTTGTTGTCTGTATTATGCTTTTTGAGTATCACTTTCAGTATTTCCTCTGCCATACCTCTTTTTCTGTAAGGCTTTTCAGTGGCGACACTGCTTATATGCAAAGCCTGATCGGTTTTATAGATCACAAAAGCCGTTGATACGGGCTCATTTTTCTCATTATAAACAGCATATATTTCTGCGGTATTGTGACGTATCATGTGCGACATACTTAAGAAAAAATCCTCAAAAACAATGCGGTCAAGTCCGAACACATGGTCAAGGAGCTGATATATTTTCTTTAGCTCTGACATTGAGCTTGATACCAAAGATACTTTATACATACCGCTTTCACAAACAGTATTACCGCCAAACATCATTATTTCCCCCGATCTTTTATTCATACCAAGAATATCGGGCTGCAAAGCAATACTGTTTCTGCACATTATTTTAGACGGTGACAGCATTTGAAGAAACTCCGACGCTTCGATAAGATCAAAAGGTTCACCGCAGATTATCATCGTACTTGAATACAAACAAAAGCATGAGTACGACTTATTATTATCATCTCTCTGTATCCAGAAATCAAGAAAATCATACTTTTTACCGCTGTATGCGCTTCTGAGTGCAAGTATTCTTGTACCAAACGGATCTGATACGCACAATCTTTTAAGATCAGCGTCAAATTCAGCGGTCATATCGTCTATATTTATCATATTTTTCCGCCTGCAACAGTTTCGGCAAGGTCTTTCACTATACCGAATACCGCCTGAATGTCATCTTTATATGCAACTGTATGAGCAGAGTGTAAATATCTGCACGGCAGCGAAACTGCAATTGTTCGCACACCGCCTCTGCTTGTCGAAATAACGCCTGCGTCGTTGCCGCCTGCAACGGCTTTTTTTGCCTGCGCCTTTACTCCGGCACGTCTTGCAGACTTGAATGCCTCGTTATACATTGCCTTATCGTAAATTGTTCTTCTGTCCATAAAAGATATTACAGCGCCCTCGCCCAGAGTGCAAACGTGCTTCGTTTCGTCAACGCCGGGTATATCTGCGGCTGTGGTAGTTTCAACTACGATAGCAAAATCGGGTTCTACCGTATATGCGGCAGTTTTTGCTCCCCTGAGTCCTACTTCTTCTTGTACAACAAATGTAAAGTACATATCAAAAGGAAGTTCGCTTTTTATCATCTCTATCAGTACAAGACAGCCTACTCTGTCGTCAAGGGCTTTTGTTATTACAGCCTGATCTGTTTCTTCATAATAGCCCTCAAAAGCAACTAACTCACCTATTTCGATATTATCCTCGGCGTTATTCTTATCCGACGCACCAATGTCTATATACATGGAACTAAGCTTTGGTATTTCGTTTTTACTGCTGCCCGAAAGATGAACAGGCTTTATACCGAAAACACCACTTAAACCGGAACTGCAAAGACGCACTCTTTTTCCTGAGATAACTCTCCTGTCAATTCCGCCCACTTCGTCAACTAATAATGTGCCGTCACTGTTTACGCCAGTTACTATAAAGCCTACTTCGTCCATATGAGCTGAAAGCATGAGCTTTTTTTCGGCACGCTCTTTGCCTCTTTTAAATACAATAATATTGCCGCTGTTATCTATTGTTATTTCATCTGCATAAGCTTTTATCTCCGACAGTATTATCTGACGGACTTCTTCTTCTCCGGATGAAACACCGTTTGCCAGACATAGCTTTTTCAACAATTCCATATTCATGTTATTCACCCTTACAGCACGACCTTATATACTCATATATCAATTGTGACACGTTCTCAATATCATTTACACTGATTATTTCAGCGTTGGTATGCATATTTCTCTGCGGAACAGATATTACCGCCGTCGGTATTCCGCTGCGTGTAACCGATATTTTATCCGCATTAGTACCCGTAACACCGCCTGTTACCTCATACTGATAGGGAATATTCTTTTCTTTTGCCAATTTGGTAAGCTTTTTATTCATAGCTTTTGACAATACAGGCGAAATACAGATCATACCGCCTTTGTCAAGCTCGCCGCTTTCACTTGGCGATACTCCGCTTTGCATTGCAAAACTTACATCAACACAAACAGCCTCATCAGGGTTAATTTCATAAGCTGCTGTAACTGCGCCTTTTCCGTATGTTTCCTCTTGTGCAGTAAAAGCAAACGTTACTCCGCTTTTTACAGGATTTTCCTTTATAAGCTGAGCCACTCTTATAAGAACGGCACAGCCTGCCCTGTTATCAGCAGAACAGCATGAAAAACGATTATTCAGGAGTACAGCAGGAGAAACATCAAAAGCAGCGATGTCACCCAAAGATACTATTTCTTTGACCTTTTGGGCAGGCAGACCTGTATCTAAATAGATACTGTCGGCAGACGGCGCTTTATCCTCTCCGCCGTCGGATAAATGCGGCGGCATACAGCATGAAACTGCTGTAATTTCTCCGTTGTCTGTCTGCACCTTAAAGCGGGTATCGGGTATTACTCTCATATCCATACCGCCGCATGACGAAACCTTCAGAAAACCTCTCTCGTCAATATAAGTTACTATGAAGCCTATCTCGTCAAGGTGTGCGTCCAACATAATATTATGCTTTTTTATATCTCCGACTTGAGCTATTACGTTATTATTTTTGTCAACAGACACTGTATCGGACAATTGCTTCATTTCGTCATAAATAAGCCTGCAAATGCTTTCCTCTCTGCCCGAAACACCCTTTGCTGTGCAAAGTCTTTCAAGTAATTCTATCATATTAATAACCTCACAGAGCGTTTACTATTCTCTTAAAGTGTTCTCCTCGTTCCTCAAAGTTTTTATAAAGATCAAAGCTTGCGCTTGCAGGCGACATAGATACAATATCACCCTTCTGTGCGGCTTTTCGTGCAGCCTCAACTGCCTGCTCCATATTTTCAACTTCAACGATAACAGGGTTATTTTCGCTGTATCCTTCAGCAGAGAGAATAGCAGCCTTTATCTTTGGTCCTGTTGCACCCATGATAATTGCTGTTTTTACCTTTTTTGTTATCAGTTCGCCTAACTCGGTATAATCAAGGTGTTTATCATAGCCGCCCAATATTACAATTATCTTTTCATCATACAGCGAAAGAGTACCAAGAGCCGTTCTTGTGGGACTTGAAGCGATTGAGTCGTTATAATACTTAACGCCGTTGATCTCTCTTACAAATTCGTTTCTGTGAGCAACTCCGCCGAACTCCTTTGCTACCTTTACGATCGCAGAAACGGACACAATACCCCATACTGCGCAAATAGCAGCAAGATAATTCTCTACGTTGTGAAGTCCGGGAATTTTGATATCATCTTTATTCATAATGAAGGTTTCAGCACCGTTTTCGACAAAAAGCATATCTCCGTTTTCGTTCATATATGCGCCGTTTTCAACACTTTGTATGCGTGAGAATTTATACAGAGTACCTCTTACATCCTGCGAAAAGCTGTTTGAAATATTATTGTCAAGATTCAACACGCTTCTTGAAAAAGCATTCTGATGAAGTACTATATTTCTTTTGGAGTCGATATACTCCTGCATATCTTTATGTATATCAAGATGATTCGGTGCAAGGTTTGTCACTACCGCAATATCAGGACTGTTTCTCATTGAGATAAGCTGAAAGCTTGAAAGCTCGACAACTGCATAGTCGCCGCTTTCTATCGTTTCGATCTCAGGCAGAAGCGGCTTGCCGATATTACCGCCCAGATGAACAGTTTTTCCCTCTGCTTTAAGCATTTCTGAAATGACAGTCGTTGTGGTGGTTTTTCCGTCGCTGCCTGTTACTGCAATAATCTTGCAGGGGCACAAATCGAAGAATACCTCCATTTCAGAAGTAACAACTACGCCTCTTTTGCGCATTTCTACAAGCTCATCCATATAAAAGCGCATTCCCGGAGTACGGAATACAATGTCTGCGTCAAGCTCTGTCAAGTATCCCTCGCCAACGCTCAACTCTGCGCCTGCGTTTACGGCTTCTAATGCCTGCTGACCGAGCTGTTCTTTTGTTCTTTTATCGCAGGCAGTAACCTTTGCGCCGTATTTTGTAAACAAAGAGATAAGCGGAAGGTTACTTCTGCCTATGCCTATCAGTGCAACTTTTTTTCCGTTAAGACTATTTAAAAAGCTTTTTGTTCTGTTATCCATTTCTACAACCTCACTAAGTAAAGGCAACACCGCACAAAGAACGCCTGACGTATTCTCCAATCTGTGTAAATACTCTCTGACATAGTACAAAACCTTGTAATACGTCAGGTCACTTTATGTACTCTGCTAAAACAACTTATTGCACATATTCGGTGCGGTATTGACTAAAATTAAATTACTATCTAAAATAATATTATATGCGAATTTTCCAAAAATTTCAATCCTGCTTTTTAATAAATTGCAAAAAAATACACACTTGATATTATTGCTTATATGTATTATTATTATATCATAATACATACCAAAGAGGTCAGCATTATGATATACGACTTTTTCGAAATCGACAAGAGCGCCGATACTCTATTATACGAGCAATTATACGAAAAAATAATACAAGCTATATCAGCAAAGCAGCTTTCAAAGGGTGACAAACTGCCCTCGATAAGACAGCTTTCCGAAAATCTGCACATCAGTCGTACAACCGTACAAACTGCATACGATCAGCTATGCGCAGAGGGCTATATTAACAACGCACCTAAAAAGGGCTATTTTATCGAAGCCAACACTGAGATCATTCCCTCAAAAAAAAAATCGGAAGGCTTACAGCCCAGCGATACGGAAATAAACATTCCGATAAAATACGACTTTTCAAGCTCAGGCATTGATCCGAAATATATTGACATCAAATATTGGAGAAGATGTGTTTCGGAAATACTTACAAGGCAATATGAAATTTCGTCCTACGGTGATCCGCAGGGTGAGCATGCTTTGCGTGAGGCACTCTGTTCATATTCAAAAAACATTAGAGGAACAATAGTTTCTGCCGACAGAATTATTATCGGTGCAGGTACTCAGGCGCTGTTATCTATACTGCTCGGAATTTGCGGAGAGTACGGAAAAAACGTTGCGATCGAAAAAGGGTTCTTCCCTCAGGGCGAACAGATCTTTAAAGACCACGGCTTTGAAATGACTCCGCTTAAAGCCGACAAAAACGGTATTATACTCGATAATACCGTTAAAAGCAGAATTCTTTTTATTAATTCGTCGGGAAGTATAAGAGGTTCTGCGCCGCTTTCTATAAACAAACGCAGCGAGATCATTTCTTGGGCAAAAAAGCATGACGCTATTATTATCGAGGACGATTACAACGGCGAACTTCGCTACACCTCAAAGCCTGTGCCCGCACTTCAAGGCTTGTGCAGTGAAAGAGTTGTATATATAGGCAGCTTTTCAAAACTGCTTTTGCCGTCTGTAAGGATCGGTTATATGATAATTCCTGATACGCTTACGAATACATACTCTGCATACAGCAAATATTACAATCAGACTTCATCTAAGATCGAACAACTGGCTCTTGCTGAGTATATCAATGCAGGCAGATTAGACAAGCAGTTAAGAAAGCTCAGAAAAATATATGCCGAAAAGTGCGATATTCTTGTAAAAAGCATAAAAGCACATTTCGGCAATTGCGTATCAATAGATATTATAGAAACTGCGCTCTGCGTAAGAATAAAGCTCAGATCAGAAAATAGTCTTGATATGCACAAAGAACAGGCATTAAAAAACGGCATTATTTTAGGTAAATGCCGAGAAAAAAACGGTCTAAAATATTTTTACCTCTCTTTTTCGGGCATTAGTGCGGAGAATATCGACTCCGCCGCTGCTGCGCTCAAAAAAGCATGGGAATAATACAGCGGCTGCATTTTTTAGAATGCAGCCGTCTTTTTTCTTTAGAGCCCCTATAACAATTACCCGTTTATCATTTTCATCAGATCTTCTTCTGATATTATTGTTACACCTAAGCTCTGAGCCTTAGTAAGCTTGCTGCCTGCTTCATCTCCTGCTAAAACATAGTCTGTCTTTTTTGATACAGATGAAGATACCTTTCCGCCGTGTTCCTCTATGATCTTTGAAGCCTGACTTCTCTTTAAAGTCGGCAGAGTACCTGTCAATACAAACGTCTTTCCTGAAAAAGTTGTTTTTATGTCATTTGTAACAGGTTCCGTCATATTCACTCCAAGACTTCTGAATTCATCTATCATAAGCTTTGTCTTATCAAGAGCAAAATAATTGACAATGCTCTGTGCCATTGCGTCACCGATTCCGTCAATTACAAGGATATCGTCTTTTTGTACATTCATAAGGCTGTCGATATCAGGGAACTTAGTACATATAAGCTTTGCCGCCTTTTGTCCTACAAGTCTGATTCCCAAACCTGTTACAAGTCGGCTCAGCGGATTCTGCTTTGATCTGTTTATAGCCGATATTATATTATTCGCTGACTGCTCGCCCATTCTTTCAAGCGTACTGATATTTTCGGCTTTTAGCTTATACAGATCTGCCGGTGAATTTACATAACCGCTGCTTGAAAGCAGTTCAAGCACAGCAGGTCCCAGACCGTCAATATCCATTGCATCTCTTGACACAAAATGTATAAGATGACGCATAAGCTGTGCAGGGCATAACGTGTTTGTACAGCGAACAGCGGCGTCGCCCGCCTCTCTTACAACCGGAGATCCGCAAGACGGGCAGACTGTCGGCATAGTATACGGCTGTGTATTCTCGCCTCTCTGCTTAAGCGAAACAACCTCAGGTATTATCTCGCCGGCTTTACGCAAGATAACGGTATCGCCTATGCGAATATCTTTTGCTTTTATAAAGTCCTCGTTGTGGAGAGTCGCACGGCTTACTGTTGTACCTGCAAGCAGTATCGGATCAAAAACACCCGTTGGAGTAAGCACGCCTGTTCTTCCTACATTTATCTCTATCTGACGAAGTACTGTTTCTTTTTCTTCGGGCGGATATTTATAAGCCTCTGCCCAGCGAGGAAATTTAGCCGTTGATCCCAATTCTTCTCTTTGTGAGAAATTATCGACCTTGACTACTGCGCCGTCTATCGGGAAATCTAAGTTTCCTCTCTCCTCACCAATGCGCTCGATCTCTGTAATCACGTCTTCAATGTTGTCATAAGCATTGTAAAACGGCGCTGTTTTAAAGCCCAGTTCAGCAAGAAAATCAATAGACTCTTTATGTGATGTAAGCTCAGCGCCGACGATATGCTGAATATTAAATACAAAAATATCAAGATCACGCTGTGCGGTAATTTTTGAGTCTTTTTGCCTTAAAGAACCTGCGGCGGCGTTTCTCGGATTTTTAAACGGCTTTTCTTCATGCTCCTCCTGATATTTGAGAAGCTTTAAAAAGCTTTGTTCCGACATATATACCTCTCCTCGTACTTCGAGGTATTCCAAAGGCTTTGACAAACGCAAAGGCAGGCTTTTTATTGTCTTAAGGTTGTCGGTTATATCTTCGCCCACTCTGCCGTCGCCGCGGGTAGAACCACGCACAAACACACCGTTTCTGTACTCTGCTGATACAGACAGACCGTCAAACTTGGGTTCTGCCACATATCTTGGAGTACCTACAACTGAACGTACCTTGCGGTCAAAATCTCTGAGTTCATCATAAGAGAACGAATCGTGCAGACTTTCCATTGGAACTATATGCTCAACAGGGGAAAACTTCTTTGAACGCTCTCCGCCTACATTTCTTGTAGGGGAATCCTCGCTTGCAAGCTGCGGATATTCTGCTTCAAGATTTTCAAGCTCACGAAGCAGCTTATCATAATCGAAGTCGCTTATCTCCGGAGAATCCTGATCATAATAAAGCTTGTTATGTCGCCTTATCTCATTAGTTAAAAACTCTATTCTCTGCTTTGCAGATTCAAAATCCATTTTATTCACCGCACCTACTTATCAATTATTTACTGTTGATGTATTTCTTTCTCTTAGATATGTAGACTCAAGATCTGCCAGATGAAGCTTTACTGCCAACGGATATTTTTCATATGCCTGACTTACAGAAAAGCCGTTTGGTCCGTCAAATTCGCCCATGTGCCAGCGAATTGCAATTGCCTCATCAGGTTTAAGACGCATAAAACGTTCGATGAGAAAAACGGATTTTTCACCGTGACCAAATGGAAATTTATCCTCGATCGCATAATACGGCACCTTCTCCCATTTTCCTGTTTCTTCATTTTTCACGTTTCGTGTAGATGTTTTATAGAAGCCAGTTTTACACAAATCGTGCAGCAAAGCGCAAATTGCAAAGCTTTCGGGATTATCGCCCTCCTCGAAATGCTTTTCTACCATAACCTTATAGACGCTTATACTGTGCATAACAAGCCCCTCATGACACGCACAATGATATTTCGTACTTGCGGGAGCCGTAAAAAAATCTGTTTTATTTTCAAGCCAATCTAACAGATCATTAACACCCGGACGATCTACCTTTTCTCTGAATATTTCCAGAAACTCATCTTTATAACTCATTTTCACTCCTCCTAAACTTCTTATGATCTATATATATAAAAAGGCACCCAAAAAGGATGCCTTATTATTATATAGTCTAATAGAGATATTATTCGTCTGCTGCTTCTGTTTCTTCAGCTTTTTCTGCAAGAAGAGCTCTGATTGAAAGAGAAACCTTCTTCTCCTCGTTCTTGATCTCTGTGATCTTAGCCTTAACAACTTCACCGATCTTGAGCTCATCTTCGGGCTTGTCGATTCTGCGATCTGCGATCTGCGAGATGTGGATAAGTCCCTTAACGCCGGGAATAATTACAGCAAATGCACCGTAAGATGTCATGCCGTCGATCGTAACGTCAACAACATCACCAACCTTGTAGTTAGTTACAAAGATGTTCCACGGATTCTCCTCGTCTTTTCTGTAACCCAGAGAAATATTCCTCTTTTCAGTGTCGATTGCCTTTACGTATACTTCTACTGTATCGCCCTCTTTAACAACCTCTGACGGAGTTTTGATCTTGTTCCAAGAAAGCTCGGAAATGTGAATAAGACCGTCTACGCCGCCCAAGTCAACAAATGCACCGAATTTTGCAAGGTTCTTTACAGTACCTGTATACTTTTTGCCAACCTCAACGCTGTTCCAGAATTCTTCCTTTGCAGCCTTGTTTCTCTCGCTGAGTACGCTGCGAATAGAACCTACTGCGTTCTTTCTTCTGTTTTTGTCGTTGATCTCAATGATTCTGAACTCAACTGTTTTCTTTACAAGCTCTTCCAACGGCTCGCTTCTTCTCAATGTTGCCTGAGAAGCAGGAATGAATACTCTTACATCATTAGAAACGACATTAAGACCGCCCTTTGTAAGACCTGTTACAACGCCTGTGATAATATCTTTGTTGTTGTAAGCATTCTCAATAGTTTCCCAGCCCTTGTTAGCGTCTACACGCTTCTTTGAAAGCTTCATAATACCGTCTTGGTCGTTTGTCTTCATGATGAGAAGCTCAAGCTCGTCGCCGGGCTTAACCAAGTCTTCGGGCTTTGCGTTGGGATCGTTTGAAAGCTCTTCAGCAGGAATGTAACCTGTCTGCTTTCTGCCCACTACATCAACATAAACGCCATTAGGCTCAATGCTTGCAACTGTACCTTTTACTTTGTCGCTGGTAGACGTACTATACTCCTCCATCTCCATCATTTCTGCAAAACTTTGCTCGTTTTCAGCTACTCCTTCGGATCCAATACTCATTCTATCCAGTACCTCCTTAATTATGCTTGCCGGCGTGGATGCCCCGGCAGTAATGCCTATTTTTTCGTCCCCCCGGAAAGAAATGTGCTCAAGCTCGTTAGCTGCTTCGATTAGATATGTGGTCTTACACGATTCACTGCATATCTTATACAGCTTATTCGTGTTGGAACTGTGACGTCCGCCTATTACTATCATTACATCTGATTCTTTTGCCAACTCTTTCGACGCAAATTGTCTTTGTGAGGTCGCATTACATATTGTATCAAAAAATTTAGCGTTTGTACATAGGTTTTTGAATATTTTTTTACATTTTTTCCATTCTTCTACGTCAAATGTTGTCTGAGCCACTACACAAAGCGGTTCATTTTTCTTTTCAGGAAATTTCTGTAATAAATTCTCCAATTCATTCTGACTCTTAAAGGTATACACATCTGATGTACAATGACTCATTATCCCCTTGACCTCGGGGTGCTCGCAGTCGCCTGCAATAAATACGTCATTGTTCAAAGCAGACTGCTGAGCCACTATCTTATGTATTTTTGCTACAAAAGGACAGGTAGCGTCTGCATACTCAATGTGATTTTCTTCAAGACACCTATATACATCTTTGCCTACTCCGTGTGATCGTATCACAAGAGTTTTGCCGTTTTCTGTTTTCAGCGGATCATCCACGGCGAAAATGCCCCGCTTTTCAAGCTCGTTTACAACTTGCTTGTTATGAATAATAGGTCCAAGCGTACATACGCTTATACCTTTATCGGCTAATTCATTTACCATATTGACAGCACGGTTTACTCCAAAGCAAAACCCGGCGCTGTCTGCAACTCTGACTTTCATTTGCTTATCCTTTTACTCGTCCTTTTTGCGCTTTTCCTTTTTGCCTTCAAACTCTTCACGATGTTTTTTACGCATATCGGCAATGATCTCCATAACCTTTTTTGCGGCTTCTCTGTATTCTCTATTTGTACCCTCTTTTACGCCAAGTTCTTCACAGGTTATTGGTTCACCAAACATTACCTTTGTCTTTTTGAAGGGCGTAAAGAATCCTGTTCTCGGAGTAATACAGCAGGGGGTTATCGGAGTATTCGTCTGATGCGCGATCAGAATAGCGCCTGCATGGGCACGTCCCAATTCACCTGTTTTAGAACGTGTTCCCTCTATAAAAACACCTACACAGTCATTATCGTCAAGAAGCTTTTTCGCATTTTCAATAGCTTTGCCGCCGTCGTTGCCTCTTGTTACGGGAAAAGCACCAAGCGATCTTATAAAATCAGCGCCCCACTTATTTCCCTCAAAAAGCTCGGTTTTTGCCATAAAACAGATCATTCTCCACTGGCTGTAATCCAAGATCGCAGGATCAAGAACATGAACATGGTTGCTGCAAACTATCATTTTTCCCTTTTTCGGCAGCTTATAGCCGTTTTGAACCTCCAGCGGATAAATAACACTAAAAAGAATAGCTGCTGCCACCCTTGCAAAAGGGTAATACAAAGGTTTTCTTGTCATACTATCAATACCTCACTAACAATACACAGATAAATTTTATATCGCTCGCTGCAATAATGCGTTACTGCTTATATTTTTCTCGAATAGTATCTAACACAGCATTGACCGATTGAGAAAAATCAAGCTCCGAGGTATCTATAATAACAGCATTCTCGCAGGGTTTTAACGGTGCAATTTCTCTGTGAGTATCCTGATGATCTCTATAAACAAGCTTCTCTAATATATCATTATACACTACTTTTTCGCCTTTTGCAAGTAGTTCTTTGTATCTTCTTTCAGCTCTTTGTTCCGGAGAGGCGGTAATAAATATCTTCACATCAGCATTCGGGAGTACTACCGAACCGATATCACGTCCGTCCATAACAACATTATTTTCATTTGCGAGATCACGCTGCAGATCAAGCAAAAATGCACGTATCATGGGGATTTTTGATATATCCGAAGCAGCCTTGGACACCTGCTCTGTACGAATTTTGTCATTGACATTTTCTTGATTTACAAAAACGTTTTGAGTACCGTCTTTAAATTCAATGCTGATTTTTGTCATATTCAACATTTTTTTCAATGAAATTTCGTCATTTATATCCACATCATTTTTCATAGCTGCATAAGCAAGCGATCTGTACAGAGCGCCTGTGTCAACATGAATAAATCCTAATCTTTTTGCAGCCTCTTTGCTGACAGAACTTTTGCCGGCACCGGAAGGACCGTCTATTGCTACATTAAACATAATAACACCTCATTAAATTGATATTCCCGCAAGATAACCTGTTGAAAAGGCTATCTGCAAATTAAATCCGCCTGTATAAGCGTCAACATCTATTACCTCACCCGCAAAATACAGATTTTCGCAAAGCTTTGATTCCATAGTCTTTGGGTTTATCTCTTTCACACAAACTCCGCCAGACGTGACAATAGCTTCTTCAATGGGGCGGAATTCTTTAAAAGTCATGGTAAGGTTCTTTAAGACCTCTGCCAAAGAGTTTCTCTGTGCTTTAGTTAATTCGTTGCACTTTGTATGAGGGGGTATTTCAGAAAGCCCGACAATTGTCGGAATTATTTTTTTCGGCAAAAGCTGCGAAAGAGAATTTATAATATCCTTATTAATGTTGTTTTCAATATCCTTCTGAAGCCGCTTATCAAGCTGTTCTGTGCTTAAAGCAGGCTTTAGGTCTATTACGATCCTATACTCACAGCACTTTTTCAGATTCATATGTGCGCTTGCACTAAGAACAACAGGACCGGTAACTCCGAAGTGCGTAAACATCATTTCACCGAAATCGGAGTATACAGCTTTATTTTTGTCATTAAGAACTTTCAGCGAAATATTTTTAAGCGAAAGTCCTTGCAGATCGGCGCACCATTTTTCCTTAACAACGACAGGCACAAGCGACGGCTTTACATCTGTAATAGTATGCCCTGCCTGTTTAGCTAAAGTATAGCCGTATCCGTCTGAACCCGTCTGAGGGTAAGAGCAGCCTCCGCAGCAAACAATTACAGCGTCACCGTGATATGTACGTGTATCAGTTTTTACGCCGACTGCTTTTCCCTGTGATATCAGAAGTCCGGTAACATCTTCGTTTATAAGCTGAATATGAAGCTTTTTTATAAGCTTAAAAAAACAGTCTATAATATCCATAGACTTATCTGATACAGGAAAAACACGCTGTCCCCTCTCTGTTTTGAGAGGTACTCCGTTAGTTTCAAAAAAGCTCATTGTATCTTGCGGAGAAAAAGCGGAAAATGCACTGTACAAAAAACGGCTGTTAGTAGTAACCGAGGCTATCAAAGTATCGGTATCGCAGTTATTTGTAACATTACACCTGCCTTTTCCCGTTATTAGAAGCTTTCTGCCAATTTTGGGATTTCTGTCAAACAGAAGCACCCTCATGCCCCTCTTTGCAAGAGTAACGGCAGCCATACAGCCGGAAGCGCCTGCGCCAACCACAATGACAGTTTTACTCGTCTGCGTCATCGGCTGCACTCTCCCCGTTCTTGATATAAAGATCGTATCTGTCCCAAATACTTTCAAGCTGTTTAAACGTCTGTGTTACCTCGTCACGCTTTTGTTCGACAGTTGCCACTATCAATGCATTGATAAGACTAAGCGGCGCTACAAGAGAATCTACAACAGAAGCCATATCACTTTTTGCGATAAGCACACAATCAGATATTTTTGTAACAGGCGAGGTCATACTATCAGTAATAGCTATAACGTGTGCACCCTGTTGTGACGCAAAACGCATTGCCTCTACCGTTGAAGAAGAATACCTCGGAAAACTAATACCTATCAATACATCTTGCTTGTCTATTCTGAAAAGCTGCTCATACATCTGAGTTTTACTTGTAGTTTCTATGATCTTCACATTTCCGAAGATCAGCTCGAAATAATAGCCCAGAAATCTTGCAAGCGCAAAAGAGCTTTTTACAGCAAATATATAAATTGTTCTTGCATTTACAATAGCGTCAACCGCTTTTACAAAGGACTCGTCATTATTTTCGTCCATTGTCTTTTTTATCAGTTTAATATCCTGATTCAAAACACTTGTAAGCACATCGCCGTAATCTATTCTGTTAGAAGCTACATCTATTCTTTGAACGGAAGTAAGCTTGTCACGAATCATCTCCTGCATAGCAAGCTGTAATTCGGGATATCCCTCATAACCTATCTCCGCTGCAAAACGAACTACTGTCGATTCGCTCACGCCTACATTTTCTCCAAGCCTTGAAGCGGTCATATAAGCGGCTTTGTCGTAATGTGATTCTATATATTCCGCTATAAGCTTTTGTCCCTTTGAAAGACCGCTTCTTGATGCGTTTATTCTCTCCAATAAATTCTTATTCATATTTATCACCCGAAACACATATAATGATCGTTAAGAAAGCTCTATTTATTTCCGGCTCTCAGAGCTAATTCTCCTCATCATCTTCGACAAACCATTCTTCGTCATCATCTTCGTCATCAGCAACTATATGACCGTCCTCATAAGCAACTCTCGGCAGTGGATCTACTCTGACATTAGCCTCTGTTGCAAAGCCGAGCTTTACAAGTCTGTTGTTGACCTTTTCGCCGCATATCTGATATATTACCGCAAATACAGGCACACCGAGAAGCATTCCGACAAACCCGAAAAGCCCTGCGCCCACGAGTACGCTGAACATGATCCAGAAGCCTGAAATACCAAGCTGATTTCCGAGAATTTTCGGACCTATAAAGTTTCCGTCAATCTGCTGCAAAACAATTATTATTATTCCAAAGATAAGCGCCTGTATCGGATTTATCATTACCAAAAGAATAACACCGGGAATTGCTCCTATAATAGGGCCAAAAAACGGAATTATATTTGTTACGCCCACAAACACGCTTAAAAGTACTGCGTATTCTATTCCGAAGATCTGAAGCACGATAAAGCAGAGCAAGCCTAAAATAGTTGAGTCTATGAGTTTACCGTACAAGAATTTACCAACTTTATTATTGCAGATATCGACAGTTCTCAATACTCTGCCGAGAAATTTCTGCGGTACTAAAGAATAAGTTATTTTCTTTATCTGATTCATCAGCGTTTCTTTGTTTGCAAGATAGTATATTGATATGATAACACTGATAATGAAGTTATAGAATACATTATAAACATTCTTTGTAAAGTCGAAAATATGCGGAAACAGGTAATTTGTCAAGCCCTGTACTATTGTATTAAGATCGACAATATTTGCAGCTTCACTTGAACTGCCGCCCGTATACTGCGCTATGAACGAGTTTATGTCTGCAAATATATCAGACATAAATTCATACTCAAAGCCGAACCTTGCAGCAACCTTAAACACCCATTCCTGAAAAGAGGTGTAATAAACACCGAAATTATCTATAACTCCCTGCAAGCTGTTTGTGATCTGCGGTATGATTATACTTAAAAGAAAAACTATTACAGCAAACAGTATCGAATAGGTGATTATCAAAGAAAGCGGTTTACGAAGCTTAACCAAAAACTCATCTGCTTTATTTTTTATCTGCTTCGGCTCTATATCCATAAAGACAAACGCTTTATTCATAAAGAACATATAAGGTATATTCAAAACGTATGCCAATACAAATCCTACCAGAAACGGGGTAAGAACCTTAAATATATGTTTTACTACCGTAACAAATATATCAAGCCTTGTAAGCAGCAATACCATTATTGCAGCAAAGGCGATCAAAGACAAAATAGATCTGAAAGTCCCTTTGGACATCAATACACCTCCAAAAAAGCTTTTAGCACATCAGTAATTATTCACTTGAATTATATAATATACCAAAAATTAAAAATTGTAAAGCAAATAAAAAAATTTTTACATTTAGGGCACCTCTAAAAACCTCGCACCACCAATCTGCGCCGTATCTTCAGCCGTCATATTGCATAAAAATTCTTGACATACGTCAGTATGCCGGCGATTTTGTTGTGCAACCTCCCGACTAAATCTACGGCACATCTGAACGACGGCAGGTTTTTAGAGATGCCCTTTACACAATAAACCTGCATATAGAAAAAATGCGGCAGCACAATAATGCCGCCGCAAATATCATAATAATCCGTTCTCCAAAAGTCCTGCCTCGTAAAGCTTTTGAACAGACATCATTATTCCAAGCTTTGCATGATACCAGGTCAATCCGCCCTGAAAATAAACTGCATATGGTTCTCTTATAGGTCCGTCTGCGCTAAGCTCAATAGACGAGCCCTGTACAAATGCACCCGCTGCCATAATGACCTCGCTGTCATAACCCGGCATTGCCCAAGGTTCGGGTGTAACATAGCTGTCAACGGGAGCTGCCGCCTGAATACCCTTGCAAAACGCAAGCATTCTCTCTTTTGAGCCAAGCTCTACGGCTTGTATAATATCGTGTCTGCTCTCAACGCTGTTCGGCACAACCCTGAACCCAAGCTTTTCATAACAGCGAGCCGCAAAGATCGCACCCTTTAACGCACCTGCCACAACCGTGGGAGCCATAAAAAAGCCTTGATAAAACGCCGGCATTATACCAAGATTTGCGCCAACCTCCTGACCAAGTCCGGGGGCGCTCAGTCTGTATGCGCATTTTTCGATACACTCGGCTGTACCGCAGATATATCCGCCTATCGGAGCAAGACCGCCGCCCGGATTTTTTATCAGCGAACCTACTATCATATCTGCCCCGACATCTGACGGCTCTGTTTTCTCTACAAACTCGCCGTAGCAGTTATCTACCATACAAATAATATCAGGCTTTATACTCTTTACAAAAGAGATAAGCTCTCCTATCTGCGTTACCGAAAAAGTTGGTCTTGTCTGATAACCCTTTGAACGCTGTATAGTTACCATTCTTGTTTTTTCGTTTATTGCTCTTTTTATGCCTTCATAGTCGAAAGTGCCGTCTTTGAGCAGATCGACTTGTGCATATGTAATACCGAACTCTTTCAGTGAGCATTTCGATTCTCTGATACCTATAACTTCTTCAAGCGTATCGTAGGGCTTTCCGACAGGTGACAAAAGCTCGTCGCCCGGACGCAGAATTGCAGACAATGCAACCGCAAGAGCATGAGTGCCGCAGGTTATCTGCGGGCGTACAAGAGCTGCTTCGGTGTTAAAGCAGCAAGCATATACCTTTTCGAGATTATCTCTGCCTACATCATCATAACCGTAACCCGTTGTTGCAGCAAAGCATACAGCATTAACCCTGTTCTCCTGCATTGCAGAAATTACCTTGCATTGGTTATACTCTGCTGTTTCGTCTATTCCGATAAATCTTTCTTTAAGCTCGTCCAATACTTTCTCGCTGAAAGACAATACCTCATCACATATTCCTAATTTGTTATAAATTTTATTATCCATATTTATTTTCCCTTAATTTTGTTTCTGTACGATTTTATACTCATCACCTAATCTGAAATACGGACAGCCTTTCGACTTATCACGAATGTATCTGTACATATCGTCTTCGTCCATATTCACTATACACTCGTAACATTCGTATTCTTCGTCATACTCGTAATTTACGCAGTAATCACAGTTTGATTTTACGCTCACGGTATCACCACCCGATTAACTATTATACCATATATAAGAAAAATTGCAACATCATTTTATCGTATAAATTCACTGACAACATTCAGCACATCTATAAAAATCGGAAGCGACGGTATAAGTATCAAAAGCTTTCCTGCTATCTCCAACTGTGAGGCTATGGACTGAGCTCCGTTTTCTCTGCATACGTTAGCCGATATTTGCGTAACAAAGCATATTCCCAATGCTTTAACAAGCGCAGATATATATTCGTTTTTTATTTTTGCCGTACTCATAAGCTCGTTTAATGCCGTAAATGCGCCCGATAAAAAGGGTAATGTCATTACAGACAATATTACCGCCGCCGAGATCATCAGAAGCGACGCTGTTTCTGCATTGTATTTTCTTAGCGCAAGCGCACATACAGACGCAAACACCGATATTACACAAACTGAAATAATATTCATAGCTACAACCCGAACACCGACTTTACCGACGCAAACAGGCTGCTTACCTGCTGTATCACCATTGACAAAACTATAACCAAACCTGCAAGAGCTGTCATCATAGCCTGATCTTCACGCCCTGCACGAGTGAGCACCTGATTTATCACAGCAACTATCATACCGATAGCGGCAATTCTGAAAAGCAAGTCTATTTCCATTATATTATCAGTCCTTCTATATCATTAATATTACTGCCGCAAAGCCAATATAAAGCGAAGTAACAAAATATACCTTTGAATTTTTCTGTCTGTTCTCCTGTGCAAGCCCGATATAATGATCAAGCTGTATTATCGCACTGTCTGTTATTTCTCTTACCGACGTACTATCCGCTGCGCCCAGTGACGACAGCACATCTGTTATAAGCTGTTTTTCGCAGTCTTGGAGTACGCACAAAAGCGGTGTATCAGCAACAGCAGATATCACGCTTTCATTTATGGTATAACCGCCCGACAAGCTATTATACATATTATCTGTAAACGGCTTTAAATACTGTGTGCCGCAGTTGCTTATCAGATCGCACATTGTAGGCATTTCGTAAGTTATCCGGCGTTTAATCTCACTTAACAACTGCTTTAATTCGATGAGCAGTTCTTCTCTTTGTGAAAGTCTTTTTGAAAGCATTATACCGGTAAGCCACGATGTAAGAATTATAAGAACTGCGCCTATTATCTTCATATTATTCATAAAGCTTTTGTATATCTCCGATATTATAAACTGCGTCTATTTTTCCGATAATACTTCTGTTTAAAAATACTACCTTATTAAATGCGCCTGTTTTAAGCAAACGAAAAAGCGATACATTTTTAAGCCCATTTTCTAAGCTGTCACAATGAACTGAGGCTATCATTTTTACTCCGTAATTCACGGTAAAACACACGCTTTCTATATCTTCGCCGGTCAGCTCGTCGCATACGATAAAATCAGGCGACATTGTTCTTACAGCGCAAATTACAGCTTTTTGTTTTGGATAACCACAGTAAATATCGCAAAGTCCCAAGTCAAAGCCGTTTGATGTGTGTGAATACGCTGACAGCTCTCCCCTCTCGTCAACTACTGATACCTTCAGCATTTTTTCAGTACTGAATAATCTTGAAATATCCCTGAGCATTGTTGTTTTCCCCGTTGACGGCACACCGCAAATCAAAATTCCGCCCTCACAGCCGGCAATATCTGCAAGCTTTCGTGAACAGCCTTTATATTCACGGGCAATTCTGATATTAAGCGAGGTTATATCTCTCACACTTCGCATAATACCATTTTCGCCTACGTATGTACCACAAATGCCGATCCTGTGTCCGCCGTTTACGGTAATAAAGCCGTTATTGATATCATTTTGAAAGCGATATACCGAATATGAACACAACTGAGCAAATGCGTCTTTTATCAGAGCTTCACTTACTGTTATGTACTCGTTTTTTGCATTATCAAGCTCTAATGCTGTTAAGCCTTGTTTTGTCACCGCATACGGTATATTTTGCTTGTACACAACAACGCTTTTTTCTTTGCGTATGCGTATTTCACTGATATCATCTTGTGCATCTTTCAGTGCATTGTACAATTCTGTGCCAAAACACTTTATTATTGATAATACCGATCTGTCCATATATTTCACTTCCTTGAGAGCATATTTATGGCAACACCGCACACATTCAGACGATCGAACTGTGTACTCAGACCGCAGGACGTGATTTATTCAGTGTTTCCTTAAATAATATATGATAGTATCATCTGAAATATTCCATTACCGGCTGAATACACAAAGAAAAAAGCAATAAGAAAACTCATTTTTAGCTTTCTTATTGCTTGTAATCATTCAATTATTTCATTGTTATCAGATATACCGTAGATTTAGCCGGCAGGTTCCTTAGAGATACCCATTATTGAATTATTTTGTATATAAGCGGTTTCGGCTGCGGTTTTTCCTCAGAAAACTCTACTGCCGACAAAAACTGCGCCTTTGCACCGTCAAGCTTTTCGGGCGTGTTGGTATAAAGCTTTGCAAGAATTTCGCCTTTATTGACATGATCTCCCGTTTTTCTGCACAACTCAATACCTGCACTGTGGTCTATACTGTCTTCTTTTTTCTCTCTGCCTGCGCCTAACGCATTTGCAGCAAGACCGATAGCTTCACAATTCATATCTGAAATAAATCCTTCACACTCCGATATTACATCAAAACAAAACTCAGCTTTTTTAAACTTTGACGTATCAATGAGATATGAAGCGTCACCGCCCTGTGCGGAAACTATTTCTTTCAGCTTTTCAAATGCTTTTCCGCTTTCAACTGCCTGCTTTGCAAGTATACGACATTCCTCAACAGTCTTTGAAGATGTAAGAGAATACATATTTGCAGCAAGCTCAATACACAGCTCGTAAAGATCGCCCTTCTGTTCATTTTTAAGTACACTTACCGCTTCGATAATTTCAAGAGTGTTTCCTACCATAAAACCAAGCGGAATATCCATATCGGTAATAAGTGCAGTTATCCTTTTACCGCACAGCTTTCCTATGCGGATCATGGACTCGGCAAGCTTCTGAGCGTCGTCTGTGTTCTTCATAAAAGCGCCGCTGCCGCATTTAACGTCGAGTATGATACAATCGCTGCCAGACGCTATTTTTTTACTCATAATACTTGACGTGATCAGCGGTACACTTTCAACCGTTGCAGTAACGTCACGCAATGCATAAAGCTTTTTGTCTGCTGCTGCAATATTTTTGCTTTGACCTATCATTGCAGCTCCTGTTTTATTGATAATATCAATAAATTCATCAGGATCTACTGCTGTTCTGAATCCCGGAATAGATTCAAGCTTATCAACAGTACCGCCTGTATGACCAAGCGCTCTGCCGCTCATTTTTGCCGCATGAGCTCCCAAAGCCGCGGCGATAGGTACTACGATAACAGTAGTTTTATCTCCTACTCCGCCTGTTGAGTGTTTATCAACTGTCAAGCCATTAACAGTTGACAGATCAACTCTCTCTCCGGAATCTGCCATAGCAAGAGTCAGATCGGTAGTTTCACGGTCTGTCATACCGTTCAGAAAAACAGCCATAAGCAGTGCGGACGCCTGATAATCAGCGATCGTACCGTCTGTAACACCCTTTACAAAATATTCTATCTCCTGCTGCGTAAGCTCTTTTCTGTCTCTTTTTTTTGCGATAATATCAATAATATCCATACCAAACACTCCTTACGGCTCGTAATAGCTGTAAACCGCTTTCTTTGTAACAGGAACTTTATCGGCAGAATCACTAAGCTTTACAGCGCCGCTGCCCAGATCATTCAAAAGCTGTTCGGCAGCTTCTTTATCAACAGAAGTAAATTTCCAGTCATTTTCCTCTGTGAGTACATCAATACAGCTATCCTGCGCACCAAGTCTGATATTCGTATTGCCCTCAGAGACAGACCATTTAAGCGAATCATCAAAACACGTTTTTATTATGCGGTCTACTGCCTCTACGTTATCAAAGCATACAGAAGTAAGCGAGGTATCGTATTTATCATAAACCGCACCGCCGCAGATCATTTTTGCTCCTGCATTCTTTGCGGACACATCAACTGCCTTTGCAATATCGGGATCACAAACAAAAATTGCTTCTATACCTCTTTTATATAATCTGTCGGCTACGTTCTGAGCAATAGCAATATTATCAACTTCATCAGAGGTTTCCGTCTGTTCGTTATTTTGTGTTTTTTTCGGTAAGAATGAATATTTTATTGTAACATCATTCACATGAAAGGCTTCGCAGGCTGCGTCTGCACCTGTAATAAAGCCGTTTGCATAAAGCTTATTTGCGCTGTCATCTGAATTTCCGATAAAGCCTAACATAGTATAGCCTTCTGAAATCGCAAGGTAGCCTGCAATATAGCCTGCCTGTTCTTCTTTATACGAGATACAGTGTACATTGTCTTTAAGCTTACTATCGGGATAAGTATTTACCAGAATAAAGCTTATCTCAGGATAATCTGCCTGAACGCTCATTACGGTTCTTTTATACTCCGCACCGGGCAGAACAATTATTTTTGCTTTATTGTCGATTGCCTGTATAACGGCTTTTTCTGCATCGTTTTCTATATTTTCGGCTGTATAATACTTATATGTCTTAGTGTGTGTATCTCCGTAAGACACAATTGATCTCCAAACGGTAGCTGTGTTGCTGTCTTTTATTCCCAAAGAATCTGTTATCAGTGCGATATCATATCTTTTAGTTGTATGACTTACAACAGACGCTGTTGAAGCAGACGCTTCAAGCTCGGTTTCATCTATACCAAAATACTTATCGAAAACACATCCGCAAAGTGATACCGATACAGCCGCAGCCGTTATCAGGAAAACTATTTTTTTCATGATATATCTCCTTACTGCTTTGAGCAATTTTTGCTAACTTTATTATATCAACACTAAAAACAAAACGCAACCTTTGATAAAAAGTATTTATGATTACTTTTTATAAACAGTTGAAAAATTTCCCATATCAGTGTATAATATTATGGAGCGGCTTAAGGCAGCACCGCATTTTACGGTGTGCCTTAATTCTCATTATAGTATTTCTGGAGGTTTGTATGTTACTGCCCCGCTATTCAGAGCTTCCCGCACAAATGCAAAACGATGATGTTTTGAAATACTACAATATTCTTTCAAAAAGAACAGGCAGCCTGATTTTGAAAAGAATATTTGATATTATTTGTGCTGTTGTACTTATCATTATTCTTGCAATACCTATGATCGTTGTAGCTATCTGCGTAAAGGCTGATTCTGAGGGACCGGTCTTTTTCAGACAAAGACGTGTAACTGCCGGCGGAAAGGTTTTTAGCATTTTTAAATTCAGAACAATGTATATTAACGATAATTCAAAAAATGCTCAGGTAACTGCCGGAACAGACAGCCGTATTACAAAAACAGGACGTACTCTCAGAAAGCTCAAGCTTGACGAAATACCGCAGCTTTTCAACGTTATTACCGGTGATATGAGTTTTGTCGGCACAAGACCTGAGGTTGAACGCTATGTTGAAAAGTATTCTCCCGAAATGTATGCTACTTTGCTTATGCCGGCGGGTATTACTTCTATGACAAGCGTTAAGTACCGCAACGAAGAAGAAATTCTCGAAAATGCTGATGATGTCGAAAAAGCGTATATCGAGCAAGTTCTTCCCGATAAAATGAAATACAACCTGGAGTACATAGAAAAATTCAATTTCTTTTACGATATATATATAATGCTTCTTACTGTTGTTAAAGTTTTTTAATAACAGTGACCGTGCATTGAAAAGGCGGTGATACAGTGAAGCCTAACAACAAGCTTCATATCGCTAAAAATACTCTTTCTCTATTCAGGATAGGATATATTACAGATCTGTTCTTATGCTCTGTGGGTTATGTAAATATAGCAGCCGAGGTGGGAAAGGTGATCTTTCTGCTGTGGGCGCTTTCGCTTATATTCAGCGACTATATAGCAGCACTCAGAATAAAAAAGATCTCTTATTTCGGGTGGCTTGTACTCTTTATTATTTCAAACATTGTCACGGTTCTTTTACAGGGCTACAATGACGGAGTCTGGGAAAGTACACTTATGCTCGTACATCTGCCCGTAATTTTCTTTATTTTTTACGGACTCCACAGCGAATGTGACTCAGAAGATAATACAAAAACAATATTGTATGAGTTTTATACAATTTGCAATATTTTCATGTATTTGTCGCTTGTGCTCAACATTATCAGCATTTTTTCGCTGTATATTGTCGGCAAGAGCGTTACTTACTCTTTCGGATATCTCGTCGTTTATGAAAACAGATTTACAGGCGTATACTTCAATCCTAATTTAATGGCGTTTTCGTCATTTTGTGCTGCTGTCTGCTGTCATATTCTTCTTCAAAAGAAGTTTGTACTCACTACAACCGGCAAGGCTGCAGCTCGTGCTAAAATAATTACAACTTATGTTTCGCTTATTCTGAATTTAGCCGTTATTTTCCTTACTGATTCAAATGCAACTGCGGTTATAATCATTTGCTATGTATTTACTTTTTTATGCTATCGCATTTTTGGCGGCAGGTATATTAATGCTGCTTTTTTAGTAAAAAGAATTATACTATTGGCTGCTGCACTTGCTTTTTTATCTGTAGGCGTTTTTGTTTCACGAACACTGTTTCAAACGGGCGCAACTCATACTATGAATGATCCCTCGTCTTCTGCAAATACTTTTTACGACAGCGACGACGAACTCAACGAGATAACATTTGAACATCAGAACAAAAACCTTGACAGCGGAAGAATAAAGCTGTTTAAGCAGGGAATAAATGTTTTTAAGCATCACCCTGTTATGGGAGTAGGAAAAGGCAATATACAAAAATACGGAAACAGATACAACAACAATAAAATGAAATACAGTGATTTTCATAACGGATATCTGACAATTTTAGTATGCTCAGGCTTGATAGGCTTTCTGCTTTTTGCAGGCTTTGCGGTCTGTTTATCGTACCGTATGATAAAATGTCTTTTTTCTGTTAAACCCGTTATTAAAGATGACGCTTTCCCCTGTATCGTTTCATTTATTGCGGCGTACTGTATATACACATTATTTGAAAAGGCTATGGTCTTTGAGGTATCGTTCATGGTAACCATATTCTGGTTATTTTTGGGATATGCCTGCACATATATGCGATCAAACGAAGGCAGCAACTACTGCGTTTATGCTTTCTCGTCAAGATTTGAAAAAAAGTCTGTGGACGACAAAGGTAATAATACAAAATAATAAAGGAGAGAAAACACATGAAAAATCGTTTGTTGGAATTACTTCAGGAGAACTGCAAATACACAGAGCAGGAGCTTGCTATTCTGCTTAATACAACTCCCGATGAAGTAAAAAGACAGATCGCTTATTACGAGGAGCTCGGAGTAATTTGCGGTTATAAGGCTCTTATCAACTGGGAGAAGGTTCCCGGTTCAGATGTAAGAGCTTTGATCGAATTAAAGGTAACGCCAAAGCGTGACAAGGGCTTTGACGAAATAGCACAGCGTGTGATGTCATTTAAAGAGGTTGAGGGTGTATATCTCATGGCAGGCGATTACGACTTAGCTGTTTTTGTAAACGGTCATACAATTCAGGATATTGCTATGTTCGTTGCAAAAAGACTTTCTCCGCTTGAGTCTGTGCTTTCTGCCAGCACACACTTTATACTTACAAAGTATAAGTCTAACATGGTAGATATGCAAAACCTTACTTCCAATAATGACGAAAGGGAATGTGTGGTATAATGGATTACGATCGTTTTTTAAACAGCAGAATTAAGAATTCAAAGCCTTCGGGAATAAGAAAATTTTTCGATATCGCAAATGAGATGGATAACGTGATCTCTTTGAGTATCGGAGAACCCGATTTCAAAACCCCGTGGCATATTAGACAAAAAGGTATAGATTCTCTTGAAAAGGGTAAAACCTGGTATACGCCTAACAGAGGTCTGGCTCAGCTTCGTGAGGAGATATGCAAATACTTTGAAAGAAGATTTGATGTTACATACTCCCCCGAAACAGACGTTCTTGTTACCGTGGGCGGCTCTGAAGCCATTGACGGCGCTTTGCGCTGCATTGCAGAAGAAGGCGATGAAATACTCATTCCGCAGCCGTCGTTTGTTTGTTATGAACCATTGACATCAATGGCAGGCGCAACACCTGTTATCATAGAAACAAAGGCTGAAAATGAGTTCAGACTTACTCCGCAGGAGCTCGAAGAAAAAATCACTGACAAAACAAAGATGCTTATACTCCCCTTTCCGAACAATCCGACGGGCGGATCAATGAGCAAAGAGGATTACGAGGCAATTGCTCCTGTTATAGAAAAGCACAATCTGCTTGTACTCTCTGATGAAATATATGCAGAGTTATCTTATGGCTCAAAGCCTGTGTCTTTTGCTTCTATCAAGGGTATGAAAGAGCGTACAATCGTTATCAGCGGATTTTCAAAGTCTTACGCAATGACGGGCTGGCGTTTGGGTTATGCTCTCGGACCTAAAGAGATCATAGCACAAATGACAAAGCTTCATCAGTATGCTATTATGAGCGCACCTACAACAGCGCAGTATGCAGCTATTGAGGCTCTCAAAAACGGTGACAGTGACATTGAAGAAATGCGTGAACAATATGATATGCGCCGCAGACTTATTGTTGACTCCTTTAACGCAATGGGACTTTCCTGCTTTGAGCCTAAGGGTGCTTTTTACGTATTCCCCTGTATAAAATCAACAGGTCTTTCCTCTGAGGATTTTGCTTCAAAGCTTTTACTTTCTAAAAGAGTTGCAGTAGTACCGGGAAATGCTTTCGGTGACTGCGGTGAGGGTTTTGTAAGAGTATCTTACTCCTACTCACTTTCGCACATAAAAGAGGCTTTAAAGCGTATCAAGGAATTTATTTCGGAATTGGAAAACGAGAAGAAATAATAGTATGTATTTATAAAAATTGCCCCGGCAGATTCTTATTTATCTGTCGGGGCAATTTGTTTTCTGTTCTGTATTTGCAGTTCAGGTTTTTTGAACGAGTAAAGAAACTATTAATGTTAAGGGACGCTTTCTGCCAAAGCGTCCCCTCTTTCAACACAGTCCTATGGACTGTGTTGAAATTCACCCATTGCAAAGGGCTGGAGCATGCCTCCGGCGGCTAAGGTGAGCTGCTCCTTAGAACCCCGCAATCTTTTTTGAAAAAAAAGTTTGACAAAAAACTTTAATTTTCATAATTTCTTTACTCATTCATAAGCCGTGATTTGCAGTTCTATCCAATACATAAGCAGATTTACAATTTTCTTTTGCTGTTCGCTTGTAAGCTGCGTATTTTCGGGAACTTTGTACCACTTATTAAGGCACCCGCGACAACAACAAGCACAGGCATGCTGAGCGATAAAAACGGGGTGTCCTTTCATTGGCGTTTGCTTTCCGTCATTTGGTATATAGGCAGGAGCAAGACGAGTTTTTACAAAATCCTCTGCGTGACTGCGTATAGTATCAATGCCCTTTTTTTCTATATACTCAATGTCCGTATCACGCAGCTTAAAGCGTGACCGAAAGCTTGATTTTTGAAGCTTGTCAACTGCCTGTTCAAGAGTCTGCATTTTCGTTTGCTCCCTTTTCTGCTAAGGTCTTTATAACCTCTCCGGCAATTATCAGCCCTGCAACAGACGGTACAAACGCACAACTGCCGGGTGCTTGCTTTACATACGTTCCATTTTTCGCCCTGTCATTTGGTAAAGTATCGTCGCTTGAATTCACCTTTTTTTCAGGCGTTATCGGTTTTTCTTTGGAATAAACAACCTTCAGCTTTTTTATACCTCTCTTTTTCAGCTCGCTTCTCATTACTCTTGCAAGAGGACAAACTGATGTTTTGTAGATATCTTCAACCTCAAACATTGTCGGATCCAGCTTGTTTCCTGCGCCCATTGACGAAATTACAGGAGTACCAACACTGTTACACTTCGTTATGATCTCGATTTTTCCCGATACAGAATCAATTGCGTCAACCACATAGTCATACGAGGAAAAATCAAATCTGCAAGACGTTTCAGCATTAAAAAAGATCTTATGATTATTTACTTTGATATTGGAGTTAATATCCTTTAGCCGCTTTTCCATAACATCTGTTTTATACTGCCCTACTGTGCTGTGAAGTGCGATTATCTGTCTGTTTATGTTTGAAAGTGCAACTCTATCGTCGTCAATGAGGTCTATCTCACCTATTCCGCTGCGTGCAAGTGCCTCTGCTGTATAACCGCCTACACCGCCTATGCCGAATACCGCTACTTTGCAGCGGCTAAGATATTCTAAAGCAGCTTCGCCTAACAAAAGCTGTGTTCTTCCAAATTGTTCGTTCATGTTCATATCACCATTATTTGCACATATATTTTAACAAGGAGTGATAAGCATGAACTTAATTTCACTGTTGTGTATGATATGTGCCGTTACCTTGTTTTATTCTTTAATAAATGCTTTTTCGGGAATAAAGTCACCTGTCAAGGCAAGCATACAAAGTACCTTTCTTGGGTTGGCAAGCTTGATACTTATTAATGTTTTTTCACCGCTGACAAGTGTTTTTATTCCCGTAAGCGTACTTTCTGTATCTGCCGCTGTCGTAGGCTCAGTACCCGGAGTTATTCTTATAGCGCTTCTAAATACCTTTTTTTGACTTTCTGATATCTTCAAGCGTTTGCTCGGCAAAATCAGAATTATGAGTTATGGTAGCGATCATCATTTTATATATCATTTCGGCATTGGTTTGAAAATTCTTCTTTACAAGTTTTGCCTGCTTTGAATCCGGCACATAAAGCTGAAAACTAAACAGATCTATATCTTCGTCGGTAACACGACATTTTACCATATAGCCGTTTTTTATCTTTTTTATCTCCGCTATATTCTCAGCTTCGTTTTTCTCCTGCATGATAAGCTCAAGCACTGTTGAAACTGCACGTTCTCTTATTGTAAGCGGTAACTCGTCACTCAGATTTGCTGCGATCAGCTTTCCGCTTTTAGACAAAACATAAAGCTCGTTTTCTTCGTCGGCAGCTATAATGTTTTTCTTATGCACAAGATCGTTAAATGCGTCAAGTATCTCAAAGTAATTTGCAATAGCGTTTTTCTGCATTGAAGCTACCACATAGTCCTTTTTTACAGGCTTATTAACGCAGTCTATTATATAACAGATCAATAGTCTTACATTACTTCTTCTTCTCAGTCCGCCCGGCTCAATGCCTGCGTCAATAGCGTCGTATTCGTTTTCAAACTCCATATTATCACCACCACTAAATAATTATTCGTCAATTACAGATCAGCCTTTCATAGTAAGGCTGATTCTCTTTTTCTTTACATCTACATCAAGTATTTTCACCTTTACGATATCTCCGACTTTTAGAACCTCGCTTGGGTGCTTGATGTATTTATTGCATATCTGCGAGATATGGAGAAGTCCGTCTTGATGTACTCCGATATCAACAAATGCACCGAAATCTATTACATTTCTGACAGTACCCTGAATCTCCATTCCTGCTTGAAGATCGGAAATATCAAGCAGGTCGCTTCTCAGCATTGGCGCAGGCAGTTCATCTCTCGGATCTCTGCCTGGCTTTGAAAGCTCTTTTGCTATATCGATCACTGTTGGCATGCCTAAACCTAATTGCTTGGATATGTCGATTACACTCTGCTTACCAAGCCTTACCATTACATCAGAAAAATTTCCGGCTTTCATTTCGGTATCGGTATAACCCAAAAGCTTCAAAAACTCCTTTGCGGGCTTATAGCTTTCGGGGTGTATGCCGGTATTATCGAAAGGCTCTGCACTTTCAGACACTCTCAAAAATCCTGCGCACTGCTCAAATGCTTTCGGTCCGAGCTTAGGTACTTTTTTAAGCTCGGCTCTTGATCTGAACGCACCGTTTTCTTCTCTGTATGCAACAATATTCTTGCAAACCGTGCTGTTAAGTCCTGCTATACGTGAAAGCAAAGCAGGTGACGCTGTATTAAGGTCTGCTCCGACAGAGTTTACGCAGTCTTCAACTACGCCGTCAAGTGCGTCACTTAGTCTTTTTTGCGGCATATCGTGCTGATATTGTCCCACACCTATTGCCTTAGGCTCTATCTTCACAAGCTCTGCAAGGGGATCCTGCAAACGTCTTGCAATCGAAACTGCACTTCGCAAAGTCAAGTCTAAATCGGGCAATTCCTCTGCTGCAAGCTTTGAAGCTGAGTATACTGACGCTCCTGCCTCGCTTACTACCATATACATTACTTTGCGTGAACATTTCTTTATAGCTTCGGCAGCAAAGGTTTCTGTTTCTTTTGTTGCCGTTCCGTTTCCTATTGAAATAATATCTACCTTATATTTGTCGATAAGTGAAAGAAGTCTTTTCTCTGCACGCTCTGCATGCTCAGGTGAAAAAGTAATATTTAATACATCAGTTGCAAGCACCTTACCGGTGCCGTCTACAACGGCAGTTTTGCAGCCTGTTCTGTAACCCGGATCAAGTCCTAAAACTACCTTTCCTTTGACCGGCGGCTGCATAAGGAGCTGCTTTAAATTCGATGCAAAAACCTTTATTGACTCCTCGTTTGCTCTGTCTGTAAGATCGCTTCTTATTTCACGTTCGATAGACGGCATTATAAGTCTTGTATATGAGTCGTCACAAGCTGCCCTTACTATATCGGTACATCTGCCTTTACCGTGCAAAAGCTCTTTGTGAATATCTCTTAATGTGGCTTCATCGTCATTTTCCAGAACAGCCTTTAATATTCCTTCTTTCTCGCCTCTGTTTACGGCAAGTATTCTGTGATTAGGAATCTTGTTTGCAGCTTCGGCAAAATCGTAATACTTTGTATATACACTCTCTGCCTCGCTGTCAACCGCTTTTACTTTGATTATACCCTTTTTTGAGGCAGACGCTCTGACCATACTGCGAATCTTTGCGTCATCTGAGATCTGTTCTGCAATAATATCAGACGCACCTGCAAGAGCCTGCTCTATATCTTCTACGCCGAGTTCGGTATTTATATATTCGGCAGCAGCTTCTTCGGGAGATACATCATTACGCTGTTTCATAATAAGCACTGCCAGAGGCTCAAGACCTTTTTCTTTTGCAACAGAAGCACGAGTTCTTCTCTTTGGCTTGAACGGACGGTAAATATCTTCAAGTGCGCTTAATGTTTCTGCTTTGTTTATCGCTTGCGATATTTCATCTGTAAGCTTTTCCTGAGCTTCGATAAGCGAACGTATCTCCTCTCTGCGCTTGTCAAGACTGCGGTAATACTCAAGCTTATCTGCAAATTCTCTGATAAGCTGGTCATTCATTGAGCCGTGCATTTCTTTTCTGTAACGAGCGATAAACGGAATAGTGTTGCCGTCATCTAAAAGAGAAATAATATTTGCTGCATATTCCTCTAAAATGTTCATTTCTTTTGATAGTATCTTTGCATATTCCATAACAGAACCTCTTATTCATTTAGTTTGAATACATAGTAATTATTCTTTATATCATACGGAGTATTTAACTCCAAAAGTTTTTCTTTGGTCTTGTTATTATTAACAAGCGTTTTATACAGCTCCATTTGCTGTACGTTTGTAGTATAGTACGACGACTCAGAGTTTATATCACGAATAACATAAACTGCTTTTTCTGCCTGATCTACCGTTTCGGGTATTCCTATATGTATATTGCCGTAGGTCATTACCTTGCTGTCTATGCTTTCAACTTCACTTTGTATAACGCTCGGCTCAACCCTCAGTCCGTAAAGAGTGATAAGACCTGCGTTATACGTTGCAGTATAATCTACATATATCTGTGAATCTGCGTATTCTTCATTTCGGAAGGTCTCGCACAGTTCAAGAAGATCGTAATCAAAGTATGCAAGCGCTTTGTTCTGTTCGGTGAAGCTTCCGCTGAATAAATAGTACGTATAACCGCAGAAATTTGCAAGATATAATAGCGCTGCGAAAAAGCAAATCAAATAACTGCGATGTTCCCACAGCTTTGAAAACATATAAGCCAGCAGAAGCGCAAATGCAAAATACACGGCGTTATATCTGTAAATAGCCAACTGCTCCAAAAGAGTCATAGGGTACATAACTGCTAACATATAAAACAGCACTATAAGCTCAAAGCTGAACTCTTTTTTCTTTACTATATTGTATACTGTACTAAACAGCATAAATACAAAACCTAAAAACAGGAGTATTTGAGAAACACTTATCTTGTAATGAGAGAAATGAAGTACATTCTGATAGAATACTCCGTATTTATCGTCTGCCATAAAATCGTATTGATCGCAGCTTGTAAGTGTGTTTATGTTTTTGATTATCTCTTTGATCGAAAGCGACTGCCACCCTATCTCTGATAAACGACCGGCAGACGCATTTGTAAACGTGATACAGCCTATCTTGAATTCGGGCAGTATTCCTACCACAACCAACAAATACAATAGTATGGGTACTGATACAACAATAGCACTAAAGAACATTATGCCTGTTTGCTTAATTGTTATTTCCTTTTTGATGAGAGCGTATATTAAAGCCAACACTAAGAAAACAGGCATCATCATAACAGCGAGAATGTATGAGTACATACTGATACCAAACATAATTCCGCTTATGAGTGCATATTTGTTTTTTCCTGTTTTTATTAGTCTGACAAAAAAGTATAAAAACATTACAAACATAGGCAGCATTGCATTACAGTCAAATGCCCATCGTTCGGACATTATGAAAAACGGCATTATATCTATCACGGCTGCCGTAATAACAGCGCACTTTGCGCCAAACATTTCGTATGCGGTCTTAGTGCCGAATATCAGAAGAAGCAAGCCGAAAAATACAGATACCACACGCAGAGTAAACACACTGTATCCGAATATTTTTGAAAGTAAAAACGCTATATATACATACAGGCTTGACTGACCTGAACCTGCATTATTAAAATATACAGGAAAACTCACTCCGTAACGGTCTGTACCAAACTGAGAAAGCGTCCAGGTATTATATCCCATTGAAATTTCATCAATATGCAGTCCCTTTGGTAAAATCGTTATCTGTACAAGTCTTGTAAACAAAAAGACTATACCTATTACGGTAAAATAGAGCCAGTAGGCTTTATTCTCCGAAATACTCTTTTTCAGCGCCTCAATGCCTTTTAGTTCTTCTGCGTTCTGATCTTTCGTTTTGGCTGTTTCTTTTGGTACTGAATTATTTGCGTTTGTAGCTTTTGTGCTATTACCTGTTTTGCTGCTGCGTTTTCCGGTCTTTGACTTTGCCATATCATTATCACCCCGATAATTATAGTATATCATAATAATAATGGTATTGTCCACAATTAATACTGTTCCGATATAGAATTCAGATGATCTTTTACTGAACAACGATTTCAATATACTATCAGAAAACACTACCGCCTGCATACACAACAGGCGGTGAAAAAGTATAAAGGACACCTCTAAAAACCTCACGCCGCCCATCTGCACCGTATCTTCAGCCGTCATATTGCACAAAAAATCTTGACATACGTCAGTATGCCGGCGATTTTAAAGTGCCGTCTGCCAACTAAATCTACGGCACATCTGAACGACGGCAGGTTTTTAGAGATGCCCTAAATCGTAATTAGTCGGTTTCGAGCATTATTTTACCGTCTTTTTCTGTGACATTGATTTTTGTGAAAGCTCCCTCGCCGTGATATACGATCTCGTTTGTAACAGCGTCTTCAACCTCTTTGCGAATAAAGTTTCTCAGATCTCTTGCTCCGCTTTTTCCGCCGCATGAATGATCTGCAAGATAGTTTACTGCGTTATCATCGTAAGTAAATGTAATGCCCTTTTCCTTTAACGAACCCACATATTCGTTTAACATAAGGCGCGCAATATCCTTATAGTTATTCTCGCTGAGTACATTAAAATGAATTATCTCGTCTACACGGGCAATAAACTCAGGACGCAGGAAATTTGAAAGAGCTTTCATGGTCTTTTCTTCGCTTAACTGAGAAGCAGATTTATTAAAGCCAACAATGCCCTCTTTTGCGTCGCTTCCTGCATTGCTTGTCATTACGATAACAGTGTTCTCGAAATTAACAACTCTGCCGTGAGCGTCTGTGAGTCTGCCCTCGTCTAAGATCTGGAGCAGAATATTCAAAACATCAGGGTGAGCTTTTTCAATCTCATCAAAGAGAAGTACGGAGTACGGACGCCGGCGAACCTTTTCTGTAACCTGTCCTGCCTCGTCGTAGCCTACATATCCCGGAGGTGAACCTATGATCTTGGAAACAGAGTGCTTTTCCATAAACTCTGACATATCAAGTCTTATAAGCGTTTCCGGAGAGTCAAACAGCTCCTGCGACATAACCTTTACAAGCTCTGTTTTTCCTACTCCCGTAGGTCCTACAAATATAAATGACGCCGGGTGACGACGAGGACTTATCTGTACTCGTGAACGTCTGATTGCACTTGCAAGAGCTTCGACTGCCTTATCCTGTCCGATAATTTTAGTCTTTAGCTTCTGGTCAAGATCGGCTAGTCTTTTAAGCTCGTTTTCCTGTATCTTTGAAGCCGGAATACCTGTCCACAATTCAACTACCTTTGCAACGTCCTCCTCGGTAACAGTCACCTTCATTTTTTCGGGATCGTATGCCGAAAGCTTTTTCTCCAAACGCTTAATATCTGTTCTGATTATCGACAGTCTTTCATAATCTATGCTGTCTGCGTTTGCTATTTCTGACTCCTCTGCAAGCAGAACTTCATAATCATTTTTTAGTGAATAATACTTATCAGCATCTTTATTTCTCAAAGAAGCATTTACGCAAGCCTCGTCAAGCAGATCAATAGCCTTATCGGGCAAAAATCTGTCTGTAATATATCTTTCTGATACAATAACCGCACGTCTTACTATCTTGTCTGTTACTTCTACCTTGTGGTATTCTTCGTAGTAGCACTTTACGCCTTCAAGCATTTCGATAGTATCAGAAATTGACGGCTCAACTACCGTTACAGGCTGAAAACGTCTTTCGAGAGCTGCGTCTTTTTCAATGAATTTTCTGTACTCATTGTATGTAGTAGCTCCGATAACCTGAATCTCCCCTCGTGAAAGAGCAGGCTTCATAATGTTTGCTGCATTCATTGTTCCTTCGGAGTCGCCGCCTGCGCCTACAAGATTGTGTATCTCGTCAATAAACAAAATAACGTTGCCGTGCTCCTTCACCTCAGCCATAAGACCTTTTATACGCTGTTCAAACTGTCCTCTGAACTGTGTTCCTGCGATCAAAGATGTGAGATCCAAAAGGAAGATCTCTTTATCTTTAAGCTTTCTCGGCACCTCGCCGGCTACGATCCTCTGTGCCAATCCCTCTGCGATCGCAGTTTTTCCGACACCCGGCTCACCGATAAGACACGGATTATTCTTCGTTCTGCGGCAAAGAATCTGTATCACTCTTGTGATCTCCTTTTCTCTGCCTATTATTCTGTCAAGCTTGCCGTCTTTGACCTTCTGATTAAGGTTATCACAGTAAGCGTTTAAGTGTTTCATCTTTTTTGCAGGCATTTTTTTCTTTTTTGAGGACTCACCTGCCTGAGATGACTTATTGCCCTTAGAAGTATCACTTTTTTCTGACTCGTCAGAACGATCTCGGCTGAAAAAAGTTTTCATAAAGGGCAGCGTAGGTGCTCCGTGAGCAAAATCGTCATCATCTTCGTTTTCATCATCGCTGTCATCATCAGCAGTCATCTTAAAAAGATCGGAATCTGCAAAATCGTTCATCATTTTGCTTAAATTCATTTCGCCGTCTTCTCCGAACAGATCGTTAATAGATTCTGACAGCTCATCGATCTGATTATCAGTAATACCCATTTTGTTAAGAATATTATCAAGAGGTTTTATACCCGCTTCACGGGCGCACTTGATGCAGTAACCGTTTGTATTGTCACCCGGCTTATCGGTTGACACAAATATTACCGCCGGTCTTTTTTTACATTTTACACAAAGCATAACTTAACCTTCCTTTACACAGCTTTCGTCATATAGAATTATTATAAATTAAAAAGAGCTTTTAATATTACACTTTTATAATCATTTTGTTAATTATTTGTAAAAGCATAAACGAATCAATTAATATTCGGTGATTTTGTTGCACCCTTAACAAAGTCACGCATTAAGGGGCTGTCGTATATTCCCTCGAATACAAACGACTCGGAAATAGTTTCATCAGAAATGATCTCAGGTACATGATCCAGATGCGGAATTGAAATTCTGACAATAAAAGCCACCAGTATTACAACTGCAAAGCCTTCAAGCAGTCCCACCAATGCTCCGCAAAAGCTGTCAATAATGCTTAAACCGGACTCTCCTAATGACGCTCCAAAAATATTTATCAGTATCTTAATTATTACCATAAGAATAACGAACAAGAATACAGACACAAATATCGACATAAAAGAAATTATAATAGGTCTGAGTAATTTTTCTGCAACCTCTGGTCCCTGCGACAAAGCATTTGAGAGTCCGCCGGAGGAAACCTTAAAGCTTTTCATTGAATTTTCGATAAACTCAGGCAGAGATTTTAATATCTGACTTGTTGGATCGCCGGAGGAAAGCTGTTTATTGATCTTCATGTTTTCTTCCATTTTCTGAATGAGCGAGCCCTTTATTCCGCCGTTGTAGATCGCTTCTGCGATAGGACTTGCAAGAACCATTGATATTGCAGATGCAACAACCGTACCTATTACAGAGAAAAAGGTTTTTAATACTCCTTTATTAAAGCCTAAAATGGCAAATACTGCCACAACTGCTATACACAACAAATCAAGCATAATACTCATAATTCCATTATCCTTTCTATATTATAATTAAAATCAAAAAATCAGCTATCAAGAATATGCTTTCTTATCTCGGATACTCCCAATATATAAGCTGTTTTTTCCTGCGGAAGAAGTGCGCTTTTTGCGTCTGAGCCGATCTGCCAGCTATTAAAGCAATCTCCGTAATAATTGTATAAATACAGCTTATCGCCTGACAGAACTGCTATTTTATCCTTTCGGCATGCTAAAGAGAATATTTTTAGTCCGGTAGAGAATACACCCACCTCATTTCCGGCGGTGTTTATTGTTACTACTGAACATTCTCTGCCGTCGTCGAAATCTGCAAGCGATAATACAATTGCGTTTCCGTATGAGATAGTATATGCGGTAAGCACCTTTGATCCGTAAAGATAAGGATGTTCACGTCCGTTTGAGCAATCCGCAACAGACACCATTTTGTCTGTAACGACCGCAAAGCGATCCTTCTCTATAAAATCGACCTCGTATATTATCTGGTCTGTATAATCAAAAGTATATACTGCGTCTTCTTTTGTAAAGTCTATCAGATAGACCTTTGAAACCATTCTGCCGTCTATTGCGTTCACACCGCCGACTGCCGCCATTGTTCCTTCCTCGTTGAGTGATACCGACATTGCATAAAAAGCGTTAAACGAATAGGAATACACAAAATTATTATCCTTGTCATACACATACAACGCCGACAAATAACCTGTTTTGTCCGAAAGAATACAGTACATTCCGTTAGAGGTAATATCACAGTCGGTAATAGTTTTACCCTGTACTCCGCTGTAAATCTCTCCGTTTATACCGAATATCTTAAAGCTTCCCGCACCTACGCTGTAAGCTATACTGTAACCTGCGCTGCCCTTGATATAAGGATTTGTATAGCTGTGCTGCGACGAAAAGATCTGTTCTCCGTTATAATTGAGCTTTACTATCGAAGTATCACTGATATATACAATTCCGCCGTCGGTATTTATCATATTTTTTTCAAGAATAGCCGTACCTGATATATCCTGAGAAAAATCCTCCTTTGCCATGCCTGCAAAGCGAACTGTTTCTTCTATTCCCTCAGGTGACAGCTTATCCCATTTTGTAACCACTACAACGATCAATATGCATACCACAAATAATACAAGACCTAATAACAGCTTGGCACCATAGCTTTTTAAGTCAATGCTTTCTTCTTCATCTTCGTTTTCAAACTCGTCAATATCATCAAGATCATCTGAATAAGCCATTGCCAACCTCCTTGTCTTTTTTTGAAGTGCTAAAAAACCTCTGCCGTTCAGATAAAGTGCATATCAGCGCCTTTAATTAGTGGATATCACAACTCAATATACTACCTTATTGAGGTAAAGTCCGCATGCAGGCGCTGTGGAACCTGCAAACCTTCTGTTCTTCTTTTCTATTATATATGGTATTTCATCAGGGTTTATCTTATCTTGTGCCACTCTGAGAAGTGTGCCTGTCATTATGCGAACCATATTATACAAAAATCCGTTTGCTTCAACAGTATATATTACAAAATTACCGTCACGGTGTACACCTGCTTCGTAAACAGTACGCTGCATATCGCCCTCACGCCTTTTATCGGGTGTACAGAATGAAGTAAAATCGTGTGTACCCTTATAGTACGAACAGGCTTTATTAAGCTTTTCTATATCCAGATTATTATAACGGTAATGAAGTGCGTATCCATCATAAAACGGATTTCTTACCTCGCTGTTCCAGATTTTATATATATATTGCTTTCTCAGGCAGTCGTATCGGGGGTGAAAATCCTTTTCGGCTTCTTCACAGCCTATTACGGCAATTGAATTGGGCAAATGTCTGTTCAACGCCGCCTTTAACCTTTCGGGTGGGATCTTGTGAGTTGTTCGCAATCCTATACAGTACATATTCGCATGTACGCCCGTATCTGTACGGCTGCAGCCCTTTACGTCGTAATCATCACCGATAATATTGGCAAGCGCATTTTGAAAGACCTCTTGAACTGTCAATGCATTTTGCTGGATCTGCCAGCCGTGATAATGACTGCCGTCATACATTATTGTTATCTTTACATTCCTATACGAATCGTCTTGGGAAAATAAATGTTGCATACTATAACTCCTATAAATACCGCACAAGAAACAAGAACAGCGGCAAGATCGTATTTTGAATACTTTAATACCTTCATACGCGTTCTGCCGTCACCGCCGTGATAACAGCGGCTCTCCATTGCCATTGCAAGCTCGTATGCCCGTCTGAATGCCGAAACAAACAACGGAATAAGTATCGGGATAAGCGCCTTTATTCTGTTTATAAAATTACCGCTTTCAAAATCTGCTCCTCTTGCCTTTTGTGCGCTCATTATTTTGTCGGTTTCTTCAAGCAGCGTGGGAATAAATCTCAATGCAATAGTCATCATCATTGCAATTTCATGCACCTTTATATGAAACACTCCAAGCGGTTTTAAAAGCCTTTCTATTCCGTCTGTGAGATTTGTAGGCGTTGTCGTATAAGTGAGCGATGAGCTTATCAGCACCATTGCTATTATACGAACCGAAACAAATATTGCCGTATTTATGCCTTCCTGCGTTACAGAAAGCCGCCAGAATGACCATATCGGCTCGCCTGTTCCATAAAACAAATTCAGAATGCTGGTAAAGAATACAATATAAATAATAGCCTTAACACTTTTGAGATATAGTCTTACAGACACACCCGAAAACATTATTACAGCTAATACGGCAAAAAATATCAAACCAAGTGAATAGAAATTTTTTGTGCAGAATATAAACACAATAAAAGCCGTAAGCATTATTATTTTCATGCGGGGATCCATTTTGTGCAGAACAGAGCTGCCGGGGAAATACTGTCCCAGAGTGATTTCTTTAAGCATTGTATCCCCCCTTCTGTAAAATTCCCGTTTTCTTTGGTTTTAGCTTCATTATTTCTTCGGCGGCTTTTTCGACAGAGTAGATATCTGCTGAAACAGAATATCCTCTGCGTTTTAATTCAAGCAGTATCTTTGTTACCTGCGGTATTTGCAGACCGATTTTTTCAAGCTCATCGCCCTTTTCAAAAACGCTGTGTGTACTGTCAAAAGCAAATACCTTGCCTTTGTTCATAACAAGTATCTTGTCTGCAATTCGTGAGATATCCTCCATACTATGCGATACAAGCAGAACAGTATTCTCCTTCTGCCTGTGATAAGCTTCTATCTGCGCCAGCAAAACATCTCGCCCGTTAGGATCAAGACCTGCGCAAGGCTCGTCTAAAATTAGTATATCGGGCTCCATTGCTATTACGCCTGCAATTGCAACTCTGCGTTTTTCTCCGCCCGAAAGCTCAAACGGCGACTTTTTCAGCAGCTCCGGCTTTAAGCCTACAAACTTTGCAGCGCTCTTTACCCTCTTTGATATCTCATCTGCCGACAAGCCCATATTTTTTGGTCCGTAGGCTATATCTTTCTCTGCGGTTTCTTCAAAAAGCTGGTATTCAGGATACTGAAATACCATTCCCACTCTGAAACGAACCTTTCTTATCTTTTTGGGATCGCTCCAGATATTGTTCCCGTCAAGAAGAATTTCGCCCTCATCAGGTTTTATAAGTCCGTTCAAGGTTTGTATAAGGGTAGATTTTCCCGAACCAGTATGACCGATTATACCTATAAAATCGCCTTTTTCGATATTAAGCGACACCTGATCTACGGCTTTTTTTTCAAACGCCGTACCCGCACCGTATGTAAACGATACATTTTTTACTTCAAGCAAAGACATTTATTTTACAATTCCTTTTTTTCTAATCCTTTTACAATAGCGTTGACACATTCATCTACATTCAGCGGCAAAGTATCGTCTAAATCCAATCCTCTTGCCTTTAATTTATATGCAAGCTCTGCTGACTGCGGAACGTCAAGAGAATGTTTTCTTAAAAGCTCTACCTTTGAAAAAACCTCTTTCGGTGTACCCTCAGTGAGTATTTTTCCGCTGTCAAGAACGATAAGCCTGTCTGCAAGCGCCGCCTCGTCCATATAGTGTGTAATAAGAATAACGGTGATATTACGCTCTTTATTAAGCTTGACTATTGTATCCATTACTTCTTGTCTGCCTCGCGGATCAAGCATAGCGGTAGGCTCGTCAAGCACTATACAGTCGGGCTGCATTGCAATTATACCTGCAATTGCGATTCTCTGCTTCTGACCGCCTGAAAGCTTATGCGGAGCATGAGTTCTGTATTCGTACATATCAACAGCTTTTAGGGCATTGTCAACTCTCTGACGTATCTCCTTCGGATCAAGACCTAAATTCTCAGGACCAAATGCCACGTCTTCTTCTACTATACTTGCCACGAGCTGATTATCAGGGTTCTGAAGCACCAGTCCGACTCGCCTGCGGATATCGAGCAGTTTATCGTCGTCTTTTGTATTCATACCGCACACGATAACATCTCCGCTTTCGGGAAGCAAAATACCGTTGAACATTTTTGCAAGCGTGGATTTTCCCGAACCGTTATGCCCCAGAAGTGCGACAAACTCACCCTTGTTTACACTCAGAGAAAGCTCTTTCAAAACAGGCTTTGCAGCTTCGCTGTCGCTGTCTGCGTCATATCTGAAAACTACATTTTCTACGCTAATAAACTTCATTTCATCAACTTCTTTAAAACTTTACAAACTATTATTACCTTAGATTATACCGTTTGTAACGGTAACGGCAGGCATATAACTCATCATATATTCAACGGCGCTGTTCAGCTTGCTTTCATCACCGTCAGCATTAAAAACGGAACACAATAATACTCTTTTTCCGTTTTTAAGCTTTGCATAAATATTCATTCCCGTTTCAACGCTTCTGTAATGATTCTTTGTTCTCACTATCTCGACAATATCCTCATAAGCTAACATTGTACCTGTACCCTTGGAAAAAACAAATCTCGAACCACACTTTATTCTATCGGAAAGAAAACACTTTCCGTTTTTGAAATCATTGTACATTACATCATCTTTAAACCGAGCAGTATATTTTTTCACATTGGTTCTTGCGCTTACAAACGAGGATAAAGTCATACAAATCATTATCAAGCCTACAAATGCCGTACAGCAGCCGCAAACTATCGGTAACAGCTTCTCGGCAGCTATCAGTGATGCAATTAAATATACAAGCGGAGAAAGAACAACAAAAGCCCCGCCTGTAATCATTACCGCACTTGAAGGCGACAAATAATCAACGATACTTTTTGTATTTGAATTATCCATAAATACCCCTCTGAAAAAATTATTTACTCCATATTGCAGTAGAACCGCAAGGCAGCACAAGGCCTGTTTTTGTTGTACGCAAGCCTATTTCGTCGGCAGACACCTCTCCGCCGAAGTGATTTTTAAGCGTTACCCCCAAAACATACTGCATTACTCCTGAGGAAAGTCCTGTTGTGTATGAATTGAGTATAAAAAACTCCGCATTATCGCTCATTACCTGCGAGCACAATTCTATCAAAGGAAAAAGCTGTTCTTCAAGCTTCCATACTTCGCCGTTGGGACCTCTGCCGTATGACGGCGGATCCATTATTATACCGTCGTATTTATTGCCTCTGCGAATCTCACGCTGAACGAATTTTACACAATCGTCAACTATCCAGCGAACAGGTCTGTCTGAAAGCTTCGATAAAGCTGCGTTTTCTTTCGCCCACTGCACCATGCCCTTTGAAGCGTCAACGTGGCAAACCTTAGCGCCTGCATTTAAGCATGCAAGAGTTGCGCCGCCCGTATATGCAAACAAATTGAGTACATTAAGCTGTCTGTCTGCGTTTTTTATTCTGTCTGCGACAAACTCCCAGTTAGCCGCCTGTTCGGGGAAAATACCCGTATGCTTAAAGCCCATGGGCTTTACACCGAACACAATGTCGTTATACGAAACATACCACACATCAGGGAGCTTTTTGTATACCTCCCAGTTTCCGCCGCCAGTTTTAGATCTATGATAACGGGCGTGCGCTTTTCTCCACAGAGGATCCTTTTTCTCTGTTTTCCAGATGATCTGAGGATCAGGGCGAATAAGTATCTTATCGCCCCAGCGTTCAAGACGTTCTCCGTCAGATGTATCTATAAGCTCGTATTCCTGCCATTTAGCTTCTCTCATACTATTACTCCGAAATCAGTTCAGACGAGTATTGATCGTATCAGCTATTGCTTCTGCGGCTGCTTTTATCTCGTCAATGCTTTCGCCCTCAAGCATTACTCTTATAAGCGGCTCTGTGCCTGACGGTCTTACAAGCACTCTGCCTCTGCCGTTAAGATCTTTCTCTGTTTGAGCTATCTTTGCGCAAATTACCTCGTCTGTTTTATAGTTATCTTTTTGTTCTCTTGCAACCTTAACATTGATAAGCACCTGCGGAAAACGCTTCATTACTCCTGCAAGCTCAGATAACGATTTGCCGCTTCTCTTTATTATACTCAAAAGCTGAATACCTGTAAGCTGTCCATCGCCTGTTGTGCCGTGGTCTAAGAATATTACATGACCTGATTGCTCTCCGCCGAGCTTATAGTTATTTTTCAGCATATTTTCGAGTACGTATCTATCTCCGACAGCAGTTGCTTCAAACTTTATTCCGTTCTCATCACAGAATTTATTGAAGCCCATATTTGTCATAACCGTACCTACAACGGCATTGTTTGTAAGCTTTCCTCTCTCGTTTAGATCTTTAGCGCAAACTGCGATAATAAAATCTCCGTCTATAAGCTCGCCGTTTTCGTCAGCAGCAAGACATCTGTCTGCGTCACCGTCAAAGGCAACGCCGCAATCGTAACCGTTCTCTTTGACAAAAGCTGTCAAGCCCTCAATATGAGTAGAACCGCACTTTTCATTAATATTGATACCGTCAGGCTCTGCGTTGATGATCTTAAAATCTGCGCCCAATTTTGTAAACAGCTTTTCTGCCGTCGAGCTTGCAGAACCGTTTGAACAGTCAACTGCTACTTTGATACCCGACAGATCGCCCTCGATACTGTTTGCAATATGATCTATATAGTCGTCAACAGCAGAAGTAAGTACCGTTACACAGCCTAATCCGTCACCTGTCGGTACGGGGTACGGCTTTGCATTGTCGCATACAATAGCTTCTATTTCTTCTTCAAGTGCGTCGGGCAGCTTATATCCCTCACAATTAAAAAGCTTGATACCATTGAATTCATGAGGATTATGCGACGCTGAGATCATAATACCTGCGTCTGCTTTCAGTTTTCTTACAAGATAAGCCACAGCAGGCGTAGGCACAACACCCAACTGTATAACATTTGCGCCAACAGAACAAAGGCCTGCTGTAAGCGCGCCTTCAAGCATATCAGATGAGCGTCTTGTATCCATACCAATAAGAACACACGGCTTTGTTTCTTTATTATTATTCTCTAAAAGCACCATTGCAGCGGCACGACCTATATTCATAGCAAGCTCGCATGTAAGCTCAGAGTTTGCAACACCTCTTGCGCCGTCTGTACCAAATAATTTTCCCATATATAATATCTCCTCGTTAAATTATAATTTGTCAAATAAAGTTGGATTTCCCGCCATTACACCGTTCGGCGGTGTCATTTCGAGATGCTCGCACGCCGCAAAGGTAACGCATCTTCCTCTTGGTGTACGGCTAAGAAAGCCTATCTGCATTAAATAAGGCTCATAAACATCTTCTATTGTTACAGCCTCCTCACCAATTGCAGCGGCTAATGTTTCCAAGCCGACAGGCCCTCCGTTATAGTACTTTATTATAGCTTCAAGCATTCGTCTGTCGTTTGCGTCAAGACCGAGTTCATCAATTTCAAGCTTATCAAGAGCAATTCTTGCAATATTGCAGGTTATTCTGCCGTTGCCCATGACCTGTGCAAAATCACGCACTCTTTTCAGCAGGCGGTTTGCTATTCGGGGCGTTCCCCTTGAGCGTGACGCTATTTCAAGAGCTCCGTCACCGTCTATGGGAATATTAAGTATACCTGCGCTGCGAATTACGATCTCTGCGAGTTCTTCGGGAGAATACAGCTCCAGTCTTAAAACCACACCGAAACGATCTCTCAGAGGTGCTGTGAGCTGACCTGCCCTTGTAGTCGCACCTACAAGCGTAAACTTCGGCAGCGGTAAGTGATAAGACGCCGCCATCTGACCTTTGCCGGTGATTATGTCAATTGCGAAATCCTCCATTGAAGGGTACAATACTTCTTCAACTGCTCGTGAAATGCGGTGTATCTCGTCAATAAAGAGTACATCTCCGGTACTCAGATTTGTAAGCAGCGCCGCAAGATCCCCGGGCTTTTCTATTGCCGGGCCCGAAGTTATACGCAAATTCACATTCATTTCATTTGCTATTATTGCCGAAAGAGTAGTTTTGCCAAGTCCCGGAGGACCGTAAAGCAAAACATGATCGAGGATCTCTCCCCTTTTCTTTGCGGCTTCAATGAATACCTTTAAGTTTTCTTTTACTTTTTCCTGTCCTATATACTCGTCAAGAGTTTTCGGACGAAGCGGATTATCTCCGCCCGCCAGATCCTCGGGAATCTCGGAAGCAGAAACAATTCTGTCTTCAAAATCCATTTCCTGCACTTCATTCCCTCCTTATCTTTTGCCAAGCTCCAATAATGTTTTATGTATAAGCTCCTCAACTGAAAGCCCCGGATCAAACTGCGATAAAACAGGCATTACATCATCATTTGTATATCCCAGAACGCCTAACGCCTCTGCGGCATTGTTTATATTTCCTGAAACAACGCTCATAACTGCGCTGCCCTTTCTACCCTTGGGAATATCGGCAATTCCCGATTTTTTCATCTTATCTTTTAATTCAAGAATAATTCTCTGGGCAAGCTTGCTGCCTACTCCCGAAGCCTTTGTAAGCGATTTTACATCAGATGAAGCAATAAATACTGCAACCTGTTCGGGAGTAAAATCCGATAAAATAGCCGTGCCCACCTTTGAGCCGACTCCGCTGACGCTTGTTAGCATTTTAAAACATTCAAGCTCCTGAAGCGTGGAAAAACCGAACAGCTCTACTGCGTCTTCACGTACAGCCATATATGTATAAAGCTTGATCTGCGAGCCTGTTTGCGGCAATTCACGAATCGTATTCAAAGAAGTAGTGCATTTATACCCGACTCCTGCACATTCAACAACTACAAATCCGGGTGCGCTGTAAGTATATGTTCCTGATAAAGAATAAATCATGATCTATAATAATCCTTTCAAGCAATACCGCCCGTCCAAAAATTTTTCAGCGGCGTGCCGTTAGCCTGTGTATGACATATCGCAATTGCAAGTGCGTCTGCCGTATCGTCAAGCTTTGGCATTTTTTGTAATTTCAAAAGTCTTTTTGTCATTTCCATGACCTGTTCCTTTTTTGCTCTGCCGTAACCTGTAACGGCAGTTTTTACTTCGAGAGGAGTATATTCAAAAATAGGAACACCTTTAAGTCTTGCAGACAACAGAATAACACCTCTCGCCTGTGCAACGTCTATTGCTGTTTTTTGATTGTTCTGAAAATAAAGCTTTTCTATTGCCAGCACATCAGGCTTGCATTTGTCGAGTATTTCGCACATTTCACGGTATATTATTTCAAGTCTTAAATCAAAGCTCTGCTCCGGTGTAGTCAGAATAGCGCCGAATCCGAGCGTATGATATTTATTGTTATAATACTCTATTCCTCCGTAACCCACAATCGCATAACCCGGATCTATTCCCAAAACAACCATTAAATACTCCTCCGCTAAAATCACTTCCTGTATTATACCATAATTTAGGAAGATGTACAATACAAAATACAATTTATTTTGGAGTCAGGTCAAGCGCCGCACCCTTTCAGAACATTATAAAACTCTGCCGGAGGCGGCGACTGTATCACTAAAGTTTCTTTTGTAACAGGGTGTTTAAAGCTTATTTTCGTACAATGCAGCGCCTGCCGCTTGATATATTGCAAACTGCCGCCGTACATATCGTCGCCCGCAAGCGGATGCATGATACTTGCCATATGTACTCTTATCTGATGAGTGCGTCCTGTTTCAAGTTCAAATTCAGTTAGCGTATGATTATTGCCTGTTTGTATAGGCTTATAATGCGTTACGGCATATACTCCGCCCTCGCCGGTCTCACGCTGGATACTGTGTCCCTCTTTCAGTCTTATCGGTTTATTTACAGTACCGCCGATGTCGATTATACCCTCGCATACTGCTATATATTTTTTCTTGACTGTACTAGTAAGAATAGGCGCACTGTACGCATTTTTTGCGATCAGAACAACGCCTGACGTATCTCTGTCAAGACGGTTTATTGCTCGAAACGTCCACTTTTCAGACAATTGCTCTGCGTGATAAGCACAGGCGTTTGCAAGAGTGTCGTCAATGTGACCGTGTACAGGGTGTACTGCCATATACGGCGGTTTATCGGCAACAAGCAAATGTTCATCTTCATACAATATTTTAAACGGAAGATCTACGGCAGTTATTTCGGGGGTATCATCAGGAAGATTCAAAGTTACCTCGTCACCGGCACACAGTCTCACGGTGACACGGGCGTGAGTATTATTGCACAGAATACCGTTATACTCTTGTTTCAGCGACTTCAAAAGCGTGCTTGTTACCTCGCACTCCGTTCTGAGAAAATCTCTGAGCAATTTTCCGCTGCAGCTCTGCGGAACAATAAATTTTAATCTCGTACCCATATTTTACCTCATTTGACACTTCATTCAGGATATAATTATTATCAAGGGAAACACTGATTAAATCGAGTGCCCATATCGCTTAGTATTTTTTCAGGCAAATTGTGCGAAAATCACGCCGGAATACTGACGTATTTCAAGTGATTTGAGTGCAATTTGACAAAAAAGGCAAGCAAGATGGGTGCTCAGTCCACAGGACGTGATTTATTCAGTGGTTCCCAAGAAAGGAAGATGACAATGTATAATTACATTAAAAGATTGTTGATCATATTTCTCTCTGCTCTGGTTTTTTTGACCGTAATAATGCTGTGCTGTGTTCAGGGAGGCGAAAACAAAATAGACATGACTCCAAAGAATACAGAGTCGGAGCACCACAGTACCGAGAGTACCGAAGAAAAAGAACATAAACACGTTTTTCATTCGGGTGTATTAAAGGGAGTATGGGTGCCTTATTTTACTTTGTCGAACGGAAACGGGGCTATGACGCAAAAAGACTTTGAAAACCACTTTGACCGCATTATTGCCAAATCTAAAGAAAACGGCATAAACGCTCTATTTGTTCATGTGCGCTCTCACTGTGACGCAGTTTTCCCGTCGGATATTTTTCCGTTTTCCGATATATTTACCGGCAGCGAAACACCGCCGGATTACGATCCGCTCGAATATATGATAACAGCCGCACATAATGCAGGACTTGAATTTCATGCATGGATAAATCCGTACAGAGTACTTACAGACGAAAATGCAGTTCTGAGCAAAAACAGTCCGTGTTATGATTGGGCAAACGACAACGAAAGCAGCCGTAACATTATTGAATATGAAGGCGGACTGTATCTGAATCCTGCACGGGCAGAGGTTCGTTCTTTGATTATAGACGGTGTGCGTGAGATTGTCAATAGATACGACGTTGACGGTATTCATCTTGACGACTACTTTTACAGCTTTACCTCTGAGGAGTACGACTCGCTCGAATACGAAGAATACTGCAATAATGTAAATCAGAGATCACAGCCCATGACGCTTGCACAATGGCGGTGTACCAACGTAAATATGCTGATCTCCGGAATATATGCCGTTGTTAAATGCGCAGATGAAAAGATACAGTTCGGAATATCTCCGCAGGGAAATATGGAAAACGATATCGAAATGGGCGCAGATATTTATGAATGGTGCAGTAAATATGGTTATATAGACTACATTGCGCCGCAAATCTATTACAGCTTTGACAATACGGTAATGCCCTTTGAAAAAACATTTGATTCATGGCAAGGTATTATAGAAAATAATGATATTAAGCTTTACTCAGGACTTGCGCTATACAAAGCAGGCACAGACACCGACGGCGGCTCGTGGCTCGACGGGAAAAGCATTATTACCCGTCAGGAGGATTACGCACTAAACGCAGGCGCAGACGGTTATATTCTCTACTCGTGGGAATACTTATAATTGACATCTTTTTGCTCTGACAACAAAATCCCGTATGCCGAAAAAACATACGGGGTTTTTACTGTAAACACTCAGTATAAAAATATTTAGCCGTCAGCTTTAAAGTTATAAATAGGTTTGATAACGGCTGTAATATCTGCCGTCGGCGCAATATTCCCGACAATATCATCCATATTTTTATACGCAAACGGGCTTTCGTCAAGCGTGTTTTCATTTACTGATGTTGTATAAATGCCCTGCATAGCCTGTCGGAATTCTTCAACCGAGAACATCTCCTTTGCAGCGGTACGGCTGAACAATCTGCCTGCACCGTGAGGTGCTGAGAAGTTCCATTCGGGATTTCCTTTGCCTGTACAGATAAGACTACCGTCTTTCATATTTATAGGTATGAGCAGCTTTTCTCCCTGCTTTGCAGATACAGCGCCCTTACGTATAATGTTGTACTCCATATCAATATAATTGTGTATTGTTTCAAAATATTCAAAGCAATCAATATCTTTTCCGAAATAGCCGTTGAGAATACTTTGCGCTATGGTTTTTCTGTTTAGTACAGCAAATTCCTGACAGATCTTCATATCGTGGAGATACATTTCTCTGTACTCGCCCGTAAGATAACAAAGCTCTCTCGGCAAAGTGGGCATTTTCGGCTTGAAGCTTTTGTGAAGTTCTTTTATTGCCTGCTGTATTTCCTTACGTCTGCCCATAGCCTTGTATTCTTCTATAAGACGCATTTGCTTTTCAAACAATTCATCTTTGCCAAGTGAAAGCTCGTAAGCAAGATGCTGATAATGATTTGCAACCTGTGTACCGAGATTTCGGCTGCCGGTATGAATTACGAGGTACACCTTGCCGTCGTCGTCACGATCAAGCTCTATAAAGTGATTGCCGCCGCCAAGCGTACCGATACTTCTTTCTATTCGTTTGCTGTCTTTGAGATAACGGTAACAATGAAGCTGCTGCAAGTCAGGAAAACGAACTATTCTGCCTTCGTGTACATTTTTTCCGCTGGGAACTGTACTTCTGAGCGTATTGTCAAACCGTTCAAAATCTATCGTACACTTACCAAGCTCTACCGTCAACATTCCGCAGCCTATATCTACACCGACAATATTCGGTATGACTTTATCTCCAAGATCTGCGGTAAAGCCTATTACGCAGCCTGTGCCTGCGTGACAATCGGGCATAATGCGAATTTTGCAGTTTTCTGTGAACGGTTGATCGCACAATAGCATGAGCTGATCGAGCGCTGTATCCTCAACTGTGTCGGTATATATGATCGCTGAGCTGAATTTTCCTTTTATTTCACGCATTTATATCATTCCTTTGCTTTTTTGTATCTATTCAGAAACCAATTCAACAGAAAGTCTATGTGTGATGCTGCCTTAATGCACCGCCTTGGAGCGGCGGGGAACACTTTGGTGCAAAACGGTACTAAGGGGCATTTTCTGCCAAAATGCCCATCTTTCAAAAACAGTCGTTTAGACTGTTTTTGAAATTCACCCCTAAAAGGGCTTTTGCGTGCCTCCGGCGGCTAAGGGGCAGCTCAAGCCTTTTGAAAAAGGCTTGAGCCAAAACTTTATTTTTGTTGACTTCATTGTCAGAAAAATGCGATAGGATTCTGAATAGTTTCGTTTTATTTATTATATACCGCTGCTTTGGAAAATTCACGGAAATTTTATTACGAGATCCTGCGTGTTGTTTTTACTCGCTTATTGACACGCACAACTCCGCCTATTCCTCCTGTTACAGTAAAGATCGCACATTTTAGAAGCGTAGTTGCAATATCGCTTGTATCTGAATTTGCAAGTCCGGTAATAAATACCGCTAAGAACATTATACCTCCTGCAAGAAGCCCGATCATCATTCCCCGCTTTTTATACATAGATACAGAAAAATATCCGGACATAAATCCTCCGGCGCCGCTTATTGCTGCGGAAACCACCGGCAGCAGGTCAACAGGCAAAGAGCCTGCCTTTACCATAATAAATGAACATAAGCAAAGCAGCGCAGTACAAACTGCAAGACCTGCCGCCGAACCGATAAGAACAGATCTGGTAATTCTGATAATATCGGCTGTTCTTTCGTTTTTTTCAATGTATTCAGACATCGCCGTCACTCCTGTTGTTTGATATTATTAAAGTATATGTAGGAATCAAATTATTATCACAAAAAACCTTCTGTTGATCGGTGCTGTAAAGTTAGAAAAATCGTATGAAAAATTATTGCAATATTTACAAATGATTATCAAAATAGTTATAGCATTTTAATCTTTTTTTTGATATAATTGTATTTGTATAATTATATCAAAAAAAGACTCGTAACTTTTATCCCGGAGCGACGTCTTTTTATCTAAAACGGAGGTATTTATATTGGACGGATTCTTGGGATTTGTATTTGATCTTTTAGCCGTAATACTTCGTGTATCAGTTCCGGTATTTTCGGTGATTATCTTATACAAAATATATTCATCGCTTCGCAATAACAGACGAGAAGAACGCCCGCTTATAATGCTCTTTGACGAAAACGAGCAAAAGGCTGTTCCCGTACTGTATTGGGAAAACTCGATAGGCAGAAGCAAAAGCTGCGATATTTGCCTGCCGGACGCTACTGTATCGAGAGAACACGCTGTTCTGCTCAGACGTGATAATGGCTGGAGTATATCGGACAACGATTCGAAAGCCGGTGTTTTTGTAAACAACGAAAAGATCACCGAACGCACTAACATCTATCTGAATGATGAAATAAGAATAGGCTCTACAAATTTATCTGTAAAGCGAGCTGAGGAGTTTGAGGGTGCGTCACGCCGTTCGTGGTTTTTCAGAAACAGCGGTAAACGCAGCATTAGTCCGAAAATGCTGTTAGTTCTTATATCCTTTTTCTTTTTATTGGTATGCGGCGACGCAAGTCTTAACTCTGAAGCTCTGCATACAGGCATAATTGATCTTATGCCCTTTACCTACGGTTTGATCACAATAGGTCTGATGTGGGCAACTTATACATTGACAACGCTTGTATTCAAACGTGTAAACTTTGAAATTGAGAGCCTTGCATTTTTCCTCACGGGAATGGGTGTGCTTATCTCTGTACACCAGACAGAAAAGCAAGCGATAGTTCAGCTTATTTCCGCCACTGTCGGTATAATACTTTTTGAGTTCCTTATAATCTTTATGGAAGATCCAGACCGTGTCGGCAGGTGGTCAAAATGGATATATATATCATCTTTGGGACTGCTTGCAATAAACCTTGTTTTCGGACGAACTCAGTACGGCGCTGCAAACTGGATCTCTATCGGGGGAATATCCGTACAGCCTTCAGAGGTAGTTAAAGTAGGCTTTATCTTTGTAGGTTCGGCAGGTCTTGACCAGCTTCAGACAAAGAAAAACCTTTTCGGATTTCTTATCTTCTCCGCAGTATGCGTAGGCGCCCTTGCCTTAATGGGTGACTTTGGTACTGCGCTGATCTTCTTTATAACTTACTTGCTCATATCGTTCATGCGTTCGGGCGACTTCAAGACTTTGTTTGTAGCAGTTGGGGCAGCAGTATTCGCTTCTGTTATCGTACTGCGATTCAAGCCTTACATTATGGACAGATTCAGCGCATGGGGACACGTTTTTGAAGAACCTTATGTCTGGGATACGGGCTTCCAGCAAGCAAGAACTCTTATTTACTGTGCAAGCGGAGGTCTTTTCGGAGTAGGACTGGGCAACGGCTTCTGTAAAAATCTTTTCGCCTCTGAAAGCGATATAGTTATTGGTATTCTCTGCGAAGAACTGGGAATTATAGTTGCTGTTGTGCTTGCTATCTCGGTAGGTGCGCTTGTATTCTATGCGCGAGCAATTACAACACGAAGCAGAAGTACGTTCTACTCTATTTCGGCTTGCTGTGCGGCAGGCTTGCTTGTAATTCAGCTTTCACTCAACATTTTCGGTGCAACAGATATTTTGCCGCTTACCGGTGTAACATTTCCGTTTATCAGCGCAGGCGGATCGAGTATGATATCATGCTGGGGATTACTTGCGTTTATAAAAGCAGCAGACGAACGTACTTATGCTATAAGACGAGAGAGTTTATTCAGCTCGTCGGAAGAATAATGCAAAGGGAGGCTTCTGATTTTAATGAAAAAAGTTCTTAACAGATCTTTGCTCACTTGGTTTTTGGCGATTGCTTTCTTTATTGGATTGGGATATTTTGTTGTAAACTTAGTAATACACTCCTCGGAATGGGCTCAAAAGCCGATGAACGCTCACCTTTCAGTTACCGGACTTGCTCAGGCAGGCGACATATACGACAGAAACGGAGTTCTTCTTGCAACAAGCATTGACGGCGAGAGATATTACAGCAACGATTACAGCACTCGTCTTGCAATGCTTCATACGGTAGGCGACGACAGCGTTAATATATCAACAGCGCTTCAAAGCGTATACCGCACAGGACTGACAGGCTACAACTATATATTAGGCTTAGGTCTGCCCGATTCTTTCAGAAGCAGCAGCGATATTAATACCACTCTTGATTCTGCGGCTTGTGCGGCTGCTTACAATGCAATGTCAAAGAACAATTATAAAGGTGCTTGTGTTGTATACAACTACAAAACAGGTGAAGTAATATGTGATGTCAGTACACCATCGTATGATCCATACGAACCTGTAACTATAAAAGAGGGCGATCACACTTATGACGGCGTATATCTTGACAACGTTATAAGCTCTACATACCCTCCGGGTTCTACTTTTAAGCTTGTTACGGCTGCCGCTGCGCTTGAAACAATAGAGGGTTCAGAAAACAGACTTCTTTACTGCGAGGGCAGTAAAATTATCGGGGGCGAATATGTAACATGCGTCGAACCTCACGGCGAAATTAATATGAAAGACGCTATGGCTGTATCATGCAACATATATTTCGCTGAACTTGCAGTAGAGCTTGGTCCTGAAAAAATGACAGAGTATGCAGAGGCTATGGGTTTTAATAAAAGCTTTAAGCTTGACGCAAATGATATTGCTATGTCACGTTTCAGCGTAAAAGACGCTGATACGGCAGCTTTGGCATGGTCGGGTGTAGGTCAATATACTGATATGGCAAATCCCATGCACATGGCAATGATCTGCTCTGCGATTGCAAACGGCGGAACACCCACTGAACCATACATATTGGAAAGTGTAAACTCTTTATTTAATTTCAAGAATATTCTCACTGACACTCACGGCAAAAATGGAACAAGAATGATCAAAAGCTCAACGGCTTCAAAGCTCGGTGAAATGATGAGGTTTACCGTCAGCGATTATTACGGTGATTCTATGTTTGGCGATCTGCACGTAGCAGCAAAAACAGGTACGGCAGAGGTTGCAAACGGTGAACCCGACGGTTGGATAGTTGGTTATGTTACAGACGAAGGCTGCCCGTTGGCTTTCGCTGTATGTATAGAACACGGCGGCTTCGGATTTAGCTCTGCCGGACCGGTTGCTTATGCGGCTCTTGCTGCGTCTGCAAAGGCTGTAAGAGGGTACTAATCAATTTCAATGTTCAAGCAATAATATTTTTCATTTTAGAAGGCAATACCACAATGATCTTTCAGGCGGTGTTGCCTTTATTCTATACCCTATTTTAACATTTTTGTAAGCTTATGCGAAATAATGAATTAAAAGTTTGTTCAGCAAAAATCAAAGATACAAATATATCACAATAAAAAAAAACAGGGTACTTTTTCAAGCACCCTTAATAATACTATCTATGCGATAATCTGAAATTACTGCTTTATATCTGCATTTGCAACTTCTTTGATAGAAGTAACAAGACCTGCAAGATTCTGAAGCTCTGAAGGAATGATGATCTTTGTAGCTTTGCCGTCTGCAACCTTCTGGAATGTTTCCAGACTCTTGAGCTGAATAACCTTATCTGTCGGAGCAGCTTCATTAAGCATTCTCAATGCGTCTGCATAAGCCTTCTGTACTGTAAGAATAGCTTCTGCCTCACCTTGCGCTTCACGAATCTTAGACTCTCTTATAGCGTCTGCCTGAAGAATTGCTGCCTCTTTATGACCTTGTGCAACAAGGATCTGACCTTGCTTTTCACCTTCTGCGTCAAGAATTCTTGCACGGCGTTCACGCTCTGCCTTCATCTGCTTCTCCATGGCGTCTTGAATCTCACGAGGCGGAAGAATGTTTTTAAGCTCTACACGGTTTACCTTTATGCCCCATGCGTCTGTTGCTTCGTCAAGAATAAGCTTGATCTTTGTATTGATAACGTCACGAGATGTAAGAGTGTGGTCAAGCTCAAGCTCACCAACGATATTACGAAGTGTGGTTGCTGTAAGATTTTCTATAGCTGCTATCGGACGCTCTACACCGTAAGTATAAAGCTTAGGATCGGTTATCTGGAAATATACAACAGTGTCGATCTGCATTGTAACGTTATCCTTTGTGATAACCTGCTGCGGCGGAAAGTCTACAACCTGCTCTTTTAAAGAAACCTTGCGTGCGATTCTGTCAAAGAACGGTACTTTTACGTGCAAGCCTGTTCCCCATGTTGCAGAGTATGCACCCAATTTCTCGATTACGTAGGCATTAGCCTGCGGTACGATCTTAACGTTTGAAATAACAATGCAAAGTACAATAAAAATCACAACTGCAATAAAAATTAAAAATGGCATAATAAAAAACTCCTCTCAAACAAATAAAAAATCATTTTTCTGTCGAAACAACAGGCGTAACTATAAGCTTTACTCCGCTGATCTCTTTTACGGTAACCTTTGTGCCTTCGGATATGATCTGATTGTTTTCAGTTCTGGCTGTCCATGTATTGCCCGATACTTTAACCTGACCTGTACCCTCGGTGTTATTTATCTCCTGCGTTACAACAGCGATCTTACCGATATTTCTGTCTGCGTTCGTAGCCTCTGTTTTGACCTGTCTTGCCTTTTGCACATAAGGCTTGGTGATGATAAGCATAAACAGCGATACTCCCACAAACAAAGCAAGCTGTATTGCAAGGTTTGGTACAAAAAAGCTGACAATTGCAGCCGCCAATGCACCAACAACAAACCATACAGAAACAAGCTGTGTTGTTAGCCCCTCTGCTACCGCCATTATCACCATAACAGCGATCCATACATACGGCAAATAATCCATATACATACCTCCCTTTATGGCAATGCAAAATAATTAGTGCTGTTGACAAATACGAACACTTACTTGACGCATTGTCCATATTTTTATTGTAGCATATTTCGATATTTTCGTCAATATTTCTCGTATGATTTTTATATGCGTCCCTTATATATATGCAGACAATCAGATAAGAATACCGTCAAGATGATCTGTTTCGTGCTGAATTATCTGTGCTGTATATCCGGAAAACTTATCTCTATGCTTTTTAAACGCTGTGTCGCTGTATTCTACCTCGATTTCTTTGTATCTTATCGTTTTGCGTACTCCCTCTAAAGACAAACAGCCTTCTTCTGTTTCATACGGATACGCTTTCTTCACAATTTTCGGGTTTATCATTACTATGTGAATCATTTCCACAGCAACAATTATTACTCTCTTTTTATACCCTATCATATTAGCAGCCATACCTACACATCTATCGGAATTAGCTTTCAGTGTATCTTTCAGATCTTCGATAACGTTATTATCCTTTTGTGTTGCCGGCTCTGATTTTCTGCTTAAAAAGATAGTATCCTTTACAATTGGTTTTATCATATTTTTTCTCCTTACAAAATACCCCTCCGATAATAATTCGGAGGGATAATACATTATTCGTTAAAATCGAACATTCCCGTAAGCAGCGTAGTTTTATCTGCTGTTACTGTCAATATTCCGCCTTCTGTTTTGGCGATCTTTTTTGTACCGTCCTCAAGCTCTATCTTACATTCACACGGCAATACAGAAGTTATAAAGGGAATATGTCCTGCAAGTACTGCAAGCTCACCCTCAACGCCTCTCAGCTTTATCATTACTGCTTCGCCGTTGAATTTATCGCCGTCCGGACTTGATACAACAAGCTTAAATGTACTCATAGTTTATGCCTTTCCCGATTTGCCGGCTTTTTCAAGCACCTCGTCTATCGTACCTGCAAAAAGGAATGCAGATTCGGGAACATCATCATGCATACCTTCGATGATCTCCTGAAAACCTCTGATCGTTTCAGAAAGCGGTACATATACGCCCTCTATACCGGTAAACTTCTCGGAAACATGGAACGGCTGTGAAAGGAAGCGCTGAATTTTTCTTGCTCTCTGAACAAGCAGCTTATCATCATCAGATAATTCGTCCATACCCATAATGGCGATAATATCCATAAGCTCTTTATACCTTTGAAGAATACGCTGTACTTCTCTTGCAACCTTATAGTGCTTTGCGCCCAGAATATCGGGATTAAGAATACGGCTTGTAGATTCAAGCGGATCAACAGCAGGATAAATACCTTGTGAAGCTATGCTTCTTGACAAAACGGTTGTTGCGTCAAGGTGCGCAAATGTTGTTGCAGGTGCAGGATCGGTCAGGTCGTCAGCAGGTACATATACTGCCTGTACAGATGTGATCGAGCCCTTCTTTGTTGATGTGATTCTCTCCTGAAGTGCGCCCATTTCGTTTGCAAGCGTCGGCTGATAACCAACGGCAGACGGCATACGTCCCAAAAGAGCCGAAACCTCACTGCCTGCCTGTGTGAAACGATAAATATTATCTATAAACAAAAGAACGTCTTGTCCTTCTTCGTCACGGAAATACTCTGCCATTGTAAGACCTGACAAAGCAACTCTCATTCTTGCTCCCGGCGGCTCGTTCATCTGACCGTATACAAGTGCGGTATTGCTAAGAACGCCTGACTCTTTCATCTCGTTATAAAGATCGTTTCCTTCTCTTGTTCTCTCGCCTACACCTGTAAATACGGAAATACCGCCGTGTTGTTTTGCTATATTATTGATAAGCTCCATAATCAGTACGGTTTTTCCTACACCGGCACCGCCGAAAAGTCCGATCTTACCGCCCTTTGAATAAGGACAGATAAGGTCTATAACTTTAATTCCCGTTTCGAGAATTTCTGTTGACGTTGAAAGCTCGTCATAGCTCGGAGCAGAGCGATGAATATTATGTCTTTCGCAATCTTTGGGTTCTTCGCCGTTGTCAACCGTATCGCCCAGAACATTGAATATTCTGCCGAGAGTCTGACGTCCTACGGGAACGCTTATAGCCTTGCCCGTATCTGTAACCGGTGTACCTCTTTTCAATCCGTCGGTTGAACTCATAGCAATGCATCTTACTGTGCTGTCGCCTATATGCTGCGCTACCTCTACGGTAAGCGTTTTTTCTCCGATAGGTATGGTAAGAGCGTTATTTATAGAAGGTAAAGCTCCCTCATCAAAACGCACGTCTACAACAGGTCCCATTACCTGTGCAACCGTACCCTCACGAGTTTTAGCCATCTTAATTCACTCCTTAATCTATGTGCCGCTGCCGGCAACAATTTCTGTAATTTCCTGAGTAATTGCACCCTGTCTTGCACGGTTGTATTCAAGGTGCAGATCTTCTATCATAGCCTGTGCGTTTTTGCCTGCCGAGTCCATAGCCATACGTCTTGCAGCAACCTCGCTTGCATAGCTTTCCCTTACAAATCCGATCAGCTTTCCGTTTATATACTCCGGTACTGCCGAATTGAGAATAGTAAGCTCATCAGGTTCAAATATCGTACCGCTGTTTGCAGACTTCGTTTCAACAGACAGCGGAAGTATCCATGAGATCTGCGTTTCCTGCGTCAATACCGATATGTATTTCGTCCAGATCACACCCAATCGGACAAAATGTCCGTGTACAAAATCTCTGCAAAGCTCGTTTGAAAGCTGTGCGCCGTCTTTTACGGAAAATTTCTCGCTTGAAATAAAGCCGCTGCCGAATCGTTCACAAGCACGCTTGCCTATCGGTATAAACTCTGCGCCCTCAAACTCTTTTGCAAGTCTGAATACGTTGGCATTATAACCGCCTGCCAGACCTCTGTCGCCTGCAATTACGATAATGCGGTCTTTTCCCTCAGAGTTTCCCTTTACATACGGACTTTTCCGGCACTCACGAGATGATACAAGCAGATCAACCACACTGCTTACGGCAGATGAATATTGACGGCTTTTATTCATGGCGTCGCTTGCACCTCTTATTTTCGACGACGCAACCAATCCCATTGCCTTTGTGAGGTGCAGAGTAGAATCAACGCTTTTTATTCTTGTTCTAAGCGCTTTAGTATCTGCTCCCACAATATCACCTCTTCATATCTTTGAGTGTTTCAATAAGGCTGTCTATATCGCTTTGCTCAAAGTAGCCGTCCTCAATACGCTTAAGGAACTCAGCATTTTCATTTTGCAGCTTTTCATAAAGCTTTTCTTCGTACTCATGCACCTTATCGACTGGCACTGAATTCAGATATCCGTTAATTACCGCATAAATAATTGCAACCTGACAGCCAACGTGTACAGGAGAATTTCTGCCCTGCTTGAGTACCTCAACAATTCTCTCACCCAAAGCAAGACGAGCCTTTGTATCGGCGTCAAGATCGCTTCCGAACTGTGCGAAAGCCTGAAGCTCTCTATACTGTGAGTACAACAGCTTCAATTCGCCAGATACCTTTTTCATACCCTTGAGCTGTGCGGCGCCGCCTACACGGCTGACCGAAATACCGGGGTTGATCGCCGGCATGATTCCTGAATGGAACAGCTCAGTTTCAAGGAATATCTGACCGTCGGTAATAGATATTACATTTGTCGGTATATATGCCGAAACGTCGCCTGCCTGTGTTTCGATTATCGGCAAAGCTGTTATAGAGCCTCCGCCGTACTCAGGTGCTACGCAAGCCGCACGTTCAAGCAAACGTGAATGCAGATAGAATACGTCACCGGGGAATGCTTCACGTCCCGGCGGCCTTCTGATAAGCAAAGAAAGTGCTCTGTATGCTACGGCGTGTTTGCTTAGATCGTCATATATGATAAGAACGTCTTTTCCCTGTTCTCTGAAATGCTCAGCCATAGCACAGCCCGCATACGGTGCAATATACTGTATAGGCGCACTTTCTGCGGCTGATGCTGATACGATTATTGTATAATCCATAGCGCCTGCACGAGAAAGCTCGTTTGCAAGCTGAACAACTGAGCTCGCCTTCTGACCTATGGCAACGTATATACATAATACGTCTGAATTCTTCTGATTTATTATTGTATCAATGGCAATTTCTGTTTTACCTGTCTGTCTGTCGCCTATTATCAGCTCACGCTGACCTCTGCCTATCGGGATCATACCGTCAATAGCCTTGATACCTGTCTGCATAGGCTTGAAGATACTTTTTCTTTCGATAATGCCGGGAGCCTCAGACTCAATAGGTCTTGTTGCCTTACAGTGTGCCGGACCTTTTCCGTCTATCGGTTCACCCAGAGCGTTTACAACTCTGCCGAGTAATTCTTCACCTACGGGCACTGACAAAACTCTGCCTGTTCTGCGAACTGTCGTACCCTCTCTTATATCGTTATCATCCGAAAGAATGGCTACGGATACCGTTTCATTCTCCAAGTTCTGAGCCATGCCGAACGTGCCGTCTTCAAATTCAAGCAATTCGCTTGCCATGCACTCTCTCAGACCGTATACACGTGCAATACCGTCACCTACGAGAATAACAGTTCCTGTTTCTGCCATTTCTATGCGGGATTTATAATTCTTGATCTGATCTTTGATTATACTGCTGATCTCTTCCGGTCTTAAACTCATTTATTGATCACTTCCTTTATATCATGCAGTCTGCGGCGCAAACTGCCGTCAAGCACTTTGCCGTCAACGTGTACTATCATACCGCCGAGAATTGCGCTGTTCACATAGCAGTTGAGCAATACAGTCTTGCCGCAAAGCTTTTCAAGTTTAATTTTAAGCTGTGCTTTTTCGTCCTTTTTCAGCGGTACGGCGCTTACAACATTTGCCGTTACAATGCCGTCGTTTATGTGGCACATATCCTCATAATCGGCAATGCATTTATGCAGAAGCCTTGCGTGATTTTTTTCACAAAGCAGCTTCAGAAACGACAATACATATTCATGCACCGTGTCAGAAAAAGCTTCGTTTACGGCGTTGAGCCTTTCTCTGACGGGAATATTCGGTGAGGAAAGAAAATCCAGATATTCGGGCGTTTCTCTCATTGCTGCCGATATTGTTTTCAACCCGTCCGATACTGTTTTAGTGAGATTCTCCTCTGCTGCAAGCATATAAAGCGCTACGGCATACTCTTTTGCGGTATCAGTCATTTTCCTCACCTATTTTCTCAATAAAGGAATTTATAAAATCTCTGTGATCGGCGGAATTTATCTCTCTGCCCAAAAGCTTTTCGGTGAGAAGTGAGCTTACCTCGGTAATCTCATTCTTTATATCCGCCTCAGCCTTTTTCTTTTCAAGCTCTGCGTCTGTCTGTGCCTGACGTAATATATCGTCTGCCTTGCTCTTTGCGCTCGAAACAATTTTTTCGCTCTTGCGTTCTGCCTTTGCACGAGCCTGCTTTATTATGTCTGACGCCTCGCTGTCGGCAGCTGCAAGCTTGGCTTCATATTCAGTTTTTGCACTGTCAGCGTCTGCCTGTGCCTTCTGCGCATTATCAAAACGCTCATCTATGAGCTTTTGTCTTTCTTCAAGTGTTTTCTTTACAGGCTTATACATGAATTTTTTGAGAATCAGAAACAGTATCAGAAGGTTAAGCAAAGATATTAACATCTGCCATATATTAACAGATATTACCTCTGTTGATTGCATACTATCAGCTCCCAAAATTATTTAAGATTGTTCATGGTCTCAACCAGTATATTTACAAATCTGCCGGGTGCAAGGAATATAAGCAAAATAGCGATTACAAGGGCATAAAGACCTGTTGTTTCTGCAATTGCGCAACCCATGAGCATTGTTGTTGTTACATTACCCTGACTCTCAGGCTGACGGCCTATTGCCTCACAAGCGCTTGCTACAGCGTTGCCTTCACCGATACCGGGGCCTATACCTGCGATCATTGCCATACCTGCGCCCAGTGCGCAGCAGCCTAAAATAATACCAATAGCTAATTCCATAATAATTTCCTCCGTATTTTTAGTTTTTGTTTTTCATCTTTTCTTTATAATCCTCTGCCGGGAATCCCGTTGAGATATAGAGCATTGTAAGCATTGCAAATATGAACGCCTGCAAACAGCCGCTGAACAGATCGAAATACACCGACAGAACGGCGGGCAGACCTATTTGCAGCAGCGGAAACTCTCCGAGAACACCGGGAAGCTTACCTAATACCATTTGTGATAAGCCTTGAAGTCCAACGGCAACCAATACCGATATTACAGAACCCGAAAGCACGTTTCCGTAATGACGGAACGCCATTGAAACAGGCGTTGCAATTTCGCTTATCACGTTAAGCGGTGCAAGAAGCGGTACGGGATCACCGAAGCTCTTTATGTAATGCACTACGCCGCACTTTAGTTTATAATGCGTTATCAGAATAAATACCAATACCGCCCAGCCGCCAACGACATTCAGATCAGATGTCGGCGGGAACAGTCCTATCAGAGTAAGCAGACTTGAAAAAGCCGACAAACCCATAATAGCCGCAACAAACGGCGCAAACCCGTCAAAGAACTCGCCCATGTTGTTTCTGACGAGATTTTCTGTTTTTTCCACTATCCACTCTGCCAGATGTTGTCTTGCGGTAGGCTGAGTGGCAGATATACCGTGTGTGAGATACAAGCACAAGAAAAAAATCGTCACAATAACTATCCAGGAGTTTACCTGTGACTCTGTTATCGGCAGACTTTGCAGCGGCATATCAACAGTAAACAGTATTTTTGCACCGGTAATTTCTATTCCCGATGACGCCGGCTTTATGAGTACATACAATACTATACCGAAGATCAACGGAATAACTGCACCGGCGATAAGCAGAAAATCTACCGCTTTAAATGCCTTAGACCTACTTTTTGTTTCACTTTTCAAAGTATATTTTCACCACCTTCTCTTTGCATTTCTTTGAGTTATTCTTTGCTCTGCTCTTTTTCTGTTGCAGCCGCTTCGCTATCGGTTTTCTTGCCTATAAAAGGACGAAATCCAACCGCAACACGAGGGAAAAACAAAGGCACAACAGCCGCTATCGGATCAAAAAACAGCACGCCGGCACCTGCTGCCGCAAACAACATAAGCATTCGCATTGATTGTGAAAAACGCATTGTCTGCCTTGCGTCCTTCTCCTCTTTTTTAAGTGCGTTCTGAACCGTTATGCCCATTAGCAAAAAATTGAGAATTGCCGCACAAGCCGAAAGCAAATTGCCGAAAAAAACCTTAATGCTCCAGAACCCGACTGCTAAAAATACCGCCTGCATAAACACACTCAGAATAATTACCCATACCGATATATATACAGTTTCACGGGCAACGGTTTTATCGAGTTTTGCCATACGCTTTCTTCACACCTTTCACAAACCCTTAATAATGAAATGCGTTATCGGTCTATTTGTATAGAAACAAACTATTTTACAAAATCAACCACTAATATTATATTATAAATCTAAAATAAATTCAATAGATAACTGATCGAACTTGTCAAAAATTTAACAGACAAGTATTGTGCTATTTAGTGTGATACAGACAAATGCGTATTTTTTACAGATTTTGTACAGCTTTGCAAATCTTCTCCAGACAATACTCTGCACATCTTTGACAAATCAACGCTCTGTTATTGCACAAATCTTCGTTAAAGTTTTTCTTTTCGGCAGTTACTTCATCACCTATTGCAAGTCCGATATAAACCGTACCCACGGGATTTTCCTGCGTACCGCCGGAAGGTCCTGCAACGCCCGTTGTACTCACGGCAATATCAGCGCCTGAAAGCTTTAACACTCCGCTTGCCATTTCTTTTGCGCACTGAAAGCTTACTTCGGTAAATTCATTTATTGTCTGTTCCTTTACTCCGAGCACCTTCATTTTGATGTCGTTTGAATACGAACATACTCCGCACTCAAAAACATTGCTTGCACCCGGCACGCTTGTTATCATTTGTGAGATAAGTCCGCCCGTACAGCTTTCAGCACAGGCTGCCTTCAGAGCTTTGCTTTGCAGAAGCATAACCGTTTGTTTACGAATATCCATAAAAACCACCCTTAAAAATAGTATTTTATACACATTATATCACGTTCCATTTTAAAATACAATTTTTTTAAGGGCATCTCTAAAACCCTGCCGTCGTTCAGATGTGCCGTAGATTTAGTCGGCAGGCTGCACAATAAAATCGCTGGCATACTGACGTATGTCAAGATTTTTTGTGCAAGATGACGGCTAAAGATACGGTGCAGATGGGCGGCGTGAGGTTTTTAGAGGTGTCCTTAAATACAAAAAACCGTCCGGAGAACCGGACGGCTGTTTTGTTTAGGGGTATTATTGCTGTACGATTACTTTACTGATTCCTCGTAGCTCTCGATCATTCTCTTTACCATCTGACCGCCGACAGAACCTGCCTGACGTGATGTGAGATCGCCGTTGTAGCCCTCTTTGAGATCAACACCTACCTCACTTGCACACTCCATTTTAAACTTATCCATAGCCTCTCTGGCTTCGGGAACATTAAGCTTGTTGTTATTCTTTGCTGACATAATAATATTTTCTCCTTTTGTAATATTTGCGAAAAACTCAGTATACATATTAAAATGCATAAGCGGTATTTCGTGTTCTGCGGCAAAAATACCGCTTATGTCATACCATGTCAAGCACGTTTAAGCAACAAGCGTTATTTCTGCCGTGATAATATTGTGTGCTTTTCACGGCAGTTTATAAAATGTAAATTTTGTAATTTATTCTGCTGATTTTCGTTTTTTCAAAGCAGCTATTATACAAACAAACAAAAAACACATTAAAAGTCCGAACAAACCGCCGCTGAAATCTATGAGAACATCTCTGACCTGCGCCGATCTTCCCTCGGAAAAATATTGTATTGTTTCGTCTGTAACGGGTACGGCAAGCAAAAAGAATAATATACAAAAAATATTTTTCTTAAATGACTCTGTGTATGAATGAACAGTTGCCGACAGAAAAAAGCCGTATACCGCAAACTCGCAGAAGTGGGCAAGCTTTCTTATAGTATAGGCGTTAAAAAGATTTGGCAAATGCAAAAACGTAACTATACGGTCAAGCAAACCAAGCGCCTGATCGCTTTCTGCGGTAGAGTCCGCCGCACTTGCCGCAGAATGTGCAAATATTACTGCCACTGTTATTATTGTTAATATAAGTAAAACTCTCCTTTTCATTATTAATACTCCTTTGTTATCAGTCCTGTTATACAAAAAATGTATCACGATATTTTTACAAATTTCTGATTTATTTATAGAATCAAATAATTTTCAATGTCGTACTTTCCCATTTCGGTATACGATCAATACCTACTCTATACATCAACAGCATTTTTATCTTCGTACGGAAAGTATATAGATCGCTTCTACAATTTACGATTTAGACACTATCCGATAATATCACATTTTATTGACAACACAAATGAAAAAAAGAAAAAATTAACGAAATTTTAGACACTAATTATAAACGAAAAAAAGGGTATTGTCAACAGGTGAATGTTAATATATAATAGATAAGGCATATATAAAGCAATAAAATAATAAACGGAGGTTTTTATCTTGCAGCATCTGATCGAATCCATTATTAACGCACTGGGCGGAGTTCCTGCCGAAGCGATCGTATTCATCATTTCCCTGTTTCCAATTCTCGAACTTCGAGGAGGACTTATAGCCGCCTCTATTCTGGGTATTGATATGTGGAAAGCTATTCCCATTTGCATTGTGGGCAATATCTTGCCGATACCATTTATTTTGCTGTTTATAGAAAAAATCTTTGAAATTCTCAAAAACACAAAGCTCGTAAAGCTTATTAACAAGCTCGAACAAAAAGCCGAGGACGGCGCGCAAAAAATTATGAAGTATAAAAAATGGGGACTCCTGCTTTTTGTTGGTATACCGCTGCCCGGCACCGGCGCCTGGACCGGTTCACTCGTTGCTGCACTCTTTCACTTTAAGCTGAAAGACGCTTGTCTGGCTATTCTGGGCGGTATTGTTCTTGCTACTGTAATTATGTGTTTCATCTCTTACGGTATTCCTTATCTTGTAGGACTGTTTTTATAAGGCGGTATTTATGTACACCGAAAACAACAAATTTGACGTTATAATTGTCGGCGGCGGTGCAGGGGGGCTTGCAGCCGCCGTTTGCTGTGCAAAAAAAGCAAACAAAAGCAAGGGCTTGCGTATCGCCGTTCTTGAAAAAGAACCTAAACCCTGCAAAAAGCTTTTGGCTACCGGCAACGGTAAATGTAACCTTACTAATATGAATATGAGCGAAAAATATTACAATACATCTGCTCAGAGCTTCATCAAACCGCTGCTTTCAAAATACACTCCACAAAAGCTTATCAAATTCTGGGAGTCACGCGGTCTTTTTTGCGTACCTGACGAATACGGCAGAGTATACCCGAATTCCGGTCAGGCTATATCTGTTGCTGATACTTTGCTTATTAATCTGAAAAAATACAATACAGAGCTTTTCTGCAATACCGAAGTCAAAAAAATCACAAAGGTCAAAGGCGGCTTTGCTGTCGGCTGTACCGACAAGGAATACTTCTGTAAAAAGCTGATAATCTCCGCCGGCGGTTTTGTTCAGCCAAATCTCGGAAGCAACGGTTCGGGGTATTCATTCGCTAAAGATCTGAATTTGTCATGTACTCCTTTGTTTCCAAGCCTTGCCCCTGTATTATGTAAAGATAAGCTGCTGTCTGTTGTAAAAGGAGTGCGCTGCAATGCTGTTGTCAAATGTATTGCAGACGGTAAAGTTATTCATACCGAAAAGGGCGAGCTTCAATTCAACGAAAAAAACATTTCGGGTATATGCATTTTTCAGCTTTCAAGACATATCAATGAGTTTTTTTCTCTCGGCTCGGTTCTTGGCAGACCTTGCCGAAAAATTCAGATAAACGCAGATCTGCTGCCCGATATTGCATACGAGGAAATATTCTCAGCTCTGACTTTAAGACGCAGACTTTACCCCGACTCAGACGCTGCCGAAATATTCTGCGGATTACTCAACAAAAAATTGTCCCGATACTTATGCTTAAAGCTTAATATAAATGAAAAGCTGTCAGCAGGCGATTTATCCGACGACGATTTGTCTGCCTTTGCATCATTATCAAAAGAATGTACATTTATACCCTGCGCCCCCTCGTTAAAAGAAAATGCACAGGTTACAGCAGGCGGTGTTTCTCTTGCTGAGATCAACAAGAATATGGAATGTAAAAAGTACAAGGGATTATACATAATAGGTGAAACACTCGACATTGACGGATTATGCGGAGGGTATAATCTTCACTGGGCATTTATAAGCGGAATTATTGCAGGTCACAATGCTGCGGCAGGCGACAGCTTAAAGTAAAAAGGAAAATAACAATGATAAGAATAAGTGATATAAAACTGCCTCTTGATTTTGACGAACATACACTCAAAAAAGCTGCCGCAAAACAGCTCGGAGCTGATATTAGCACAATAAAATCAGCAGGCATTGTACGAAGAAGCATTGACGCACGAAAAAAAGATAACATTACTTTTACCGTTACAGCCGATATTATTGTAAACGGCAGCGAGCAGAAAATACTAAAACAATGCAAAAACGGAAAAGCTGTGATAACAGAGCCGTACTCCTACACGATTCCGAAAGGCAGGAAAACCGATAAACCGCCTATCGTTGCAGGTGCGGGGCCTGCGGGATTATTTGCGGCTTTAGCACTTGCAAGGGCAGGACTTTGTCCTATACTGATAGAAAGAGGTAAACCGGTAGACGAACGCACAAAGGACGTTTCAGGTTATTGGCAGACAGGAAAGCTCGATATTAACAGTAACGTACAATTCGGTGAGGGCGGAGCAGGAACTTTCTCTGACGGAAAACTTAATACCGGTACTAAAGACATTCGTTCACGCTTTGTACTCGAAACTTTTGTGCAGCACGGAGCACCTGCTGACATTTTAGTAAACGCTAAACCGCATATAGGTACAGACAAGCTCAAAAATACAGTCAAGAATATCAGAAAAGAAATAATTTCTCTTGGCGGTACTGTTCTTTTTGAAACAAAGCTTGTTGACATCAAAACAAAAAAGGGCGCTGTATGCGGTATTATGGTTTCCGATAAATCAGACAATATTTCTGAGATCGAAACAAATCACGTCATACTTGCTCTCGGTCACAGCGCGAGAGATACATTCAAAGCGCTTTACAGCAGCGGCTTTATTATGGAGGCAAAGCCTTTTTCAGTAGGTGCGAGAATCGAGCATTTACAGACAGACATCAACAAGGCGCAATACGGAAAATTCTATAACAACCCCGTTCTGGGTGCGGCAGACTATAAGCTGAGCGCTCACCTTAAAAACGGCAGAGGAGTTTATACCTTCTGTATGTGTCCGGGAGGGCGTGTTGTTGCGTCTGCAAGCGAAGAAAATACAGTTGTTACAAACGGTATGAGCGAATATGCCCGTGACGGTTTAAACGCAAACAGCGCTTTACTGGTTGGTGTATCGCCTGAGGACTATGCAAGCGAACATCCGCTTGCAGGTATTGAGTTTCAGAGAAAAATTGAACGTCTTGCCTTTTTGTCAGGCGGTGAAAACGGTCATGCGCCCTGCATACGTGCAGAAGATTTCATTAAGAGAAAAAAAAGCTCACGGTTTGGCAGCGTTTTGCCGACATACAAGCCGGGGGTAACATTTGCCAATCCGGAACAGTATTTGCCGGAATACATTTGCGAAAGTATGCGTGAGGGTATTTTGATTTTCGACAAAAAGCTAAAAGGCTTTGCAAACGGTGACGCATTATTGACAGGTGCGGAAACCCGTTCAAGCAGTCCGGTCAGAATACTCAGGGGAACAGACTTCAATTCCGTTAGTATTAAAGGCGCATATCCCTGCGGCGAGGGTGCAGGCTATGCAGGCGGAATTGTTTCTGCTGCAGTTGACGGAATAAAGTGTGCCGAAGCGGTGATCTCGATTAGCAATTCAGACTGAGCAAAAAAACGAATAAAGGGCATCTCTAAAGAACCTGCCGTCGTTCAGATGTGCCGTAGATTTAGTCGGCAGATTGTACAAGAAATTTGCAGGAATACTAACGTATTTCAAGAATTTATTGTGCAATATGACGGCTGATGATACGGTGCAGATGGACGGCGTGAGGTTTTTTGAGGTGCCCTAAAGCTTTCGCTCAAGCCTTTTTCAACAATTTGACAAAAAATTTCAGAGATGTTCTTTACTCATTCAAAAGCTGCGGCTAATTGCTAATTGCTACTTGACAATACTGTGCAAAAATGATAAAATAATGCGAGAGGCAAATGCTTCGGCTTATGTTTAAATTGTGCAAAGGAGTATTGATTATGAAATATTTGCTCACTAATGCAAACGTTTTTTTACCATACGGTTTTGTCAAAAAAGACGTTCTCATTTCTGACGGTCGTATTGTTTCTATCGACAATAATATCTCTCCTGTTGACTGTGAAATTTTCGATTTTAATAATTGTTTTATGTTTCCCGGTTTTATTGATGTACACGTACATCTAAGAGAACCGGGTTTTTCATACAAGGAAACCATAAAAACAGGTTCTCTTGCTGCGGCGCACGGCGGTTATTCCGATATATGCCCTATGCCTAATCTCAATCCCGTTCCCGACAGCGTTGAGCATCTGAAACAGCAGCTCGACATTATTGAGCGTGACGCTTGTGTAAATGTTCATCCTTATGCGTCTATCACTCAAAACGAAATGGGCGCTACCCTTTCTGATATGGAAAACCTCAGTAGATATGCAGCTGCATTTTCTGATGACGGCAGAGGCGTTCAGAATGATGCTATCATGCTTTCCGCTATGGAAAAGGCTAAATCACTCGACAAAATTATAGCCGCACACTGCGAGGTAAACGAGCTCTTGAAGGGCGGCTATATCCATGACGGAGAGTATGCAAAGCTTCATGGTCATAAGGGTATCTGTTCGGAAAGCGAATGGGAACAGATAAAGCGTGACATCTCTCTTGTTCGTAAAACCGGCTGTAAATATCACGTATGCCACATCTCAACAAAAGAAAGCGTGGAGCTTATAAGACAGGCAAAAAAAGACGGTCTTTCAGTAACCTGCGAAACAGGGCCTCATTACCTTGTGTTTAACGATATGCAGCTAAAAGAAGAAGGCCGCTTCAAAATGAATCCGCCTATCAGAAGCGAACAGGACAGACAAGCTCTTATTGAAGGTATTAAAGACGGTACTATCGACATGATCGCCACTGACCACGCTCCGCACAGCGCCGAAGAAAAAAACAGAGGCTTAGAAAAAAGCCTTATGGGTGTTGTAGGTCTGGAAACTGCTTTTCCCGTACTCTACACGCACCTTGTAAAAACAGGCGTTATCTCTTTGGAAAAGCTTATTGAACTGATGAGTACAAATCCGGCTGAACGTTTCGGACTGCACTCGTCTATTGATATAAACGAGCCTGCAAACCTTTGTGTCTGGAAGCTCGACGAAAAATACACCGTAGATCCGAATGACTTTTTGTCTATGGGAAAAGCAACTCCTTTTGAGGGTATGACGGTTTACGGAAAGTGTTTGTTGACAATGGTTAAGGGGGAAATAAAATGGAAACAAAACTAAACAAAAAAATTGTTCTCGAGGACGGAAGCGAATACTACGGAACAGGCTTCGGACATAGCTGCGACAAAGTATGCGAAATAGTATTCAATACCTCTATGGTGGGGTATCAGGAGATCGTTTCAGATCCGTCTTACACTTATCAGATGGTTGTTATGACGTATCCGCTTATTGGCAACTACGGTATTGCAGACGATGATTTTGAAACTAAAACTCCTACTATCGGCGGACTTATAGTCAGAGAATACAACAATTATCCGTCGAATTTCCGCTATACGAAAACTCTTGATGAAATTCTTGAGGAGTACGAAATTCCCGGTATTTCAGGCATTGATACAAGACTTCTTACCAGAAAGATCAGAGATAACGGCTGCTGCAAGGTGCTTATCACCGATGCAGATACACCGCATGAAAAGGCTATGGAAATACTTGGCAATACGTCTGTACCCAGTGACGCTGTATCAAAGGTAAGCTGTAAAAAGAAGTGGTATTCACGCACAGTTCACCCGAAGCTTGACGTTGTTGCGGTAGACTGCGGCATTAAGCTCAACATTATCAGAAGCCTTAACAAGCTCGGCTGTAATGTTACGGTAGTACCATATAATACCACAGCAGAACAAATCGAAAAGCTTGATCCCGACGGAGTTTTCTTTTCAAACGGTCCGGGCAACCCTGAGGACGTTCCCGAAACTATTGAGCTTATCAAGAAGCTGAGAGGCAAATATCCCATTTTCGGAATTTGTCTTGGTCATCAGCTTATCAGCCTTGCATACGGTGCAAAAACCTACAAGCTTAAATTCGGTCACAGAGGCGGCAACCATCCTGTAAAGAATCTTAATACCGGAAAAATTGAAATAACAAGTCAGAACCATAACTATGCTGTTGACTCCGACAGCGTTAAGAATACAGATCTGACTGTTACTCACATTAATATTCTCGATAATACCGTTGAGGGTGTATCTTGCGAGAAAGATCGCGTATTCAGCGTACAATATCACCCCGAAAGCGCACCCGGTCCTCAGGACAGCTTCTATCTGTTTGAGAAATTCATCGGTTATATGAGGGAGGGCAAAAACAATGGCTAAAAGAACAGATCTTAAAAAAGTATTGGTAATCGGCTCAGGTCCGATCGTTATCGGTCAGGCAGCAGAATTTGACTATGCAGGTACTCAGGCTTGCTTAGCACTTCGAGAAGAAGGTTATCAGGTCGTTTTGTGCAACTCAAACCCTGCTACTATTATGACAGATACCGTTATCGCCGACAAAGTATATATGGAGCCGCTGACACTTGAATATATGGCAAAAATTCTCCGCTATGAGCGTCCTGACGCTATTGTTCCGGGAATCGGCGGTCAGACAGGTCTTAACCTTGCTATGAAGCTTGCAAGAAAAGGCGTTCTTGAAGAATGTCAGGTCGAGCTTTTAGGTACAAGCGTAGAAAGTATCGAACGTGCTGAGGACAGAGAGCTTTTTAAAGAGCTTTGCGAGGAGATCGGCGAGCCTGTTTTGCCGTCAATTATTACACACTCTATCGAAGAAGGTCTTTCTGCCGCACATGAAATAGGTTATCCTGTTGTACTTCGTCCTGCGTTCACTCTTGGCGGCACGGGCGGCGGTTTCGTAAACAACGATGAAGAACTCTGCGAGATCATGAAAAATGCCCTCAAGCTCTCCCCCGTTCATCAGGTTCTTGTTGAAAAGAGCGTTAAGGGCTTTAAAGAGATCGAGTACGAAGTAATTCGTGACGCAAATGATACGGCTATTACTATATGTAACATGGAAAACCTTGATCCGGTAGGTATTCATACGGGCGACTCTATCGTTGTTGCACCGAGTCAGACTCTTACAAACAAAGAATATCATATGCTGCGTGACTCTGCGCTTAAAATAATCCGTGCCCTTAAGATCGAGGGCGGCTGCAATGTTCAGTTTGCGCTTGATCCGGTTTCTTTCGACTACTATCTTATCGAGGTAAATCCGAGAGTTTCTCGTTCTTCTGCACTTGCTTCAAAGGCAAGCGGTTATCCTATCGCAAGAGTATCTGCCAAAATTGCAGTAGGTATGACTCTTGACGAAATTCAGATAGCTAACACCCCTGCAAGCTTTGAGCCTACTCTTGACTATATCGTAACAAAAATGCCTCGTTTCCCGTTTGATAAGTTCTCAGACGCTTCTAACGTTCTTGGCACACAGATGAAAGCCACAGGCGAGGTAATGAGCATAGGCAGAACCTTTGAAGAAAGCCTGCTTAAAGCAACTCGTTCACTCGAAATAGGCGTATATCACATCTATAAGCCGAAGTTTAACAATATGTCGAACGATGAGCTTCTCGACTATATCCGCAAGGGTACAGATGACAGAATATACGCAATTGCCGAGCTTATCTGGAACGGCATTGACCTCAGAGAGATTTTCGAGATCACAAAGATCGATATGTTCTTCTTAGAGAAGATCAAGAACATTGTAGACTTTGAGCGTGTTGTTGCAAATGCAAAGAATGATATTTCTGTACTTTACGAAGCAAAGAGAATGGGCTTCTCAGATAAGTATATCGCCAAGCTCTGGCAGACAACAGAAGAAGATATTTATTATCTGCGCAAAGAAAACAATATGTTCCCTGTTTACAAGATGATAGATACTTGCGCTTCAGAGTTTGAGTCGTATATCCCCTACTTCTATTCGACATATGAGCAGGAGAACGAGTCTATTGTAAGCGACAAAAAGAAAATTGTTGTTCTCGGTTCAGGTCCTATCAGAATCGGTCAGGGTGTTGAGTTCGACTACTCAACTGTGCATGCTGTTTCTACTATCAAGAACAACGGCTTTGAAGCTATCATTATAAACAACAACCCCGAAACAGTTTCTACCGACTATACAACAAGCGACAAGCTTTATTTTGAACCCCTCACAGTTGAGGACGTTATGAACATCATAGAGCTTGAAAAGCCCATAGGCGTTATTGCTTCACTCGGCGGTCAGACAGCTATAAATCTTGCCGAACCGCTTATGAAGCGTGGTGTAAAAATTATAGGTACTGACGTTGAGGCAATCGAAAAAGCTGAAAACCGTGATTCATTTGAAAAGATCATGGAGGAGCTTAAAATTCCTCAGCCGACAGGTCAGGCTGTTACAAATATCGAGGACGGCGTAAGAGCAGCCGCTGAGATCGGATATCCCGTTCTGGTGCGTCCGAGTTACGTTCTGGGCGGCAGAGCAATGCAGATAGTTGCAAACGAACATATGCTGCGCCATTATCTCAAGACAGCCGTTGAGGTTGACGAAGATAAGCCCGTTCTTGTTGACAAATACATTGTCGGCAAGGAATGTGAGGTCGACGCTGTTTGCGACGGCAAAGACGTATTTATCCCCGGACTTATGGAACACGTTGAGCGTACAGGCGTACACTCCGGCGACAGTATCAGCGTTTATCCCTCTTTCACAATTCCGCAAGAGGTCAAGGACGTTATTATCGACTACACTGTTAAGCTCGGTCTTGGTATTGGTATTGTCGGACTTTACAACATTCAGTTTATCGTTGACAGAAACAACCGTGTTTATGTTATTGAGGTAAACCCACGTTCCTCGAGAACTGTTCCTTTCCTTTCAAAAGCAACCGGCTATTCTCTGGCAGATATCGCAACGCTTGCTATTCTCGGAAAGAGCCTTAAAGAACAGGGAATCGACGTTGTATACCCCAAAGAAAAAGAGCGTTGGTATGTTAAAGCTCCTGCTTTCTCATTCTCCAAGCTTTCCGGACTTGACGCTTATCTCTCACCTGAAATGAAATCTACCGGTGAAGCAATCGGATATGACAACACTCTTACCCGTGCTTTGTATAAGGCTTTGCAGTCGGCAGGAATCAAAATGGTAAATTACGGTACAGTATTTGCCACAATTGCAGACATAGACAAAGAAGAAGCTTTGCCGCTTATCAAGCGTTTCTACAATCTCGGCTTTAATATCGAAGCCACAGAGGGTACTGCTAAATTCCTTAAAGACCATGGAATCAGAACAAGAGTACGTCATAAAATCGCTAACGAAAACGGCGAGATCGAAACAACTTTGCGTTCGGGTTATATCAGCTATGTTATCAACACAAAGGATATTTACCACGAAAACAGCAACGACGGCTATCTTATTAGACGCTGGGCTGTTGAAAATAACGTAGCTATTTTCACGGCGCTTGACACGGTAAGAGCATTGCTTGACGTTCTCGAAGAAACAACACTTTGTATCTCTACTATTGATATGTAAGCTGACAGTGTGTAGTTTTGTGAGTTGAAACATTGTTAATGTAGCCATAGATTCCACTTTTAGCTTTATTCAAAAATTACCGCATTAAAAAAAGGTTATTGATTAGAAAAGAATAGAAAAATAATAAACCAATCAAAGACAGAGCCGATCTGCCTTTGGTTGGTTTACGGCAAAACAGGAGAATACTATGAAAGAAAAATTTGCAGCCGCTGCAACTGCAATAATGCTGATCTGCTCACAGCAAACTGTATCAGCTTCTACACATACACTCATTCTGGGTGACGTAAATCTGGACGGCAGGGTTACTGCGTTTGATTCTTTACTCGTTCAGCGTCATGTTATCAATATGTTACACCTTGAGGGCGAAAGGCTTATCGCTGCCGATATTAATCAGACAGGTATGATCTCAAATATTGACGCTATGGAAATTCTCAGAACTTCCATTAAACTCTTGCCCGTTAAAACTATCGAAATCGAAGATGTCGTTTCCGATACCGATAAAGAAAGCGACACTGACACTTTTACTGATGATACTACTGATACTACTGATACACCCGATATAGTCATAATCGAAAGCGATACTGACACACTTTCTGAGTACGACACAGAAAATGATACCGACACGCTGTCAGAATACGACACAGAAAATGATACCGATACGCTGTCAGAATACGACACAGAAAATGATACCGACACACAATCCGATAACGATACGGAGAACGATCCCGAAACCGATACAGATAATGACACCGATACCGACGAATACAGCGATAATATGGGTATTCCCTACTCTATGACGCTTAACTGCGGTGACAGAGTTTATCTTGAACCGGATTATAATGGGTGGTGTTCTTTTTATGCTGACGGTACAAGAGCTTCTGACGATCCGAGCTGTACAGTACTTGAAGTATACCAATCGGGAATGATAAAGGGTTATCACACCGGCACAAGCGTTGTTACCGTTGAGGCTTCTAACGGTGAAAAAGCCTATTGCAAGGTAACAGTTAAACACAATATGACAGAAAGTTATATTCATGTTGGAGATCACAAGCTTAAAGTAACTAAAAAAATAATGACCGCAAACGACTGCTACAACGAAGCTGACGATTTTGACGTTATCAAAGGACTTATGGTACACTCTACCGCAGAACCGGGAAAAAATGCTGCTTTCTGGTATGACGCATGGAATCGCCCCGAAACTCCGGCGGCAGTTCATGCTTTTCTGGATAACGAGGAGGTTTGTCAATATCTGCCATATGAACTGCAGGGCTGGCACGCCGGCAGCTCGGCAAATAGAACACATCTTGATTTCGAGATCTGCGAACCTGCCGGCTTTAATTACGACGAAAACTGGGAAATTGAAAACTATGATGTAGAAAAGCAACAGCCTTATTTTGATAAAATCTGGGAAAATGCCACTGTATATTCTGCATATTTATGCTATATTTCAGATCTTGACGCAAGTGATATCATCAGCCACAACGAGGGCGGCAAAATTGGTATTGCAACAGATCATAAGGATCCCGATCACTGGTTTATCAAACATAATAAAACTATGGACGATTTCAGACATGATGTAGAACAGCTTCTTAAAGAAGATATATATATAACAGACGAGGTAATTGTCAGAGAATTACCTTAATCACAAATTCATTTCGGAGTGATTTATATGAATCAAGGCACATACTCTGTTTTATCTAATATCAACATCGCCAAAGACGTGTATAAGATGATACTCGGCGGCGATACCTCTCAGATAACTGCTCCGGGGCAGTTTATCAACATTAAGCTTGACGGCTTATATCTGCGCAGACCTATCTCTATCTGCGATTTTGACGAAAACTCAATTACTATCATCTACAAGGTAGTAGGCGCAGGCACCGAGTTGATGAGCCGCTTTGAAGCTTACAAGAATCTTGACGTTCTTGTAGGACTCGGAAACGGCTTTGACATTTCAAAAAGCGGTGACCGTCCGCTGCTTATCGGCGGCGGCGTTGGTGTTCCGCCTATGTATTACCTTTGCAAGGCTTTGCTCGAAAAAGGCGTTTCACCAACTGTTATTCTCGGATTCAATTCCGCCGAAGATGTATTCTACGAGAAAAAATTCAAAAAGCTCGGTGTTCCCGTTTACGTTGCTACCGTTGACGGAAGCTGCGGCATTAAAGGCTTTGTAACTGACGTTGTTCCACTTGTAGGAGAATATTCATACTTCTACACCTGCGGACCTCTGCCAATGTTTAAGGCTGTTTACAAGACCTGTATTACAAGCGGACAGTTCAGCTTTGAAGAAAGAATGGGCTGCGGCTTCGGTGCCTGCATGGGCTGCACCTGCAAAACAAAATACGGCAACAAACGCATTTGTAAAGACGGCCCTGTGCTTGAAAAGGAGGAGATCATATGGTAAACACTAAAGTCACGCTAAGCGGTATTACTCTTGATAATCCCGTTATACCTGCAAGCGGAACTTTCGGGTTCGGATATGAATTTGCCGATATCTACGACATTAATATTCTCGGCTCTATCTCCTGCAAGGGTACTACAAAGGATTCCCGTTTCGGTAATCCTACTCCGAGAATCGCAGAATGTACTATGGGACTTATAAACTCCGTAGGACTTCAGAATCCCGGAATTGACAAGGTGGTAAGCGAGGAGCTGCCAAAGCTCTCAAAAGTATACAGCAAACCCGTTATCGCAAATATCAGCGGCTTTTCAATAGACGATTACGCTTATACTTGTGAAAAAATCGACAGTCAGCCGCAGGTCGGTATTATCGAGGTAAATATTAGCTGTCCTAATGTACACAACGGCGGTATGAGCTTCGGAACTGATCCAAATACTGCTCTCGCAGTTACTAAGGCTGTTAAGGCTGTAACAACAAAGCCTGTATACATCAAGCTTTCTCCGAATGTAACAGATATTACCGAAATTGCAAAGGCTTGCGAACAGGGCGGCGCTGACGGTATCAGCTTGATAAATACACTTATGGGTATGCGTATAAACTTAAAAACTAAAAAACCCGTTATTGCAAATAAAATGGGCGGCTTTTCCGGTCCTGCTATCTTGCCTGTTGCTGTCAGAATGGTATATCAGGTATTTGAAGCAGTAAAAATACCTATAATCGGTATGGGCGGTATCAGTACTGCCGAAGATGTTATTGAAATGATGCTCGCAGGTGCGTCTGCCGTACAGGTAGGTGCGGCAAACCTTGTTGATCCGTGCGCCTGCAAAACAATAATTGAAAATTTGCCGGCTGTTATGCAAAAATACGGCATTGACAGCTTACAGGATATTATAGGAGGTTCGCACAATGGGTAAAGATGTTATTGTTGCCTGCGATTTCAGCAGCAAAGAAGAAGTTTTCGCTTTTCTCGACAAGTTCACAGAAGAAAAACCTTTTGTAAAAATAGGTATGGAGTTATATTATGCCGAAGGTCCGGAAATTGTAAAAGAGATCAAGAAAAGAGGACATAAAATCTTTCTTGACTTGAAGCTGCACGATATTCCCAATACAGTTATGAAGTCTATGCGTGTATTGTCGTCGCTTGACGTTGATATGACTAACCTTCACGCCGCAGGTACTGCCGCTATGATGGAAGCTGCTATCAAAGGTCTGACTAAGTCAGACGGAACAAGACCTATTCTTATCGCAGTTACTCAGCTTACATCAACAAGCGAAGACCGTATGAAGAATGAACTTCTCATTGACAAACCGATCGACGAAGTAGTTATGCACTATGCACTTAACGCAAAAAATGCAGGACTTGACGGCGTTGTATGTTCTCCGCTTGAGGCTGCAAAGGTCCACGAAAAGTGCGGAACAGATTTCGTTACCGTAACACCCGGCGTTCGCTTTGCTGACGGCGAGATCGGAGATCAGGTTCGCGTTATGACTCCTGCACAGGCTAAAGAGATCGGTTCTGATTATATAGTTGTAGGCAGACCTATTACGCAAGCCGCAGATCCCGTAGCAGCATACAAACGCTGTGTTTCAGAATTTGTAGGTTAATACAGAATGTTTGATACTATACTATTCGATTTAGACGGTACTCTTACAGACTCCGCCGAGGGTATTATTAATTCGGTAAAATATGCTTTTGCGAAAATGGGTATACAGCAGCCCGACAATAATACACTTCAAAAATTTATCGGGCCTCCCCTATCGGCGTCATTCAAAGAATACTGTAATTTTGACAGCACTCAGATCGAACAAGCAATTGCTTATTACAGAGAATATTTCTCTGTAAAAGGCATTTTCGAGAACAGAGTTTACAACGGTATACCGTCGGTTCTTGAAAGCCTGAAACACAAAAACAAAACACTTATTGTGGCAACAAGCAAACCCGAAGTATACGCAAAAAGAATACTTGTACATTTTGATATTGCCCGTTATTTTGACATAATTGCAGGGAGTACCCTCACAGAAGAAAGAAACACAAAAGCAAAAGTCCTTGAATACGCATTTACACAAGGTAATATTACCGATAAGAATAAAGCCGTACTAATCGGTGACCGTAAACACGATGTTATAGGCGCACACGATATAGGTATAAAGTGTATCGGTGTATTATACGGATACGGAACATCAGACGAGCTCACTGAATACGGTGCAGATTATATTCTCGAAACCGTTAAGGATATCGAAAAATTTTTTAAAGATAGAAAAGGAGTATGATAATTATGGAAAAATTGATTGCAAAAGACCTTCTGTCTATAAACGCTGTTTTTTTAAGACCTCAGCAGCCTTTTACATGGGCAAGCGGAATAAAAAGTCCTATCTACTGCGATAACCGTCTTACTCTCTCTGCACCTCGTGTAAGAGATGATGTTGAAAACGCTCTTGCAAAGGTTGTTGAAGAATACTATCCTGACTGCGAAGTATTAATGGGTACAAGTACAGCAGGTATCGCTCATGCAGCTTTAACTGCAAATATCCTTAATCTGCCTATGGGTTATGTACGTTCGAGTGCAAAAGACCACGGCAGAACAAATCAGATCGAAGGCAAGCTTGAAAAAGGTCAGAAGGTTGTAATTATCGAAGATCTTATATCAACGGGCGGCAGCGTTATTGAGGTAGTAAACGCTCTCAGAAACGCAGGCGCAGAGGTTTTAGGCATAGCAAGCATTTTCACATACGGTATGAAAAAGGGTATTGACCGTCTTGCAGAAGCAAACGTCAAAAACGTAAGCCTTACAAATCTTGACGTTATTGCAGAGGTTGCAGCCGAACAGGGCTACATCAAACCTGAGGACAAAGAAAAGCTCATAAAATTCCGCAACAATCCGTCAGACGAGAGTTGGATCGGTGAAGTGTAATGAGAAGTATAATAGATATACTTGATCTGTCTGTCGAAGAAATAGACAGCCTTATTAATACAGCCTGCGATATTATCGAAAATCCCGACAAATACTGCGATAAGTGCAAACGCAAAAAGCTTGCGACGCTCTTTTTTGAACCTTCTACACGTACAAGGCTCAGCTTTGAAGCCGCTATGTATGAATTGGGCGGCAATGTTATAGGCTTTTCAGCAGCTAACAATTCATCTGCCGCAAAGGGAGAGAGCGTATCAGATACTGTAAAAACGGTTTCATGCTATGCTGATATTATCGCTATGCGTCACCCCAAAGAGGGTGCGCCAATGGTTGCGTCTATGGCTGCAAGCGTACCTGTTATCAATGCTGGCGACGGCGGACACAATCACCCCACTCAGACTCTTGCCGATCTTCTTACCATTTACCGTGAAAAGGGAAGCTTTAATAACCTTACGGTCGGTCTTTGCGGTGACCTGAAATTCGGCAGAACTGTACACTCCCTTATAAACGCACTTTCCCGATACTCAGGTATAAATTTCATTCTGATCTCACCTGATGAGCTTAAACTTCCGGACTATGTAACAAACAATGTTTTGAAGAAGTACAATATACCTTATGAAGAAACTACCGATCTGCTCGAAGCTATGCCAAAGCTTGACATACTTTATATGACGAGAGTACAGAGAGAAAGATTCTTTAACGAACAGGATTATATAAGACTTAAAGACAGCTATATTCTTACGCCTGACAAGCTTGATACCGCAAAGCAGGATCTGTGCATTATGCATCCCCTGCCCCGTGTGAACGAAATTTCAGTAGCTGTTGATAACGACAAACGTGCCTGCTATTTCAAGCAGGTAAAAAACGGAAAATATATGCGTATGGCTCTTATTCTTATGCTTTTGGGGGTGGAATAAATGGTAATTGATTCTATAAGCAACGGTATTGTAATAGATCACATTACATCCGGCAAAAGTATGGTATTATACCGTTATTTGAACCTTGAGAAGCTCACCTGCTCGGTGGCAATTATAAAAAATGCGCCAAGCTCAAAGAACGGTAAAAAGGATATCATAAAAATAGACGAGCTGATCGACATAAACGTTGATATGCTCGGATATCTTGATCCCGGTGTATCGGTTAATATCATCAAAGACGGTGTTATAGTCAACAAGTTTCAGCCTGAATTACCGGAAAGACTTATTGGGGTAATAAAATGCAAAAATCCCCGCTGCATTTCGCAGGAGGAGCAGGAGTTGACTCACATCTTCAAGCTTACCGACAGAGAGAAGCGTATTTATCGCTGTATTTACTGTGAAGCCGGCAGTTCGGCAGTAAACTGATATTATTTCGGGTATATAAAATAAAAAATTATTGCTAACGATCAAAGTTGCAGTTTATTGTGCGGAGCGGAGAGTTACCACACTCAACACTTATAATTATATATATCTAACATCATAAACAAGGCAGTTTAACTGCTGTATCATATTACAAAGGATAGGTGATATTAATGAAACGAATAGGCATTTTAACAAGCGGCGGAGATTGTCAAGGTCTTAATGCAAGTATCAGAGGCGTTGCAAAAACTCTCTACAACCATTACGGCGACGACGTTCAAATAATCGGCATTATTGACGGCTATCGTGGCTTGATCTACGGCGAGTACAAAGAAATGGAACGTGAAGACCTTTCAGGTATTCTCACCATGGGCGGTACTATTTTAGGTACATCTCGTCAGCCGTTCAAGCTTATGAGAGTTATTGACGAAACGTCTGTTGATAAGGTTGCTGCTATGAAAGAAAACTACAAAAAGATGAAGCTTGATTGTCTTGTTGTATTAGGCGGCAACGGTACACAAAAAACAGCTAATCTTCTTTCAGAAGAAGGACTCAATGTTGTTTCTCTCCCGAAAACGATAGACAACGATCTCTGGGGTACAGATATGACCTTTGGTTTTCAGTCTGCTGTTGATATTGCCACACACGTTATCGACTGTATCCATACCACAGCAACATCACACGGCAGAGTTTTCATTGTTGAAGTTATGGGACATAAGGTTGGCTGGCTTACACTCTATGCCGGCATTGCAGGCGGCGCTGACGTTATTCTTATCCCCGAAATTCCTTATGATATCAACTCTGTTATAGAAACGATCAAAAAGAGAACTAAAGAAGGCAAAAACTTCTCTATTCTTGCTGTTGCCGAGGGCGCTATTTCAAAGGATATAGCTTCTCTGCCTAAGAAAAAGAAAAAACAAGCTATTGCAGAGCTTGCTTATCCGTCTATCTCGTATAAGATCGCTGCAGAAATTCAAGAGGCAACAGGTCAGGAAACAAGAGTTACCGTTCCCGGTCACTTTCAGAGAGGCGGCAGCCCTGACGCTTATGACAGACTAATTTGTACACGCTTCGGCGTTGCAGCCGCTAACCTTATTATCAATAAGGATTACGGCAAAATGGTTGCTCTTAACGGTCAGGATATTGTCGCTATCCCCCTTTCTGAGATCGCCGGCAAACTCAAAGGCGTTCCTGTTGACAGTCCTGTTGTTCAGGCTGCTAAAGACCTCGGAATCAGCTTCGGTGAATAATTATCAAGAAAATTATTATCAATAATCCCCCCTGTGTTATGCCTGATGCGTAACGCAGGGGGGAAATTACACTAATGATCGTTTTCAGAACAGTTACCTAATTTGTTCATATCATTTATATATAATATCTAAGGGGTGCAACCCGTGGAGAAAGATTGCACCCCTTAGACTTGTACATTTATCATAAAGGAAGAAAAACTCTGAGTCAAATAACAACCGTATAATTATTCAGGTTATCATTATAATTATACACTACAATTACAAATAATTCCAGTTTATTTACATCAAATTTATAAATAAAACTTGGTAACAAATAAGGTAACAAACCTCGGCTTTGAAACTTATATATTTTGCATTGTCTATATGTTATATTGTATGACATTATTATATTACTAATTTACAAAAAAATCAATATTATTTTGTAATATCGGAGAAATAAAAGTTGGTAACACATACGGAAACATTCACATTTTAACAATTACCTTAGTATTATACTTTGCATATTGTTTAATTTGAGTTTTTAATGTAAATTAATTCAATATTTTACATTATTTTTCTATATTAGCATTATATGTATCATCTTTGTGGTATAATAAAAGCTGTATTTGTTACTTATGCTATATTAGTTGTTGACAATTTTATATATTATTTACTATTTCAGTATGTAATTGTGTTTATTAAGTGATTTTGGGAGGTTTCATTAATGAGTTTTTCTGAATACCTGAGCAGTTATATAAAAGAAAACGATATTAGTCTGCCAAAGCTTGCAAAACAAATCGGAATTGACAGAGTAACTTTGTTTCGGTATACAACAGGCGACAGAAAACCCGCAAACGAAACAATAGTACGAAACATAGCAAACGTATTATGTATGTCTGCTAAGGAAAAGGATATTCTTCTCGAAGAATACGATAAAACAGTTATGGGCGAGGAGATCGTAAACAGCTATAAATACATGTGCAAGATGATGAATAATCTTGCAGATGTAAACGATTTTCTGAACCCGAAATACAGCTTTCAAAAGGACAGTGACACATCTTCTTTTACTCAGAATGATGACTCTACAATTATTCAATCACAGCAGGCTATTCTTTCTTATATAGTACGTATGCTGTATAATGCTGCAAAATCAGACTCGCCGCACGAAAGAATTATGATCATTATGCAGCCTACACAAACCAAAGTTCAGGAAATGCTTATTCCCCTGCTAAGCGGTGCTGATGTTACTGTCGATCAGATCATCTGTTTTGAAAAGAATATTGAAAAAAGCTATCTTAATTTAGAAGCTCTTGAAAACATCGTCACACAATCGTTTGCACTTAAAAATTATAACGTATACTACCATTATGAGGTATTAAGTACCTTTTTAAGTTCCGCGGCTCTTTTGCCAAACGTAATAATTGCCGGCGGCTGTCTGGTCACATTTAACAGTGATATGACCAGAGGATTTTTTTCTCGCTACCCTAAAATCATTGAGTTTTTGACAGGGGAGTTTGATTCTATCTGCAAAAAATGCAGCATGCTTATAGATCAGGCAAACTATGCCGAAGATGTTGGTACGTTGAATCTCGTTTTAGCCAGTAAAACAGTTGGTACTCTTTTCGATCAGCCGTGTATTGCGCCTTGCTGCGATAAAAAGTCGCTTGAAGAAACAATTTACGACTTTCCTGCAAAGCAAGGTCTGATAGAAGCACTCATCAAGCAAAACGGCGACTGGAACGATTATGTTCATACCAAAGGCGAAATGTACGTAGAAAAAATTATTAGCTGCTGCTCTAAAAGCGGAATTGAAGCTATTTTGAAAACAGGCAGAATAGGCGAATTCCCCGAATTGTGTTATGCCCCCTTATCTTATGAGTTCCGTTTGAAGATTTTGAAACGTATGGTAATTCTGCAAAAGGAAGGTATAGTTTCATACATAATAATTAAAGAGCCAATCAATCTTTTAAAGAATATGCAGTGTTACTGGACTCCTGATGATATTATCGTTTCTTTCAGGTCTATCAGAAAGGATTCTATACTGCAAATAAGCATGCGTGAAGCAAGCATACTGAATACTGTTTCAAATTTCATGGAGTACATTAAAAATAAAAATATGATCCTCTCAGAAGAAGAAGTTATTGCATATCTTGAAGATCTTATACATAAAGCCGAAAACAATTACTTTTGGTAACACTATATTTCCGCTTCGATCTGTTTGTTAAAAAACTTTTAATAATATATTGACAACCTTGTCGAACAGTAGTATAATTGTTATAGTTTGAGGGTAATAATAATTACTCACGCAGGGCGGCTTAGGCTGTCCTGTTTTTTCATTTCGTTAATGAGGAAGTTGATATTATGTCTTTAAAAGAAGATTTACTCAAGTTTTTTGAATCACACAACGAAGAATTTATATCAGGACAAACGCTTGCGCAATCTTTCAACGTATCACGCAATGCTATCTGGAAAGCCGTAAATAAGCTTAAATCCGAAGGCTATAAAATATCATCAGTAAGCAACAGAGGTTACTGCTTTTCTTCAGACAACGATATTTTATCTATTGACAAGATATACAAATACATGACAGATAATTCAAGACAGTTAAAACTATCTGTTTTGAAAACAACCGACTCAACCAACAATGAAGCTAAAAGAATGATAGCTCAAGGTTTATCGGAAAACGCACTCATAATTGCAAATGAACAGACCGCCGGCAGAGGACGACTCGGCAGAAGCTTTTATTCTCCCGGTGAAACTGGTATATATATGAGTTTCGTTTTTCGTACACAGCTTGATCTGTCGGACGCTGTTTCTGTTACGACCGCCGCTGCCGTTGCCGTAGTGAGGGCAATTGTCAAGCTGACTGATAAACACCCTCAGATAAAATGGGTAAATGATGTCTATCTTGAAAACCGCAAGATATGCGGTATTCTTACAGAGGCTGTTTCTGATTTTGAAACTTGTATGACGCAGAATATTATTATCGGCATAGGTATAAATATGCGGTACTCTGATTTTCCCGAAGATATTAAAGACAGAGCAGGCGTACTCAACGCCAAAGGACTTTCAAGAAACAAGCTTATCGCTGCCGTTGCAGACGAAATGATGACATTGACAGAGGATCTCAAAAACCACTCTTACATTGACGATTACAGAAAATATTCGATGATAATAGGCAAACGAATAGATTTCTATAAAAACAACATAAAAAATGAAGGAACCGCAAAAGATATCGACGACAACGGCGGACTTATTGTAACACTCGATGACGGCACTACCGAAACACTGACAAGCGGCGAGGTTACTGTAAGATTATCAAACTCCATACAATAACAAAAAGGACTGTCTTTCAAGGCAGTCCTTTTTTTCTGATATAATTATTTTAATCCTGTTTAACAACATTCTGAGCCGCTTGATCTGCTTTATGCAGCAGCGCTTTCAGTGCAAGCTGTGAAAACTCCGTTTGACAATTCAAATGCTTTTTCCCTCGTTTGTCTGCCATTACATAAGCAGTATCAGGCTGCTGTATTCTTGTGTTGACATTATCGCTCCACATAACCTTTAATATATCGTCGCAGCGTTTGTATATATCCTCGTCCTCAACAGGAAATACAAGCTCTACTCGTCTGTCAAGGTTTCTGGGCATCCAGTCTGCCGAACCTAAATACATTTCCGGATTTCCGCCATTTTCAAACTTAAATATTCTGCTATGCTCCAAAAGCTGACCTACTATGCTGTGTACGGTAATATTTTCGCTTATATTCTCTATTCCCGGTATAAGGCAGCATATGCCTCTTACTATCAGCTTAACAGGTACATTTGCCATAGAAGCATTATACAAAAGCTGAATTATCGCCGGATCTACAAGAGAGTTGATCTTAACTGTAATACCTGCCGGCAGTCCGTTCTTTGCATTATCTATTTCCTGTCTGATCTTATCCTCAAAAAACATTCTCATACCGTGAGGCGCAACTACAAATTTATTATACTGCGGCGGCAGCGAATACCCTGTGAGTACATTAAATAAAGAAGAAGCGTCCTCGCCGTATTCCTCTTTGCAGGTAAACAAACCCATATCAGTGTAAAAGCGTGCAGTACTGTCGTTATAGTTTCCAGTGCCCATGTGCAGATATCTGCGAATACCGTCTTCTTCGCTGCGTACTACAAGGCATATTTTACAGTGCGTTTTCAAGCCGCTTAAACCGTATATTACATGACAGCCTGCTTTTTCAAGCTTTCTCGCCCATGCAATATTGTTTTCTTCGTCAAAGCGTGCTTTAAGCTCTACAAGCACCGTAACCTGTTTGCCGTTTTCTGCGGCTTTTATAAGTGCGTCTACTATCGGAGAATTTCCGCTTACTCTGTAAAGAGTCTGTTTGATCGCAAGCACCTTTTCATCTTTGGCAGCGTCACGAACGAACCGCACAACGCAGTCAAAGCTGTCATACGGGTGATGTACGAATCTGTCTTTTTCTCTTATTGCCTCGAAAATATCGTCATAGCCGTAAAAATCCGGCGGCGGATCAACAGGCTTTATCGGTTTGAACAACAGCTTATCACAGCCCTTTATACCGGCAAACTTCGCTAAAAATGTCAAATCAAGAGGTCCGTGGCAAGGGTATATCTCGCTTTCATCAACGCCGAGCATTTCTACAAGGAATTTTCTTAACTGCTTATCGCATTTGTCTTTGATCTCAAGTCTTATCGGCTTTCCTCGTCTGCGCTGCTTTATCGATTTCTCTATCTCTGTCATAAGATTGTCGGTATCCTCGTCAATATCAAGGTCTGAATCTCTCGTTATGCGGAACGGACAGCAAGCCTTTATCTTAAACAGCTCGAACAGTTCGTCAAGACGAGAGATAATGATATTTTCGAGAAGAACAAAATCCCTCTCCCCTTTTGCAGGCAGTTCAATAAATCTCGGCAATACAGACGGTACCTGCATAACCGCAAAAAACGTTTCTTTGTCGTCATTCATAAGCCTTACGGCAAGGTTAAGACTTTTATTGAGCAGCAGCGGAAAAGGTCTGCTCGGATCTACCGCAAGCGGCGTTAATACCGGAAATATCACCTTATCAAAGTATTTGTCACAAAACGCCTTTTGTTCATCGTTAAGCTCGCTTATCTTTTTTATGTATATGTCGTGTTTCTTTAGTACAGGCAAAATCGACCTGTTAAGGCAATTGTACTGGTGCTCGGAAAAATCATGAATTTTATCCGACAAACGATTATAAAGCTGTTTCGGAGTAAGCCCCGACAGATCGGTGGTTTTAACTCCATGCTCCATCTGGTCAATGACACCGGCAACACGCACCATCATAAACTCGTCAAGATTAGACGCTGTGATCGCCAGAAACTTGACTCTCTCCATTATCGGATTTTCTTTTTCAAAGGCTTCTTCAATAACTCTTGTATTAAAATCCATCCAGCTTAGCTGTCGGTTATTATACGGAAACTTCTTCCCCTTGCCTTTTTCGTAATTTTCATCCATTGAACGATCTCCTTTGTTTACCGATCTAATCATACGGTAATACATTTTTTCCGATCCCATACCTTCGGCACATATCGCCCTTCAATTTTTCTTTCCGTTTTTTTGTGTGAAGTGTAGAGTTTTGAAAGATGATCTTACAATACTTCCACTTTTCACTCTAATTCAAATATTAATATCGCTGACTATAAATCTATTATCAATATCTTTCTTTGAGCAAGTCAGACATATCGTAATTGCCGGGCTTTTTATCTGCCAGAAACAGTGCGGCATTAACAGCGCCCTCACCGAAAAGATTTCGTGACTGTGCATGATGTGATATTGTAAGCACTTCATTTTCACCGGCAAAAATAACGTCATGTTCACCGACAATATTTCCGCCTCTGATACTGCTTATGCCTATTTCTTTTTTATCTCTTTTTTTCCTTACAGAGTGTCTGTCGTATACATATTCGGGCTCATTCTCTTTGACCTGTGAGATACCGTCTGCTATCATAAGGGCAGTACCTGAGGGAGCGTCAATTTTTCTGCTGTGGTGTTTCTCAACTATTTCTATATCATAGTCATCACCTAAAACTTTAGCGGCAGTTTTTGAGATCTCTATCAGCAAATTGATTCCAAGCGACATATTACCCGAACGGAAAACTGCAATTTTCTCTGCTGCTTTGTTTATACTGTCAATTTGTTCTTTGCTGTATCCTGTTGTACATAATACACAGGGAATACTATTCTCAACTGCATATCTAAGTAGTCCGGCAAGTGCGGCAGGGTTTGAAAAATCAATTATTACATCAGGTTTTTCTTTCACATCATCAAAATAACTGTATACGGGATACTCATTTTTTATTCCGTCATACACATCTACTCCGCATATGATTTTTGCGTCAGCTCGCTGTGATACCATAGCCGAAATTACTTGTCCCATTCTGCCGTTACAACCTGACATTAAAATATTTATCACAATAATTATCTCCTTTTTTATTATTCTGCGTTAGTCTTTTTATATTCTATTATAGCAGTATGAAGGTATTATTATACAAAACAGGGCAACAGGAAATATACCGAAAATTATATATACCCGTTGCCCCAAAAACTGTCTATGCCTTATCAGTCCATATAACCCTTAGCAGCCAGAAGCTCAGCCAAAAGCACAGCACCGCCGGCAGCGCCTCTAAGTGTATTATGTGACATACAAACAAACTTGATGTCATACTGTGTATCTTCTCTGAGTCTGCCTACTGAAACAGCCATACCGCCTTCAAGATTTCTTTCAGACTTGATCTGCGGTCTGTCGTTCTCTGTAAAGTAGTGCAGGAACTGCTTCGGAGCACTCGGAAGACCAAGCTTTTGCGGCTCGCCGCTGTAATTGTTCCATCTCTCGATGATCTCGTCTATTGAGATCTTCTTATCGAAAGATACAAATACTGCTGCTGTATGACCGTCGCTTACGGGAACACGAATACACTGAGCTGTAATAGAAGGAGTCTGAGCAGGCTTAATCTCGCCGTCCTCGATAGTACCCCAGATCTTGAGCGGTTCTTTCTCGCTCTTTTCCTCCTCGCCGCCGATGTAAGGAATTACGTTATCTATCATTTCAGGCCAGCGCTCAAATGTCTTGCCTGCGCCGGAGATTGCCTGATATGTGCATGCAAGCACCTTTGTTACACCGAGATCCATAAGAGGGTGAATTGCCGGTACATAGCTCTGAAGCGAGCAGTTAGACTTAACTGCGATAAAGCCTTTCTTTGTACCAAGGCGCTTTCTCTGCGACTCAATGATAGCAAGATGATCTGAATTTATCTCAGGAATTATCATCGGAACATCAGGAGTAAAGCGGTGTGCGGAGTTGTTAGATACAACCGGACATTCTGCCTTTGCATAAGCCTCCTCAAGTGCTCTGATATCTTCTTTTTTCATATCAACTGCACAGAATACGAAATCAACCTTTGAAGCAACTTCTTCAACCTTTGAAGCGTCCATGATAACCATTTTCTTCATAGACTTAGGCATTGGTATCTGAAGTGCCCAGCGGTTACCTGCGGCCTCCTCGTATGTTTTGCCTGCACTTCTTGCACTTGCAGCCAGAACAACTACATTGAACCAGGGGTGATTGTCAAGCAGGGTAGCAAATCTCTGACCTACCATACCTGTTGCACCGATAATACCTACATTATACTGCTTCATTTTAAATCAATCCTTTCCTAAACCTCACAGCCGGCTTGTATTGACATTACTTTATAAAATGTGTAAAATAAAGTTTGATATCTACAATCGGCTTAAAAGCAGCCAACAAAAATCAGCAGACTTCAAAAAAGAAATCTCTACTTAATTTTATCATTATTATTATACGTTGTCAAATCGAAAACGGTACATTCTGCAAATTTTTCAAAGATTTTTATAATTCTTTTGTACTCAAAAACTATTGCGAACAGAAAAGAAAGGAAACTTACATGAAAACAAGCGATTATTTCTATGATCTGCCTAAAGAGCTTATCGCTCAGACGCCGCTTGAAAAAAGAGATTCTTCACGGCTTCTCGTACTGGACAGAAAAACCGGCGAAACCTGCCACAAGCATTTTTTTGACATTGCCGATTATCTTGAAGAAGGCGATTGTCTTATACTTAACGATTCAAGGGTACTTCCTGCAAGATTATACGGTATAAAGAAGGATACCGGAGCAAGAGTGGAATTTTTACTGCTTAAACAACATTCTCAGAAGGTATGGGAATGTCTTGCAGGCCCCGGAAAAAAAGCCCGTGAGGACACACAGTTTATTTTCGGCGGCGGTATTATGACCTGCAAGGTACTCGAAGTACTTGATAACGGAAACAGAATGGTTGAGTTCACTTGCGAGGATAATTTTTTCACAGCGCTTGACAAGCTGGGAGAAATGCCGCTTCCGCCGTATATCACAAAAAAGCTTGAGGATAAAGAACGCTATCAGACAGTATACAGCAGAGAATTAGGCTCGGCTGCCGCCCCGACCGCCGGTCTGCATTTTACCGAAGAACTTCTGCAAAGCCTGCGTGAAAAGGGTATAAATATAGGTTATGTTACTCTCCATGTCGGACTTGGTACATTCAGACCGGTCAAGGTTGACGATATTTCACAGCATAAAATGCACAGCGAACATTACGAAGTACCCAAAGAAACAGCAGAGCTTATAGCTGCCACAAAAAAAGCAGGAAAGAGAGTTATCTCGGTAGGTACAACAAGCTGCAGAACGCTTGAATCAGTTGCAAAGGAACACGGAGAAGTTATTGCCTGCGACGGATATACCGATATATTTATTTATCCGCCGTATGAATTCAAGGTGCTCGACGGACTTATAACTAATTTTCATCTGCCCGAAAGCACGCTTATTATGCTTGTTTCTGCATTTGCAGGCTATGAAAATACCATGAACGCATACAAAACAGCAGTTGAAGAAAAATACAGGTTTTTCAGCTTCGGTGACGCTATGCTCATAATTTAACTCTAATATTCATGCTTTGATTTGAAAAATATACTTTCACACACAAATTAGCACCTATTATTTACACGGTTGTTGAACGAGTAAAGAAATTGTGAATAATTAAAGTTTTTTGTCAAACTTTTTTTCAAAAAAGTTTGCGGGGTTCTAAGTGGCAGCGAGTCTCGCCTGCCGGCTCGGTCGGTGCTTCTGCTTCGCAGAGTTCTCCACCGGAGAACCGCACCCCCTTAGCCGCCGGAGACACGCTCCAGCCCTTTGCAAGGGGTGAATTTCAACACCGTCCTACGTACTGTGTTGAAAGCGTCCCCTTATATAATAAATTTATTAATAGTTTATTTACTTGTTCAAAAACCCTGCTATTATTTCCGATAGATATTGAATTTTTGTCAAAAATATGATATAATACTGCGGTATAAAAAACGCATATAGAGGAGATGTATGTTAATATGGCGGGTAAGGTTAGAACACGCTATGCCCCAAGTCCTACGGGCTTTATGCACGTTGGCAATTTAAGAACTGCACTTTACGAATACCTTATTGCAAAATCGCAAGACGGTACGTTTGTACTCAGAATTGAAGATACAGACCAGGAACGTTATGTTGAAGGTGCGGTTGACGTAATTTATAACACACTCAGAACAGCAGGACTCAAGCACGACGAAGGCCCCGATATCGGCGGCGAATACGGCCCTTATGTACAAAGCGAACGCAAGGATATGTACCGCCCGTTTGCAGAAAAGCTTATTGAAGAAGGCAAAGCGTACCGCTGCTTTTGTTCAAAGGAAAGACTTGAAGCTCTCAGAGAAACCAAGGAGTACGCTCAAGGCGGCTATGACAGACATTGCCGTGATCTCCCTTCTGAGGAGATCAACAAGCTTCTTGCTGAGGGTGTTCCCTATGTTATACGTCAAAAAATGCCCATAGACGGCGAAACTACCTTTACCGACGCTGTATACGGTGAAATTACTGCCCCGAACAGCGAGCTTCAGGATCAGATCCTCATTAAAACCGACGGATACCCCACTTATAACTTTGCAAATGTAATCGACGATCATACAATGGGTATTACTCACGTTGTTAGAGGGTGTGAGTACCTTTCTTCTACTCCGAAATATAATCTTTTGTATGATTCGTTCGGTTGGGAGATTCCCACCTATGTTCATCTTCCGCTTATTATGGGCAAAGACGCTGACGACAAGATCTCTAAGCTTTCTAAGCGTCACGGCTCAACAGGATTTGAAGATCTTATTAAAGAAGGTTATCTGCCCGAGGCTATTATAAATTATATTGCTCTTTTGGGCTGGTGTCCAAAAGACAATCAAGAGATATTTACTCTCAAAGAGCTTGAAAAGGCTTTCAGTATTGACGGTATCAGCAAATCACCTGCCGTATTTGACTATAACAAGCTTGAGTGGTTCAACGGCGAATACATCAAGGCAATGACAACCGAACAGTTTGAGAAGATCGCAAAGCCGTATATTTTACAGGCTATTGGTGACAAACCACTCGACACCTTAAAGCTTGCGTCTATTTTGCAGCAGAGAACTACAAAGCTTACACAAATTCCCGAAACTATCGGATTTTTCGCACAGCTTCCGGAATATACTAAGGATATGTTCGTAAACAAGAAAAGCAAAACAAATCTCGAAAATTCACCTGTAATGCTCAAAGCCGTTTACAGCGAGCTTTCAGGTCTTGACGACTGGTCACATGACGCACTTCATGATCTGCTTATTAATTTAGCCGTAAAGCTTGGTGTTAAAAACGGCACTGTTATGTGGCCTGCAAGAATTGCATTGTCAGGTAAAACTGTAACGCCGGGCGGAGCTATTGAAATACTTGATATACTCGGCAAAGAAGAATCACTTGCAAGACTTGAAAACGGTCTTAAAATGTTTGGCGAGTGATCGTTTCATCGGAGGTTCAAAATGTCAGAAGATATTATAAAAGATAAAGAAGAAAAATCAGGCAACGCAAATTTTATACATGATTTTATTGACGAGGATATTGCTAAGGGCGGTCAGTTTGAGGGTATGACTGTACACACTCGTTTTCCGCCCGAACCTAACGGTTACATTCACATAGGTCATGCAAAGGCTGTGTGCATAAACTTTGGTACTGCTGAAAAATACGGTGGTATGTGCAACCTCAGAATGGACGACACAAACCCCACAAAAGAAGACGAAGAATACGTTGACGCAATCAAAGAAGATATTGAATGGCTCGGCTTTACTTGGGACGACAGATTCTATTATGCATCACAGTATTTTGAAAAGATGTATGAATGTGCTATTGAGCTTATAGAAAAAGGCTTGGCTTATGTTTGTGAGCTTACTCCCGAACAGGTGAAGGAGTACAGAGGCGATCTCTCCTCACCTGCAAAAAGTCCGTATCGTGACAGACCGATAGAGGAAAGCCTTGATCTCTTTAAACGTATGCGTGCAGGCGAGTTTCCTGACGGCTCTATGACACTCAGAGCAAAAATTGATCTGGCTTCAGGCAACTTTAATATGCGTGATCCCGTATTGTACAGAATAAACCGCATTACTCACCACCGCACAGGAAACGATTGGTGCATATATCCTATGTATGACTTTGCTCACACAATTGAGGACGCTATGGAGCATATCACACACAGCTTGTGCTCGCTTGAATTTGAGGCTCACCGTCCGCTTTATGACTGGGTAAAGAATAATGTTACTCTCCCCTCAAAGCCAAGACAGATAGAGTTTGCAAGACTCGGTATTACCAACACGGTTATGAGCAAAAGAAAGCTTCGTAAGCTTGTTGAAGATAAGATAGTAGCAGGTTGGGACGATCCGCGTATGCCTACTATATGCGGTTTGAGAAGACGAGGATATACACCGAGATCAATTCGTAATTTCTGTGACAGAATAGGTGTTTCAAAGGTAAATTCTACTGTTGATTACAGCTTTTTGGAGTTTTGTTTGAGAGAAGATCTCAACGAAACTGCTGAGCGTACAATGGCTGTTATTGATCCGGTAAAGCTTATCATTACAAACTATCCCGAAGGCAAAACAGAAGAATTCGAGATCGAAAACAATCCTAACCGCCCTGAGGACGGCAAGCGTACAATAACATTTTCAAGAGAGTGTTATATCGAAGCTTCCGACTATACCGACACACCTGTTAAAGGCTATTTCAGACTTTATCCCGGCAACGAGGTAAGACTAAAAACAACTTATATCGTTAAATGCACAGGCTGCAAGCGTGATGAAAACGGTAATCTCTTAGAGGTATATGCGGAATACGATCCCGAAACAAGGGGCGGCAACGCTCCCGACGGAAGAAAGATCAAAGGTACTATTCACTGGGTTGACGCTAATAATTGTGCAGAAGCTGAAGTAAGACTCTATGACAATCTTTTCACCGATCCTGAGCCCGACACCGGCGACAAGAATTTCTTAGACTATATTAACCCCGATTCTCTTAAAATTGTCAAGAACTGCAAGGTTGAAAAGTCTATGGAAACTATGAAGGCACCAAAGAGTTTTCAGTTTATGCGTCAGGGTTATTTCTGCATAGACAGCAAAGACTCATGTGAAGGTCATCTTGTATTTAACAGAAGCGTATCTCTTAAAGACAGCTTTAAAAAGAAAAAATAATAAGTTATTAAAAAAAATCCGATACACTCAAAGCGAATGTATCGGAGTTTTTTGTATGTGTAAGTTTAGGAACTGTTCATCAATAGCTTTTGATTTCTGCTTGTCTAATTCGTCCTGCACAGCGTTAAATTCCCTTGAAATACGTCAGTATTCCTGCGGTCATTTTATGCACTCTGACGAAAAATCTGACTACGCATCTTCGGCACTGCCTTTGTGCGGTATTGCCCAAGATCATTTTTATGATTTGTTATATCATCTTAAAACGGAAGCTTAAACTTTCCGCCCAATTTATCAGCTATCTTATCACCTACTCCGCTTTTTACCTTTTCAACAACAATGTCATAGATCTTCTCGCACTCTGCCTCCGGCAGCTTTGTTTCTTTTGAAATAAGCTTAACCGCCTCTTGCTTGTTAGACAATGCCTTTAAGATCTCAGGGTTACTCTTAACCTTTTCAACTGCCTGCATTACTTTTTCATTCATAGTTCAAACGTCCTTTCAATGACTAATTATCTTTGGTATAAACATGCTTCCGTCAAAAAAATATATTTCTGTAAATCCACAGTCTTTTGCAAGCTGTACCGATTCATTTAAGCGGTAATCAATGGAAGATACATTGTGACTGTCTGACGAAACAGTAACCTTTCCGCCAAGCTTTGCGATATACCGCAATATGTCAGCGCTCGGATAAGGCTCTTTTGTATATCCTTTTGACATTCCGCCCGTGTTTATTTCAAACACCGCACCGCTTTTTACGAGCGTTCGGGCGGCTTTTTGCCAAGCGTTTATATAACGCTCGTTCTCTCTGTCAAATAACCTGCCATCTGCATTAAACCTCTCCGGCAAATCAAAATGCCCTATTATATGACATTGCGTTTTGTTTTGCACATCAGATACAGTACAATAATAATCTTCAAGGTACGAATAAATATCGCCGTCATACAGTCTGTTTACAGCTTCAAGAACAATTTCTTTTGTTTCGTCAACGGGAATAAACTCGCCGCTTTTCTTAACGTAGTGTACCGAACCTATAATATAATCAGTATCAATAAACGGTTCAACAGAATAATAATCCTGCTCAAGACCGATATATACGTCTATTACATGGCGGTATTTTTCTTTCAGAGCCTTTATTTCTTCGCAATACCTGAGCGTACCCTCACGGCTCATACAATATGATGTATCATGCTTAGTTAATGCGTGACCTGAAAACCCGATAGAAGTCATTTTCTTTTGTACTGCACTTGTTATCATTTCTTCCGGTGTATTTGCTCCGTCACAGTATTTTGTATGCGTGTGCAAATTCTGGCAAGCATTTATCATGAGGTCATTTTCTCCTGCTTTACCTTATGGTCAATAACGTGACGTGAAGCAAGCTCCTTGTGTATATCTTCAAGAGAAATACCCATTTCTATCATCATTACCATTACATGATAAGTGAGGTCTGCAACCTCGTAGATAGTTTCTTTTTTATCGTCTGCTTTTGCCGCAATTATTACCTCTGTACACTCCTCGCCTACCTTTTTGAGTATTTTGTCTATGCCCTTTTCAAAAAGGTATGTTGTGTATGAACCCTCTTTTTTCTCTGTTTTTCTGCCGACAAGCATTTCCATGAGCGATTCAAGTGAAAAGCTGTTGAGTGTATCGCTTACGTATACATCATCATTGAAGCATGAGTCTGTACCAAGATGACATGCAGGACCGTCCTTTTTTACGTATACAGTAAGTGCGTCACGGTCACAATCTGTCTGTATTTTTACAATGTGCTGTACGTTGCCCGAAGTTTCGCCCTTTCTCCAAAGCTCCTGTCGTGAGCGTGACCAGAAGCATGTTCTGCCCTCTTTTAAAGATATTTCAAGGCTTTCTCTGTTCATATATGCAACAGTAAGCACCTTTTTGCTGTCGTCGTCAATAACAACAGCGGGTATAAGTCCTTTTTCGTCAAATTTAAGTTCGTCAATGTTTATCATAATAATTATCTCCTCGCAATTATTTTTTTAGCACCAGTGCGGCAATAATCAACCCCAACCAGAATAAACCGAATATCATCAGAATGAACCCGTCATTTTTAATTTTCTTCTTTTCGGCTTTAAAATCTTCCTCCAGTAGAGAATACTCCGGATCTCTCGTATCAAACAGTATCACCCATGTATCATTTATCTTTGGCTTTTTCCCGTTAATACGGTCATGGTTTCTTATCACTCTTTCAAATACGTAATGCACCCCGTCATACCAGCAATCAAAAAAATACGAAAATTCCTGATAATGTAACGTTTCGCCGCGACTTTCTTCCGATATCATTTCTTTGTTCGTTTTTATTACCGCTCCATTGACCTTTTCTTTCGGAAAGTCTAAATCAAGCTTCAGATTTCTATGTGTTGCGGTATAATAAATTCCATATACAAACAGCATTAATCCAATGCTTACAAATCCGGACGGTAAAAGCAAGATCAATGGGTTATACTGTTTTTTGTATATCACACAAAGCGTCACATATGTAACTATAAAGCAGACAGCAGAAATAACTGCGTATGGACGCCTGCTTTCTTTTTTTATCGTAATTCCTGATTGCTTCAAGCGATAATGCTTGACTCCGTTACCTGATATTGCTTTTTTTATATCATCAGTCATATCCTATACCCCATGCTCCAGAATAAGCGCCACAAAAAATATACCGAGCCAGAACGCACCTATAAGTAAAGCGGCAACGGCGCTGTATTTTTTTTTGACTGCTCAACATCTTCAAGAAGAATTGAACATTCGGGAGCATCCTTGTCAAAAAGAATAGTCAGCTTGTCTTTGACTTTTATCTTTCTTCCGTTGGAATGAGTAAGAAAACCCTCTCTCACCAGTTCATACCGAACCGAGTTGTAATAAACGACAAGTATCATATTCTCTGTGACAATATTCTCAATTTCGGGATCAAACTTGCCAATGACTTCTGTTGTTGTTACTCAATATTTGTCCTCAACTATTGCAGTAAGTCTTTCTTTGTTTCCGGTAACACCCATGTCTTTACGAACCGAAGGCAAAAGACCATAGCCGCCCAAAAGCATAAGCATTAAACCCGGAAAGATCATTGTTGTGGGAACCAACAGTCCAATCGGCTGAAAATCATTTAGACCTATACTATAAAAGGATAATAAAGCATATACTGCAATAAATGAAATAACGGCAAGAGCCGGCAGCGGATCCTTTTTTCCGCTTTCGCTGACAAGCAGCTTTTCAGGGGGCATAAGCTTGTATCTCTCGCATTTTTCACCGGAATGATCGGTCAGAATATTATGTTCCATATACTTTCACCAATATCAATACTCAAAGTCTTACATTAATGCCGTCGTTTCTCAGCTTTTCTTTCAAAGCTTTTATATCTACCTCTCCGAAGTGGAAGATAGACGCTGCAAGTCCTGCGTCAACTGTGGGAAGTGCATTAAATAACTGAGTAAAATGCTCCATATTTCCGGCTCCGCCGGAAGCAATAACAGGTACCGTTGCAATTTCGCAAACTGCGCCGAGCATTTCAAGGTCAAAGCCCTGCTTTACGCCGTCGGTGTCAATACTGTTGAGTACGATCTCGCCTGCGCCCATTTTCTGACCTCTTTTTATCCACTCGATAGCGTCCATGCCTGTATCTTCTCTGCCGCCCTTTGCGAATACATGATAGCTTCCGTCTACACGCTTTGCGTCAACCGACAATACAACGCACTGATCGCCGTATTTTTGAGCCGCTGCATGTATAAGATCGGGATTTCTTATTGCTCCCGAATTTACGCTTACTTTATCTGCTCCGCACTTCAACACCCTGTCAAAATCGTCTGTGGTATTGATACCGCCGCCGACTGTCAGCGGAATAAATACCGAGCTTGCAGCCTCACAAAGAATATCTGTAAATAATGCTCTGCCCTCTGCTGACGCTGTAATATCGTAAAATACAAGCTCGTCTGCGCCGCACTCGCTGTAAAACTTTGCAAGCTTTACAGGTGACGAAACATCAGCAAGTCCTAAAAAATTCACGCCCTTTACAACTCTGCCGTCTTTAACGTCAAGACAGGGAATAATTCTCTTAGTAATCATTTTTCACCCTCCGAAGCTATTTCAATTGCTTTTTCAAGGTCAATTGCGCCCGTATAAAGAGCTTTTCCTAAAATTGCGCCGTACATATTCATTTTTGTCAATGCTTTTACATTATCAAGCGTAGAAATACCGCCTGACGCAACTATATCCATATTGAATTTTTCCGACAGCGCTTCATACAATTCTATGTTTGTACCCGACATTACACCGTCTTTTGAAATATCGGTGCAAATAACTGTTTTCACACCCAAAGCCTCAAGCTCTGCACAGAAATCAAAGCAGTCAAGAGATGATGTTTCAGTCCAGCCCTTGATCGCAGCTTTACCGTCTTTGATATCTACACCGACAGCAATTTTCTCGCCGTACTTTTTTACAGCAGTTTCAAGAAAAGCTCTGTCTGTAACTGCGGCTGTACCGAGTATCACACGCATAACACCTAAGTCAAGGTACTTTTCAACTGCCTCTATTGAGCGAATGCCACCGCCTATTTCGGCTTTAAGACCGCTTTCTTCTACAATACTGCGTACTACCTCAATATTTGCATTAGAGCCGTCTTTTGCGCCGTCAAGGTCTACAATGTGTATATACTGCGCGCCTGCCCTTGCAAAGCCTTTTGCAACCTCGCAAGGCGTTGTGCTGTATACTGTTTTTTGATTATAATCGCCTTTATACAGACGAACGGCACAGCCGTCTATTAAATCTATTGCAGGGAATATTTTCATTTTATCATTCCTTTTTAAGCTCACAAAAAGCCTTTAATATTTTAAGTCCTACCTCACCGCTTTTTTCGGGGTGAAACTGCGTTCCGAATACGTTTTTATCTGCAACGGCTGCCGTTACGTCAAAGCCGTACTCAACTGTTGCTATAAGCGATTCGTCACAATCCGCACCATAGTAGGAGTGTACAAAATAAACAAAGTCGCCCTCATTTATATACTTGAACAGCGGAGATCTTTCCGAAACAAATCTCAAAGCATTCCAGCCTATCTGCGGGATCTTATACTCCTTTGAAAGAATATCGCTCATAGGCTTTACACTTCCATTTATAAGCGATAAGCCCTTGTGTTCGCCGTATTCATAGCTTTTTTCAAACAAAAGCTGCATACCTAAACAAATGCCTAAAATAGGCTTTCCCTTTTCAGCCTGCTGCAGCAGTACATCTGCCATACCGCTTTCAAAAAGCTTTTTTGCGGCGTCACCGAACGCACCCACTCCGGGCAGAATAATTCTGTCGGCTTTATCTATTACCTGTGGATCATTAGTTACAACGGCTTCTTCGCCTATAACCGCAAAAGAGCTTTTAAGCGAAAACAGGTTGCCTACTCCGTAATCTATAATAGCTGTCATTTACAACACTCCTTTTGTAGACGGTATCTCATCGCCTAATTCTGCGTCGATCTCGCAAGCGTTTTTCATCGCCCTTGCAAAAGCCTTGAAAATCCCCTCTGCTATGTGATGCGAATTTCTGCCGCTTATCTTCTTTATATGCAGAGTAATGCCGCTGCTGCGTACAAATGCTGCGAAAAACTCCTCGACAAGCTCGCTGTCAAACGTGCCTATCTTCTCTGACGGAAATTCAGCTTCAAAGCAAAGGCAGGCACGTCCTGAAATATCAACTGCACACAAAACAAGTGATTCGTCCATTGGCAGTATAATATGACCGTATCTGTTGATACCTCTCATTTCTCCAAGCGACTGAGCAAAAGCCTTTCCCAGACAAATGCCTATATCCTCAACGGAATGATGATCGTCAACATAAGTATCGCCCTCACATTTAAGGTCAATATCGAATCTGCCGTGACGAGAAAAAAGCGTCAGCATATGGTCTAAAAAACCTACGCCCGTATTTATTGTGGAATCGCCTATACCGTCGATATCGAGTGAAAGCTCAATAGATGTTTCGGCTGTTTCTCTGCTGATTTTTGCAAATCTCATGTTGTTACACCTCTTGTCTGAGTATTTTTTCCGTAACGCTCAGAAGCGTATCCATTTGCTCTTTTGTGCCCACGGTTATACGAACATAGTCACTGATATCGGGGTTAGAGAAATGACGAACCAAAACACCGTTTTCCTTTAATTTTTTATAGTACTCACTGCCGCTGAGAGTATTACTCTTTGCAAAAATGAAGTTAGCCTTTGAATCCGGAAAAGTAAATCCCATTTCTTCAAGCTTTTCTTTTGTATACTCACGAACTTCGATTATCTTTTTGCAGCAGTTTTTGTAGTAATCATCGTCATCAACAGCGGCTGCGCCTGCAAGCAGAGTAAGTCTGTTTACGTTATACGGATTTGTCGAATATTTTATTCTGTTAAGATCTCCGATCAAAGTCTTTGAACCGATAGCAAAGCCAAGTCTTGCGCCTGCCATTGAACGTGATTTTGAGTATGTCTGCACAACTAAAAGATTTTCGTATTTCTTTGTGAGTTCAACGCAAGATTCCGCGCCGAAATCAACATAAGCCTCGTCTATAACAACTACGTTTTCACTGTTCGATGATACTATGCTTTCAACCTCGCTTTTTGTGAGCGCAAGTCCGGTAGGTGCGTTCGGATTGGCTATTACAACTGTTTTACCCGTGTTCATATAATCTGAAACGTTAATTCTGAAATCACTGTCAAGCGGAATTTCAGTGTACTTTACGCCGTGAAGATCTCCGAACACCTTGTAGAAGCCGTAAGTGATATTCGGAAATACACATTCCTTTTCGTCTGAACAAAAAGCCATAAAAGAAAAATTAAGTATATCGTCCGAACCGTTTGATACAAAAACGTTATCCTTTTCTACGCCGTATAAACCGGCTATTTTTTCCCTCAGCGCCTTGCAGTCGGGATCAGGGTATAACGCAAGCTTTTTGACCTCATCTTTGCATACAGCCTTAAAAACACCCTCTGACGGCGGAAAAGGAGATTCGTTTGTATTAAGCTTTACATAGTCCATATCCTGCGGCTGTTCACCGGGAGTATAGACCTCAAGACACTGATATTTATTTACCAAAAATTTACTCATAAGAATACACCTTTATTATTTCTTTCTTGTGCGAACAACTGCCGAACGAGCGTGTCCTGACAAAGCCTCTTTTTCCGCAAAATAAGCGATATCTTCGCTTACCTTAGCCAAAGCGTCATACGTATAATAAGTAAACGCTGTTTTCTTAACATAATCATCAACAGACAAAGGACTTGAAAATCTTGCAGTACCGTTTGTAGGCAAGGTGTGATTCGGACCTGCAAAATAATCGCCAAGTGCTTCGGGACAATTTTTACCCAAAAATACAGAGCCTGCATTTTTGACCTTGTCAAGATAATCAAAAGGATTATCAACGCAAATTTCAAGGTGTTCGGGAGCGATCATATTTGCGATTTCAACGGCATTCGGAATATCCTTTGCAATAATGATCTTGCCGTTATTATCAATAGATACTCTTGCTATTTCCTCTCTCGGCAAAACGCTTAGCTGTTTTTCTATCTCCTCGCTTACATTCTTTGCAAGCTCGGCGCTATCGGTAACAAGTACAGCCGTTGCAAGCTTGTCATGTTCAGCCTGTGAAAGCATATCTGCCGCAACGTATTCAGGATCACAAGTACCGTCTGCAATAACAAGAATATCGCTCGGACCTGCGATCATATCAATATCTACCATACCGAAAACCTGCTTTTTCGCCTCTGCTACAAAAGCGTTGCCGGGACCTACTATCTTATCTACCTTCGGTATGCTTTCGGTACCGTAAGCAAGAGCTGCAATCGCCTGCGAACCGCCTACCTTGAATATCTTTGTTACTCCGGCTATTTTTGCGGCTGCGAGTATTACGGGATTTACAGTACCGTCTGCTCTCGGCGGAGTAGCCATAACTATTTCGGATACACCTGCAATTACTGCGGGAATAACCGTCATCAAAACAGTTGACGGCAACGGCGCTGTACCGCCGGGAACATATACGCCTACTTTTTCTATCGGAATGACCTTCTGCCCCAGAACAACTCCGTCTTTTTCGCTTATGACAAAGCTGTTTTTTACCTGGTGCTTGTGAAAATTATAGATGTTTTCTTTAGCCTTCTTTATGATCTCGATAAACTTTTCGTCTGTTTGTGCAAATGCGTCTGCAATTTCGCTTTCGCTTACCTCTAAAGAACCGAGGTCTGCCTTATCGAATTTTTTTGTATATTCCCTGAGTGCCGCGTCTCCGTTTTTTGCAACGTTTTCAATAACGGCAGATACTATCTCCTCTACTCCGGAGGAGTTCTTTTCTCGCTTTACTATCTCACCGACTGATATTTTGTCGGTATCATATATCTTTATCATTTTATTTACAATCCTTTACTTAATTATCCCTGTTTTCACAGTAAGCCTTTATACTCTCAGCAAGCTTTACTATCTCTTTATTCTTAAACTTGTAGCTCACCTTATTTGAAATAAGCCTTGCGCTTATCGGCACGATAGTTTCAACGGGTTCAAGATTATTCTCTTTAAGAGTAGTACCGGTTTCTACGATATCTACAATTACGTCTGACATTCTCAGAATAGGAGCTATCTCTATTGAACCGTTAAGCTTGATTATATCAATATCTCTGCCCTTTTTATCATAAAATGTCTTTGCGATATTCGGAAACTTTGTTGCAACTCTGAGTGTTCTTTCGGTATTATCGTAAAAGTCACGTCTTGCGGCAACAGCCATTCTGCACTTTCCTATACCGAGATTGTAAAGCTCATATACATCAGGAGCGTACTCCAAAAGAATATCCTTACCGGCAACGCCTATATCAGCAGCTCCTCTTTCAACATAGATAGATACATCAGACGGCTTTACCCAGAAATATCTCACGCCTGCGTCGAGATTTTCAAAAATAAGCTTTCTGTTTGTTTCGTGAATTGCGGGGCAGTCATAACCGCACGATTCAAAAATTGCAAGCACCTTTTCGCCAAGTCTGCCCTTTGGCAGGGCTACATTAATCATTTGTTTCAATTACTTCTGCCTCCCCGTTTTTAAGCACAGCCAATTGTCTGTATTTAATACTTCCGTCATTCTTTCTTGCGGCACGCACGCTTTTCCCATTTTCTGAAAGACTCTTGACAGCGTTTGCAAGCGTTTTCAGCGAGTCTTTTTCATCATACACAAGAAGCACGTCAACATCAAACATTTTTTCACTGCCCATAAGTCTTTCAAGCAGATCAAGGTACACCGCAAAACCAATAGCACCCGACTTTTTACCGAGCTTATGTACAAGCTTATCGTATCTTCCGCCCGTAAGTACGCTTGCGGGTACTCCGTCGATAAAGCCCTGAAATACGATCCCGTTATAGTAGCTTGAATCGTTTACAATAGAAAAATCAAGGTTTACACCTTCAGCACAGCCGTAATCATTCAAAAAGCCGTAAATACTTTCAAGCTCTTTAACCGCTGAATCCGTTTTTTCGTTAATACTGATACTCTTTATCTTTTCAACGGTTTTCATAAACGAACCGTAAATGCCCGTTAAAACACACAAAGCCTGAGATACCTTTTCATCAACGTAATTATCCTTACAGAACTCTGCGATCGCCGGAGTATTCTTTTCTCTAATAAGGCTTACAGCAGTTTTTTTCTGCTTGTCTGAAAGCTTTGTTTCGTCAAGCAGACCTGTTACAAAACCCATATGCGAAATATCGAGAATGTTACGCTGACTTATTGCGTTAAGACTCTTTTTCGCAAGCATGATGACCTCGCTTTCGGAATACAGATCGAGATCACCTATACATTCAAGACCTACCTGCATTATTTCTTTATACTGATGTGTACCCTTATCGGCACGGTAAACATTCTCACTGTAATAAACCTTGTCGCATACCAACGGATCGTTTCCAGATCCCTTTACGATAGACAATGTTACATCAGGCTTTAAAGCCATAAGCTTGCCGTTTGTATCGTTAAATGTAATTATATCGCTGCTGAGCAAAAAATCTTTGTTCTTTGCGTAAAGATCGTATTCTTCAAATTTGCTCATCTTAAACTGTCTGAATCCATAACTGCTGTAAAGCGAGCTCAGACTCATAACTGCCATTTCTTCTCCGGTAAAACCGATTTTACTCATTTCTTTCCCACCCTTGTTCAATGTGCGATTTTTGGTTTAATGCACTACGATTATACCACACTTTATTATATTAGTCAAGTAAAGTGTTAGCATATTATCACGATAAAGCTATTTTTATTTAGAGTTACAATACACCCACATTATATTATATGATTTTTTGGCGATAATTTCAATACAGTATGCGAATTAATTACAAAAATCGCCCTGACAAAAGCCAAGGCGATCTCATTTTAAAACAACACAGCACAGCTATCGTGCCGGAAATGCGCAATTCAGGCTGAGCAAAAAACAAATACAGTTTTCGCTCAAGCCTTTTTCAAAAGGCTTGCGGGGTTCTAAGGGGCAGCGAGTGTCGCCTGCCGGCTCGGTCGGTGCTTCTGCTTCGCAGAGGTTCTCCACCGGAGAACCTCAACCCCTTTGCCGCCGGAGCCAGAAGAAAGCCCTTTTAGGGGTGAATTTCAAAAACAGTCTAAACGACTGTTTTTGAAAGAGGGGCATTTTGGCAGAAAATGCTCCTTTGAGCCGTTTCGCACAATAGCTTCCCCGCCGCTCCAAGGCGGCTCAACAAAGTTTGACAGCGATAAACAAAAAAACTCTTTTTACACAATCTGAATTGATAATTTCAAAATGAATTCTAAGGAAACACTGAATAAATCACGTCCTGCGGACTGAGCACCCATCTCGCTTGCCTTTTTAGTCAAATTGTACTCAAATCACTTGAAATACGTCTGTATTCCTGCGTGATTTTCGCACAATTTGCCCTGAAAAATTCTAAGCGATATAGGCACTCGATTTAATCAGTTTTTCCCTAAATATACGGTACAAAATAGTTTTAAGCATACACTCAAGCCAGATTAACGTCTGCTACAAGCTTTTTGCAGCGTTCGCAATAAAATGCGTCTAATTCAGCTCTGCCGTTTGTCATTTTTACGTTGCGAACAATTCCCTTTCCTGCAATTGCACCGAAAAGGTCTTGTCTTTGGTTATCGGCATTGAATCTCATCAGACCTCTGCCCTCGCTTATCAATTTTCCCTTTTTCATCATTCCCGAACAGTACGGACATATCATTCTGATCTACTCCTCTTTATCATAAGATTATATTGCAGGTATTCCCGACGTAAGAACACCTGCAATTTCTTTTTTCTTCCAATTTAGCCTTCCAATTTAACCTTTTAGCTCTAAGCTATTCAAGCTGCCCTGTGCAGCCTTTTACACCGCTTTTTTCCGTATCCTTTTTATTCTTAATTTTTTTATTTTTAATTTTTATCTATATCTTCATTTTTATCTTTGCGGTGTACTGTACTAATTTTCATATACCAATTTTTTTATTCCCTGTTTTCGCTTTGTTTTTTCTTTGTTTTTTCTTTTATTGTATATATTATTTATGAAAAAACATCTGCAAATTCTTCATCGATTTTATCTTGAATCTGTGCAGATAAAAAAGCCATTACCATGATCTGCAATGTCCTTTGAAGCTTAACCTTCCCTACGCTGTCTATATCGGGAATATGCGACACCTGCTCGCTAACCATAGCGCTGATCACGTCGAAGCTGTGCGTACTCGACTTGTCGCATAAATATACCGCTTTGCAAAACTCATTAAATAATACCTCGTCGCTTACCACATCATCAGAGGTATCTTCTACATCACCGTTTATATACGCCATCAGATTAATTACATTTTCAATTTTCATAGACCTTCGTATACTATTTATAAGCATTATTCTCACTATCTGGCGTTGTCCGTACCTTTTATTTATTGGTGACGGCACCCATCCACGCTTTACCCAGTTCTGTATGGTGGAGGTTTCGAGTCCGGTAAGCTCTCTCACCTGTGAAAGCGTTATGCCGTTGGTAAATGCAAAAAACGGTTTTATCACATCAAATGCACATGAATTTTTATCACTGTCAAATTTCATTACCGTTCCGGGTATATATTGTATCATTGTCGCACCTCTGCTTTTGAAGATACTATGATTATACCACACGTTCAAGTGATAGTCAACAAAATTACGCTTTTGCAACTAAATACGGTAATATTTACAAAATCCGAACACAACCCAAACACAAATTTGCAGTGATAAGAGATTATTTACAAATCTCACGCTTCAAAAAGAACAATTGCAGATCACTTTTAGGTTCATCTGTCATTGTCATCCCTCCTTTTGTTACTATACTACGATTATATCACACGTTCATGTGACTGTCAATAGCGTTCGTGAGAAAATTTTAAAAATATTTTTTGTACAAGTTCCCCAAACAAGCTATTTTCTATATTATGTACTAAAGCCGACAAACAGAAGCAAAACCTTCTGCGGCAGCAAAAATATTTTAAGGAGGCACATTTTATGTGTAACGCATTTGGAAACAACAGCTGTACTTGGATCATTCTCTTGGTGATTATTCTTATCGTATGTAACGGCAACAACGGCGGCTGTGGCTGCGGTAACGACTGCGGCTGCAACAACGGCTGCGGCTGCGGCTAAAAGCAAATAGCCGGCATTTGCCGGCTTACACAACAAAAAAGCACTCTCCGCACATATCTCTGTGCAGGGAGTGCTGAACTTTTGTATTTTAGAAATGTCACTTACAAGCTTTTCAAATACTCTGTTATCTTTTCAAAATGCATTGAGTGCGACGCTTTGACAAGGATAGTATCATTCTTATGAAGTATAGTATCTATTTCTTCAAGCGCTTGTTCAAGCGTATCAAAATGATGCACCTCAACGCTTGAAGCACATTCGCCTATCGTTTTTGCAAGCTTTCCGATAGTTATCAGAACATCTACACAGTGATCGTTTATATAAAAACCAACTTCTCCGTGAAGCATAATCTCTTTATCGCCAAGCTCTTTCATATCGCCCAAAACAGCAACCTTTCTCTCACCGTTCATTGACGTAAGAGAGTCTATCGCCGCTTTCATAGAGGCAGGATTTGCATTGTAGCAGTCGTCGATAATCTTAAACGAATCTGTTGTGATAACGCTTGCACGGCTGCCAACAGTTTTATACGACGCAATACCTTTTACGATATCCTCGTCTTTCATATTCATAGCTCTGCCGACTGCTGCCGCTGCAAGAGCGTTTGTTACCATATAACTGCCGATAGCGTTGATAAACGCATCTACTTTTTTACCCTCATAGCACATTGTAAAGCTTATGCCGTTTTCGCCGTCTGCCGAAATGTTTTCTGCATAGAAATCATTGCCAGAATTCAAGCCAAAACGGAAATCAGCCTCACTTAAAGCAGCAAGCTTATCATCATCACCATTTACCACAATAAAGCTGTCGTCCTCTTTGTACTCAAGCATTTCAGTTTTTGCCTTGAACACGCCGTCTCTGTCTTTGAGATTTTCAAGGTGACAATTGCCTATATTAGTAAATACGCAAACCGTAGGACGTGCCATTTTACTTAATCTTCTCATCTCACCGAAGCCACTTATACCCATTTCTACAACGGCTATTTCTGTATCTTCCGGCATCGCAAGAAGTGTAAGCGGTACTCCAAGTTCATTGTTAAAATTCCCCTTTGTCTTATGCACCACAAAATTCTGCTCCAGAACAGAAGCTATTACCTCTTTTGTACTTGTTTTTCCAACGCTGCCCGTAATGCCTACAACCTCGATATTTTCAAACAGACTGCGATAATACTCTGCTATATCTTTGATCGCCTGTGTTGTTGAACGTACAAGTATTATCGGCTTTTCAGATGATATCACCTGTTCGCTGAGCGCACAAACAGCACCTTGTTCAAAGGCTTTTTCTATATAGCGGTGACCGTCTGTTCTCTCGCCCTTTATTGCAACAAACAAAGTTCCCTTTGCTGCCTGTCTGCTGTCGATAGTCACATTTTCGATAGTATTGTTCAAGTCTTTGCTGTTTCCCAAAAAATCGCCGTTACAAGCAGCTGCAATTTCATGCAAGGTCATCTCTTTCATCATAGTATAAGCCCTCCGACAATCAAGCGTTGTACTTTTTGAGCGAAATATTTACTATCATATCGCACAGCTCGTCATACTCTATACCAACAGCCTTAGCCTCCTGCGGAATAAGGCTTGCGCTTGTCATACCCGGAAGTGTATTCGCCTCCAAAGCGTAAGTATCGCCGTTTGCATCAAGGAGAAAATCTATTCTGCCGTATGCGTCGAGCTGTAAAGCATTATACGCCTTAACTGCCTCTGCCTGTAAAAGCTTTGTTGTATTTTCGTCAAGCACAGCAGGACATACCTCCTCAGTTTTGCCTGCCTGATACTTATTCACATAATCGTAAAAGCCCTCTTTGGGAATAATCTCTATTATAGGCAAAGCCTTGCCGTCAATAACGCCTATTGAGAATTCTCTGCCCTTTACATACTGCTCAACCAAAACTTCTGTTTCAAACTCAAAAGCAGCTTTCATTGCATTATCAAAGTCGGTTTTGTTTTCAACTATTGATACGCCTACGCTGCTGCCGCCGGAACACGGCTTTACAACACAGGGAAAATAATCCCACTGTGCACATTTGCCGTTTTGCATATCCTCTGTTTTATAACATTCTCCCTTAGGCGTACCGATACCGTGATGAAGGAAAATACTCTTTGTTATACCCTTGTTCATAGCAACGGCGCTTCCCAGATATCCGCTGCCGGTATACTTTATGCCAAGCAGATCGAAGGTTGCCTGAAGCTTGCCGTTTTCGCCGTTATCTCCGTGCAGAGCCAAAAAACAAATATCTGCATAGCGGCAGATCTCCTCTACGTGTTCGCCTAAAAATCTATCTGTTTTATCACGTCTTTGAGCCTTTATCGCCTTCAGATCGGGAATTCTTTCTCTGACTCCCAGATTCTGTGTAAAATCGTATCCATTTTCAAAAAGTGCAGCAACATCGCACTCGTCGTGTTCATAGCCCATAAATACATCAAGCAAAACGACCTTGTGACCACGTCTGCGCAAAGCGCCTGCAACCATTGTACCCGAAGTAATTGAAACATCTCTTTCTGTGCTGAGTCCGCCTGCAAGAACAACTATATTCATTGTAAAAACCTCCATAATAAAAAAGCCTGCACCTACGAACAGCATAAGCTGTGATAAAAATTATAATTGCACACTGACTTATATTTTACTATTTTTCCGCAAATGTTACAATAGAAAAATCGACATTTGTTTCGACAAAATAGCGATTATTTTTGTTTTCTTCGTCGGAATACTCCAAGGTTGTATTATTCTTGAATACGGAATATCCACCTTTATACCTCAGAAGTGCGTCTGTATTTTTCGGGAATGTGACTTCTGCCTGAGATTTTGAGAAATTGAACTGCAGGTTTGCGCTTATCTGTGAAAACCTTGCTGCTATGCGGCTGAAATCTGCATCCAGGTTAAAGCTTCCGTTTGCGCCGAGTACCGTCAAAACTGCGCTCGATATATTTGCATTGGTATAAACAGCGTTTATTCCGTCAACAGTCATCTGTGAAGATGCACAATTCATAACTACGCCTTCTTCTGCGGTCAGCGTTTCTATATCTGCTTTTGAATCATTGAGCATTACAGATATATTCTCCGCCGTTACATCACAAGCTTCAACAGACGAATTAATAACGCTGATATCAATATCCATTGCGCTTTCCGGTGACTCTAACTTGTAAATGCAGTTTTCTCCCTTCAAAGAATAACCGCCCTTGAACGAATCGGGAATTTGAAGAATAATACTTACGTCTTCTTTATTTGCGGCAGCCGTGTCTGAAAACTCGTTTTGTATATAAAGAGTTCCGTCTTTAACTGCCGTATGAATAGCGGTATTGCCTTTAAGCTCGTTTTTATAATCATAAGAAATGCTGAGCTTGTCGCTGCCCTCTGCTTCGTGCAGCTCTGCAATACAGCTATTGGCATATATTTCTATCGTATTAAATTCGTTTAGCTGATATGTCAAAGAGTCTTCGCTTGTCAGACCTTTTGCAGAAGAAATATCAACTAATTGCGGCACCTGTGCAATATTTTCCGATTGTCCTGTATTGACAAGCTTTGCAAAATGATTGTATATTTCGCCGTAGTTTACACTATCCTTTTTTATAGCAAGACCGCCTGCCGTCAGCAGTATAAAAGAAACTACAAAAAATACGGCGAACAGCTTAAATGCTTTTTTCATTTTCTCTCTCCCTCGTTTTCAAGAACTCTTTTCATAAACCGAGGAAATACTCTCACGGCTGCCGATGTAAACTTTGAAAGAGCAATACACAGCATTACAAACGAAAAAGTTAATGTCAGCAAGCCCAAACCTATTATTATAAATCCGGGGCTGAATGATGTAAGCGTAAACGAAAATACACCCAGAGCAAGCGATACTATACATAATACCACAGCGAACATCAAAAACAATACGCACATAACCGCCGTAAGCGGAACCGTTACCGCACCCACAGGCAAAAGCAGAATAAACCTTGCAACGCTGCCTGCTGTTCTTTTGCCTTGTTTTTTTTCGGTAATAATACCGTTAAGCAAAACACGATCGCCGTGTTTATATCTTAAAGCGATAGCTTCGGGACTGCCCAGCGCATTTATAATTTCGCTTTCATCTGTACCCTTTTCAAGCTGCTGAGCAAAGTATCGGTCACATTCGTTTTTTATCGTATACTTATCCTCATCAGGCATACCGTCAAGAGCAGACATCAATTCATACATAAACTGCGACTGTGTCATAGAAGATAATCCCTCATTTTCAAAGTATCTCCGTTCGGTATAATAAAGTCTGCTCCACATTCCGGATCAAACGCCGGAGATATATTTGTATGTATATACAAAGCTGAAAGTCCTGCCGCCTTTGCTCCCCTGATATCTGCGGTAGGATCATTTCCTGTCATAATTGATTCTTCGGCTTTCAGATCAAAGCGTGAAAGAATTGCTTTATAAAAATGTATATCGGGCTTTGAACACTCTGCGTCAGATGAAATAAGAATACCGTCAAACTTATCGAGAATACCGAGTATCTGTAATTCGTCCCATGTAAAAGCTCGCTGCGCATTTGTGAGAAGATACACATTTCCGCCCGCTTTTTTGAGATCGTCAAGCAGCTGTGCAATACCGTCATACAGTTTTATATAATCTCTTGACCACTTTCTGAAATACAAAGCCGTATCAAGAGTCAGTTTATCGCTATCCTTACAAGCAACGCCCTTATTTCGATATAAAAGCGAAAATACCTTTTCTATTTTTATATCAATATGTTTGTACTCAGGGTGCTGTTTACGTACGGCTTTTTTCTCGTTCTCAACTGCTTTGATATACTCGTCCTGAAGCTGCTTTGCGGTATAAGCCGCACCGTTTTTTGTATAATACTCTGCTGTTTTCTGCCAGAGAGAAATATCGCTTTCATCTGTATGAATATCCGCAAGTGTACCGTATAGATCAAAAATATAGTTTTTATACATTTAAAATACCTCCGTTTTTTTATCTATTATATTATAGCTTGAATCCAATGTCAAATAATATCGAATATGCTGTTGACTAATGTCCATAAAAAAGTATATAATAATGTTAGACGCAAATAACTCTTTTACAGATAATAACGAGGTGATCTTTTGCAGCAATACGATATTACAGGCATGAGCTGTGCAGCTTGCAGCGCAAGAGTTGAAAAAGCTGTTTCAGCACTTAAAGGGATCGACTCCTGCTCTGTCAATCTTCTTACAAATTCAATGACTGTCGAGGGTTCAGCCGCCCCGAAGGATATAATCTCCGCTGTAGAAAAAGCAGGCTACGGCGCAAGAAGCAAGAATACGTCACATACAAACGAGATCAGCAGCGCCTCTCTTGACAGTGCCGAAAAGGAAACTTCTCTGCTCATAAAGAGATTAGTTTCTTCGTTGATATTTTTAGCCGTACTGATGTATTTTTCAATGGGACATTCAATGCTCGGTCTGCCGCTGCCCTATTTTTTCGAGAATAATTATATTGCTCTTACACTCATGCAGCTTTTACTTTCGGCTGCGGTCATGGTCATAAATCAGAAGTTCTTTAAAAACGGCTTTAAGGGTATTATTCACAAAGCTCCCAATATGGATACTCTTGTAGCGTTGGGCTCAGGTGCGTCTTTTGTATACAGCACATGCGTGCTTTTTGCCATGACTGACACTTTACTTAACGGCAAAACAGAGCTTGTAAAGCAGTATTCACACGAGGTATACTTTGAAGCTGCCGCCATGATACTTGCACTTATCACAGTAGGTAAAATGCTCGAATCACGTTCAAAGAACAAAACCACTAACGCCATTAAAAGCCTTATGAGCTTAACGCCTAAAACGGCTAATATCATACAAGACGGCAAAGAAATTACAGTTCCCTCAGAGAACGTAAAAGCAGGCGATATCTTTATAGTACGTCCGGGAGAAAGTATTCCCGTTGACGGCGTTGTGATAGAGGGCGAAAGTGCGGTAAACGAATCAGCGCTTACCGGTGAAAGCATTCCTGCCGATAAAGCAGTCGGGAGTACCGTTTCAGCGGCTACGATAAATACTGTCGGCGTACTGCGCTGCAAAGCTGTTCATGTCGGGCAGGATACGACACTTGCACAGATAATCAAAACGGTAACTCAAGCCGCCGCAACAAAAGCTCCTGCGGCAAAGGCTGCCGACAAAGCCGCTTCGATTTTTGTACCCGCTGTTCTCATCATTTCAGCCGTGACATTTGCGCTCTGGCTAATAGCAGGAGAAGCTGTCGGTTTTTCGCTTGCCCGTGCCGTTTCTGTTCTTGTTATAAGCTGCCCCTGCGCTTTAGGTCTTGCAACGCCCGTTGCAATAATGGTAGGCAGCGGAGTAGGCGCAAAAAACGGTATACTGTTCAAAACTGCCGCCGCACTTGAAGAAACAGGCAAAGCTCAGATCGCCGTTCTCGATAAAACAGGAACTGTAACTCACGGCACACCCTCGCTTACCGATATATTACCGATAAACAGCATGACAAAAGACGAGTTTTTAAAGCTTGCATATTCTCTCGAAGTAAACAGCGAACACCCTTTGTCAAAGGCGATCTCAGAACAAGGCAAAAAACAGTTTGATACTCCTTTACCGTCAAGCTCATTCAAAACGTTTTCAGGCAGCGGAGTAAAAGCAGTAATAAACGACAGCACTATTACAGGCGGCAACAAAAGACTTATACAAACGATCTGCACCCTGCCCGACTATGCAGTAAAAAAGGGTGACGAGCTTGCAGCCGAAGGAAAAACTCCGCTTTATTTTGCAAAGGACAATGAATATATTGGTACAATAGCCGTTGCCGATACCATAAGAGCAGAAAGTATTCAAGCGATCAAAGAGCTTAAAGACATGGGAATACACGTAGTTATGCTAACAGGCGACAACGAAAAAACCGCAAATGCCGTGGGAAGTGCAGCAGGTGTTGACAACGTTATCGCAGGAGTACTGCCAAACGATAAAGCTGACGTTATCAAGCAGCTAACTTCTTACGGAAAAACGCTTATGGTCGGTGACGGTATAAACGACGCTCCCGCATTGACCGCTGCTGACTCAGGAATCGCAGTAGGCGCAGGAACAGATATTGCTATTGACAGCGCCGACGTCGTTTTGATGAAAAGCAAGCTTACCGATGTGCCGGCTGCTATCAGACTCAGCAGAAAAACTCTGCGAAATATTCACGAAAACTTGTTTTGGGCGTTCATTTATAATATAATGGGAATACCGTTAGCCGCAGGCATTTATTATCCTATTTTCGGGTTAAAGCTTAACCCTATGTTCGGGGCGGCTGCTATGAGTATATCAAGTCTTTGCGTTGTTTCAAACGCTCTGCGCCTGAATTTTGCAGACGTTTACAACAGCCGCAGAGATAAAAAAGCAAAACCTATAAAAGAAAATATTAAAATTGAAAGGAAGAAAAAAGACATGGAAGTAACACTAAAAATCAAAGGTATGATGTGCCCTCACTGCGAGGCAACAGTTAAAAAGGCTCTTGAAGAATTTGCACAGGTAGACTGCGCACAGCCAAGCTTTAAAGAGAATAAGGCCGTTGTAAAGCTTAATTCGGACATCGACGTTGAATTGCTGAAAAAAGCCGTTATTGATAAAGGCTATGAGGTAGAATAAGAAATCAACTGATATTTACACTTGAGGTCACATTTTGTTGAGTATTCTTAGACAAAAAACGATACGCATACAAAAAACACCGCCGAGTCCTGCTTTGCGCTTTACTCGGCGGTGTTGTATGTTTATGTTATTATATCTGCTCTGTTACCAAAACATCATGCTTTACACGATCATGCTCCTCTGCACGCTTGCCGTTGTTCCAGTTGTCTAATGTTCCTACAAGATAACCCGTTATTCTTCTGATACGTTCAAAATCCTTCGGTACAAAATGATACTTCAGATCCACATAATCACCGTCAAGCGAAATATCAATACCGGTTATCTTTTTGTCGCAGTGCTTTTCTGTTATATATCTTACGTATGCGTCACGCTCTTCGTCGGAGATAACTCCTCCTGTTACATTTATACTCATAAATTTTGCCTCCTTATAAAAAATGCCTTTACATTTCTTTGGTTTTATTATATCATATAAATATACAATTCGTTGTTGCATTTGCAACATCTTTAAAAAATTACAGAAAAATTACAAAACAATTTCGGTGATGATACTATGAATGTCAACAATACATATCTTTTCAGAGGGATAGAAGAAAACGAATGTAAAAGAATGTTAAAATGCTTTCAGGCAGAAGAAAAAAACTACAAAAGCGGAGATATTATCTGCAATTACTCAGAAAAAACCGACTTTATTGGTATTGTAACGAGTGGTTCTGTTAATGTTGTAAGAGGTGACGAGAACGGAAATATTTCAATTTTGGAACATATTGAAGAAAACGGACTGTTCGGAAAATACTTTATATATCCTGCGTCTGCCGGCGAAGGTATATATGTAGTATGTGACTGTGCGTGTACCGCAGTATTTATCGAAAGCTTTCAGATCACAAAAAGATGTTCAAAGGCGTGTATATGTCACAGTATGGTAGTATCCAATATGTTCGACATAGTAACGGAAAAATCAAAAGAGCTGAGCAGTCATCTGATAGTTCTGAGCTGCCGCACCACAAGAGAAAAGCTTTTATGCTGTTTCAGACTTCTGAGCGCACAGCGTCAGAGCAAGTCTTTTGAACTTCCCTTTTCTGCTACTGCGCTTGCAGAGTATATATGCGTTGACAGAAGCGCTATGACAAGAGAGCTTAAAAAGATGAAAGAAGAAGGCATTATAAAAATGAATAAGCGAAATATAGAGCTATTGTATTAATACTCACGCTAAACTGCGATTTCTTGATGTACTGTTTTTTTCTCATACTATAATGTATAATTACAACTGACCATATGAATTACATTTACCCTTTTCAATAATAATTATGATGAATTTGGAGGTTTTAACCGTGAGCAGCTTTTTTTCAATGATATTCAGAATGAAATATATCAACCGCTGGGGACTTATGAACAACAAGCGTACAGAGAATTTAAGCGAACACAGTCTTGAAGTAGCTATGATAGCTCATTGTTTGGCAACTATCGGAAATGTTCGCCTTCAAAAAAATCTCGACGCAGACCACATCGCAGTTATGGGACTCTTTCACGACTGCACAGAAATAATCACAGGCGATATGCCTACTCCCGTTAAGTATTATAACGAAGAAATCCGCCGTACATACAAAGAAATAGAGAAAAAAGCCGCAAGCGAGCTTGTAAGGCTGCTGCCCGACGATATGCAGAGTATATATGAACCTCTGCTTTACGAACAGGGCAACACAGAGTATGAAGCAAAACTCGTTAAGGCGGCAGATAAGATCTCTGCATATATAAAATGTATAGAAGAAGTGCGCATGGGCAACGACGAGTTTAAAAAAGCCAAAGACGCAACTGCTAAAGCTATTGCAGGATATAATATTCCCGAAGCTGATATCTTTATAAAAGAGTTTGCCCAATCCTACGCACTTACCCTTGACGAACTGAAAGACAACCCTATACCTTAAGGCAACACCGCACAAAGACCGCCTTACGGCTTTGCGCCAAATCTGCTTGGTCTTTTTCCGGCATAGTACACAAAACTCCCTTGAAATACGACAGTATTCCGGCGGTCGTTTTATGCACTCTGCCGAAAAAATCTACTGCGCATCTTTGCAACAATCTCTGTGCGATATTGCCTTAATGAATATCACCGCTTAAATTTGCTAATAATAATTGCGGTGATGTGTCAATATGTTCGATATTATAAAGAAAACCAAACAATTATATATGCCGCCCGAAGCTCCGCCGAAAAAACAAAACGACAAAAAGCTTTCCGAGGATATTTGCAGCAATATTAATGATATAAAAAAGCTCTTTCACAATTCGTCAGATCTTACCGTTAAAAATATGAGTCTTATGCTCAACAACGCAAGAATACATCTTGCGGTACTCACTATGGAAGGTCTTGTAGACAAAGAAACCCTTGCCGCAAGCATTACAAACCCTATCTCTAACTATAAATCAGAAAATTACAGCGGAGAAGATCTTCTCCAGCTTCTCGAGAGCGATATTATTACTATCAGCGATCATACACGCACAGACACACTCTTTGACCTGTCGCAAAAGCTTATGTCCGGTTTTGCCTGTATTATGATAAACGGATGTTCAATAGCTGTTGCCGCCGGCGTACAAGGTTACGCCTTTCGCGGTGTTGAAGAACCCGATACAGAAGCAGTCGCAAAAGGCTCAAGAGAAGGCTTTGCCGAACCGCTGAGAGTTAATATTTCGCTGATACGGCGAAGATTTAAAAATCCCGGCTTGAAATTTGAAACTATGACAATAGGCGATATCTCTCAGACTGATGTATGTATCGGTTATCTTAACGGAGCTGTCAGCGAAGAAATACTCAGCGAAGTAAGAACACGTTTAAAGAAGGTAACGCTTTCAACACTTCTGGGCTCAGGCTATCTTACTTCATACCTTGATGATGACGGCTCAGCGCTCTTTTCGGGTGTGGGTACAACAGAACGTCCCGACACCGCTTGCGCAAAGCTTAGCGAGGGCAGAATTATTATTATCGTTGACGGTACTCCTAACGTATTGTATGTACCGCACCTTATGGCGGAAAACTTTCAGACATTCGACGATTATACAAACCGCCCGTATTTTGCGTTCGGCGCAAGACTGCTCAAATATATATCCTTTATACTTTCGGTTTTTCTGCCCGGTTTATACGTAGCCGCCGCAACCTTTAACCCCGAATTGTTTCCCGGACAGCTTCTTACAAAGGTTGCAGGCTCTGTTGCTCAGACGCCGTTTTCTGTATTTACAGAAGTGTTTTTGTTTACGGGAATATACGAAATAATGCGTGAAGCAGGCTTGCGTCTGCCGAAAACGCTCGGTCATGCAGTTAGTATTATAGGCGGTCTTGTAATCGGTGATACCGCTGTAAACTCCGGCTTTATAGGCGCTCCTACTTTGATGATAGTAGCGCTTACGGTAATATGCTCTTATGTTATACCCGATCTATACGCACCTGTGGCAATTTTACGAACTGTTTTCCTGATAGTTGGCGGTATATGGGGTGTTTGGGGTATTATTCTTTTGTTTTGTATACTGTTAGTAAATCTATGCTCCAAAAAAAGCTTTGGAATACCCTTTACCGCACCTGTTGCGCCGTTTGATCTGTTCGGTCAGAGAGATGTTGTATTCAGAGCAGACTGGAAAACTCTGGCTCACAAGGACGTTAAAGTACAGGATATATAAAGGGCACCTCTAAAGGCGTATGAAAAAAGTACCGTTAGAGAAATCAAAAGACACGAAGCAATTATGTTTCGTGCCTTTTTTTAATACTATATAACTATCAGCTATGAACTATACACCTGTAACCGCCACACCGGCGCCTAATTCTACCCAGCCTGTTTTTGTGTAACGGTACAGCTCGCCCGTATCGTCGCACAATGCCGTTGAACCATAATTACAGTTTGTGATAAGTGAAAGCTTTGGTACGTCAACAGAATTCAGTCCGTACTCGTTTACATTGTCGGAATTACCCGTAATCTTATATATACTGCCAAAATCGGGCGCGCTTCCCGAATTGTACAGCATACCCATTATCAGAACTTGTGCAGGCATTTTATCCTTCCCCTTTCATTATTCTTCCGTACACTCAACGGCAAAATGACTTCCCGCTATAAGCGTTTTGCCGCCTACTCTTATCTTTCCGAAAACGCTGCCTTCAGTTTGCAGCTTTTTGTAAAGCCTCGGCGCTACAAGCGGCTTTGTATAGCTGAACGCATTACAAAGCAACGTATGATTTGCCGCCGCACCCAAAAAGCACTTTGATATTTCAACATTTTCAAGAGTATCATGCAGGTCTGTGCAGTAAGTTATATATGTATTGCCCATATCATCGTTAGCTGCTCCGGTATGTATAAATCCATTTACCGTATTGCCGTATTCATCTTCAAAAGTTGAAAAGAAATTTTGTATATAGCAGTCAGGTATACTGTATGTACTGTCATTCGTTGTACTTAATACCGAAAATACAACGCCGTAATTTGTCTTTGCGAAGCTGTATGAAAAGTAGCTGCCGTTGACGTTGCCGCATAGGTTTATCCAATCTCTTTGCTCTGAGCTTCCGTCATTACAATGCATAGTAATTACCGCACCTGTACTGTTTGACGGTACTATCTTTATATAACGGCTCTGCTGTGTTCCGTCAAAATATATTTTGAACTGGTTTTGCGCTTCTTCTGTCGAAACACCTGCAAAACCCGAAAAAAGCTCGGTAAAGTCCGCTTTTACCGTATCATATACATTATTAAGATCAATGTATTGTCGTCTGTAAATCTTGTTTAACTCCATAAAAATTCTCCTTATTCATTTTCAGTCTGTGCGTTTCCGTGTATCAGACAGTTAAAACCTCCGGCACACTGTTTCTCCTTTGCTCCCAAAACACATGAAAGTGCAGGCGTACACCTATGCCACGCCGTGCCCGATACCGAGCCTATCCTGATATTTGCTATAAGCTCTGCATAAAGCGACGTTTTTGTGGGATAATCTATTCGCACCCTATGCCCCTTTATCGCCTCTATTATATCGTCAAAATCAGCAATAGCCTGTTCAATTGTCTGCTTAGCCGTACGCTGAGTCATAAATTATTCACCTCCTATTACCTACCGGAATGATATAAAAAATTGCATATTTTTGTGCAAAATTTTTTCATACAAAAAATTATTTACAATATTGTTACTTTTGGTCTATTATTGCCCTCGATTTAATTCTTATAAACAATTATAATTTTATCATAAGGGATTATAATATAGCGGTGTGGTTTATTTCTATATTTGAAAGGAATAATATTTATGGCGAAAAACCCAACTAAAGGCGACTTTGATGACGGCTACACCGTCATGGGTTCTTATGGCGCACCGGCGTCACGCAGCTTTGGCATCCAGCCTGCCGAAAAGAAAACAAAAAAGAAACGAACGAAGCTAATAATAAGAAATATTTTTCTTATAATTCTTTCGTTAGTAATGGCGGCTGCGGGCACCGGATTTGTATATTACTACAACACCCTTGCATCATTGAATTACAGCGATTCTGGCGACTTTGACGGCGCACAGAATTATAAAGCAGCCGATAAGAAATACCTCTTTCAATATGATCCCGACTTTAACCAGGAAACTATTAATATGGATATGAGCGAGGGTTCGCTTCTTAATGATCCTATGGTACTCAATATTCTTCTGTTCGGAGCAGACCGCAACGACGGCACAGGCTCACGAAGCGATACCATGATCATGCTTTCTATCGACAACCGACACAAAAAGCTGAAGATCACCTCGTTTATGCGTGACCTATGGGTATACATTCCCGAATACGGTTACAGCAAGCTTAATCACGCATTTTCATACGGCGGACCAAAGCTTGCAATATCTACAATAGAAACGAATTTCGGTGTGAATATAGACCGATACGCAATTGTTGATTTTAAAAGCTTTCGCAGTATAATAGATATTTTAGGCGGAATAGACCTTGAGCTTACCGACGAAGAAATAGATTACATCAACTGGCAGTCGTGGCAAAACAATCAGGTAGACACCCGCTATGAAATTCAGGCAAGCGCAGGCATTGTACACTTAAACGGCAGACAGGCTCTTTGGTACGCCCGCAACAGAGGCGACGAAACTATGGGCTTTTCAGGCAGCGACTTTGACCGCACACAACGTCAGCGTACACTTTTGCGTACCCTTGCAAAAGATATGAAATCCGCTTCTCTTTCGCAGATAATCAGCATTGTAAACGAAATAGGCCCTCTTATTACAACCAACCTAAAAAAATCTGAAATTACCACCTTAGTCGGAAACTCTTTGACCTACCTTTCATACGATATGTCGGAATACCGCCTGCCCACAGACGGCAGCTATATGGCTGCATGGCATTACGGAATGTCTACTCTCGATATTGTAGACCTGAATACCGAACGTATCGAGTTTGCAAAGTTTATTTATGAGGAGCTTGTTACGGACGCTCTTGACGGATATATGACCTATGAAGCAAATTAAACAGCAAACACACTATCCCCGTGCCCTGTCAGCATGGGGATTATCTGTTTTTCATAATTGTTTTTGACTTTGATTAATTAATATAGTAATAATATCAGAACAATGCATAAATCTGACAATTATTTTTTAAAAAATCGCATTAATTATTAACAAATCTCTAAAAAAATTTCCAAAATTCATCATTATTTTCAAAATATGCTTGATTTTTTATTCTTTTAAAGTTATAATAGATTTAACTAATATAAATACATAGTATGATATTCTATTGTTTAAAAATTATCAAACTTTTAAGTCTATATTCGACAAAATTTCATATCGCTAAATAGTATAATATTTTTCAGCAAAAGAATATCTATTAATTATTACTTTAAAAAATTACAAATTATTACAAAAAGCTATTGCTTTAGTTACAACTTTGTGATAAAATAAAATCAATTATTTTTATAAGCTGCATAGCAACTCTTTTTAAGAGGACGAACGGCTGCTGACTTAATCACTGCAACAAGAACCTTTTTATTATTACGATTAATGTTTGTGACGTTTTGCTTTGAAGCTCGTAATGATAATAAATTTATTGGTGTTTTTTATGTTTTATGCAATCATGAAAAATATTTAGGAGGGAGTTTTTTTATGAACACCAAGAAATCTGGTCACTTGAAAAGAGTGATAGCAGCCGGACTATCCGTGATGATGTTCTCAGGTTACGTTCCTACCGACGTAATTCCGGATAGCTTTGCATTAGTAGTTGCTGCAGCTACAACAGTTCCTATGAAGTACGATTTTGATGCTTCCACACACAAGTTAGTATTAAAAGGAGGTGAGTACTCAGGTACTATCAGTTGGGGAACTCTTGACAAACGGCAGGTCTATACTATTGAAATTGAAGCAGATAGAGAGGTAAAATTAGACAACTGTATTGACTTGTTCAAGAACTTTCCAAATGTTCAGACTATCGACCTCACGGGCTTGGACACAACAGCAGTAAAAACTATGGGTAATATGTTCAGCGGATGCGGTTCGCTTACATCTGTAACCTTCGGCGAAAAATTTGACACTTCCAATGTTGCCAATATGTCTGATATGTTTGACGGATGCGCAAGCCTTGAAAGCGTTGATATATCAAAGTTCGTGACAAATAATGTTACCGAGCTTGATTTATCTAAAATGTTCAACGATTGCGGAAGTCTGACAGAGCTGGATATCGGAGATATGGACACATCAAAGGCAATTGTTGCAGGTATGCTTACAAACTGCTCCGGTCTGGAAAAGATAATAGTAGGTGCTGACGCAAACATTGAAAATCCTATCACATTCCCCGTTGTTACTGATACAGATACCTATAT
>JAFPLH010000029.1 GCA_017402845.1 Clostridia bacterium
CCTTGCAAAGGGCTGGAGCGTGCCTCCGGCGGCTAATGGGGTGCGGTTCTCCGGTGGAGAACTCTGCGAAGCAGAAGCACCGACCGAGCCGGCAGGCGAGACTCGCTGCCCCTTAGAACCCCGCAAACTTTTTTGAAAAAAAGTTTGACAAAAAACTTTAGAGGTGCCCTTTAATTATTCACAATTCATTTACTCGTTCAACAACCGTGAATACATTTTACGGTTTGCTTGACATAAATCTCATATTGATGTACAATGTATAAGTATACTTTTGCTTATAATTACGGTGTGCATAAAAAAACACGTTGAGATCACCGTGCTTTTTTATGTATATCGGCAGATTATCAGACCATTCAGCTTATTTGTGCATAGGCTCCGTTAGCTATGCACCGCTTTTTGCAGAGTGGTTATATAATTACAAATATATATTAAGAATATATGGAGGAGTTTTATTAGAATGAATGTAAACTACAAGAAAAAAAGCGGAACAGACAGAAACAGAACGTATACAGGCAAAAATATAAAATCAAAGTCTATAAAGCAAACCGCTTCTGCAAAGCAAAGCAAGCAGACAAGGCAGGGCAAAACGTCATCTGCTCCTGCACCGACAAACAGTACGGTCAAGAGATCGTCAGCAAATGCAAAAAAAGGTAAAAAGAACCAATCACAAATACTCACTAAGGCACAGAACCAGTTTCAGAATAAAAGAAATTCGTCAAAAAACAAGCCTACTATCAGAATAATGTTTTTGGGCGGCTTAAACGAGATAGGTAAGAATATTACGCTTTTCGAGTGCAATAAGGATATTTTTATACTTGACTGCGGAATGGCTTTCCCCGACGGAGATATGCTCGGCGTTGATCTCGTTATACCCGATTTCACATATATTGAAGAAAACATTGATCGTATAAAAGGTATCGTTATAACTCACGGTCATGAAGATCATATCGGCGGATTGCCGTTTTTGCTCAGCAAGGTAAGACTTCCGATCTACGGCACGGCGCTTTCAATAGGACTTATCGAAAACAAGCTTAAAGAATACGGCGTACTCAGTCAGACTCAGCTCAATGTTGTAAAGCCGGGCGATACAATAAAGCTTGGCTGTATGAAGATAGAGTTTATTCACGTAAACCATTCTATACCCGATTCTGTTGCGGTAGCTATACACAGCGAGGTTGGTACTATCGTACACACAGGCGACTTCAAAATTGATTGTACTCCCACAACAGGCGGTATGATAGACCTTGCACGTTTTGCAGAGCTTGGCAAAGAGGGCGTGCTTGCGTTGTTGGCAGAATCGACAAACGCTGAAAAAATGGGCTATACGCAAACAGAGCAGACAGTTTTTGATTCTTTTGAAAGACTGTTCCAGAGGGCAGAGAAAAAGCGAATCATTATTGCTACCTTTGCTTCAAATATCAGTCGTATACAGCAGATAATCTATTGTGCAAGCAAGCATGACAGAAAGGTTGCCTTTTCGGGCAGAAGTATGCTGAACTATATAGCCGTTGCACAAGACCTCGGTTATCTCGACGTACCCGACGGAGTGATAATAGATATTGACCTGCTCAACAGATACGAAAGAGAAAAGGTTGTTCTTGTTACAACGGGAAGTCAGGGCGAGCCGATGTCGGCTTTGTCAAGAATGGCATACTCCGACCATAAAAAGGTAGAAGTAGGCTTCGGAGATTTTATTATAATATCTGCAAATCCTATTCCCGGCAACGAAAAGACTGTCGGTAATGTTGTTGACGAGCTTCTGAAAAAGGGCTGTGAGGTAGTGTATGAGTCCATGTATGAAGTACACGTATCAGGTCACGCCTGCCGTGAGGAGCTTAAAATTATCCACGGGCTTACAAAGCCTAAGTTTTTCATTCCCGTACACGGCGAGCAAAAGCATTTGAGGAAGCATGCCGAGCTTGCTTTGGCAATGGGTATGGAGCATAAAAACATCTTTGTTGGTGATATCGGAAACGTTGTAGAGCTTAACGACTCTTACTTAAAGCAGCTTCCGTCCATACAGGCAGGCAAGAAGTTTGTAGACGGTCTGGGCGTAGGAGATGTAGGAAGTATTGTACTCAGAGACAGAAAGCATTTAGGTCAGGACGGTCTTGTTATAATAGTAGCCACACTTGACACAGCTAACGGAAATGTAATTTCAGGTCCTGATATAGTATCAAGGGGTTTTGTATATGTTCGTGAGTCTGAGGAGCTTTTCGATGATGTAAGACGAAGCGTGACGAATGTTCTTGATGATTGTGCGTATGAAAATATTCACGACTGGGGCACAATAAAGAACAGAGTGAAGGACGATGTTTCAAAGCTTATATACGACCGTACAAGACGCAATCCAATGATATTGCCTATTATTATGGATGTATAAGCAGTTTTTGATCTTGGGAAACACTAATAAATCATGTCATGCGGACTGAGTACCCCTCTCGCTTGCCTTTTTTGTCAAATTGCACTCAAATCACTTGAAATACGTCAGTATTCCGTCGTGATTTTCGCACAATTTGCCTAAAGGGCACCTCTAAAAAATTTCTAAGCGATACGGGCACTCGATTTAATCAGTGTGTCCCATGCGCTAAATAAAAAAAGTTTGTGTGCCGCTTTTTTCAAAAAGCGACCGGAGGTTGATCTTAATGAAAAAGCCAATATATCTTCAGCCGCATTGTCTGTTCTTTTCGGCAGGACTTGTGTTGATGGCGTTTGCAGCCAGAAGATATGACAGACAAGTATTTTTGTTTGACCTTATCATTGCGGTATCTTTTTCGATAATAATAATAATGTCGGGGATAAAGTTCCGCAGGTATGTGAACAAAGTTGTAAAAGACGCTGTAAGAGGTATAAAAGGTATAGACCACACATATTTGGAGAAGTTTTCTCTGCCGGCAGTTGTAATAGCAAAAAACGGTGAAGTATTGTGGTATAATGCCAGATTTAAAAGAAAGCTTGCAGACGGAAAAGATTGTGCAGGCGAGCTTATAGATCACTATATATGCGGAGAAGATATAGAAACGCTTCTTTTAAAAGACGGAACAGATATTGTATATGAAAACCGCTGTTATACGGTTCTTGCAACAGAGATAAATTACGGGTATGTGCTGTATTATGTAGACGATACCGACAACAAACAGGCGGCAAAGCTATATAACGACACAAAGCCCGTTGTTGCAAGCGTAAACCTTGATAACAGAGATGAGTTTGAACGAGATATCACAGACGATAACATTAATCAGGCAATGGTGCAGATAGAGTCCATAATAAAAAAATGGGTTTTGTCTTTTGACGGAGTATACGTAAAAAGCGCCGTAGGCCGTTACAAGATAATACTTGACGAAAAGCATTTAAAGCTTGCAATAGAGTCAAAATTCAAGCTGCTTGAGGAAATACGTGCGGTCAAAGCGTCTGATAATATGTCTGTTACAACCATTTCAATGGGTGTCGGCAGAGGCGGCAGCACACTTAAACAGTGTGAACAGTGGTCAATGCAGGCGCTTGATCTTGCGCTGGGCAGAGGCGGCGATCAGGTCGCTATCAAGAATAACGACGATTACGAATTCTTCGGCGGCGTTGCACAGGGCATGGAAAAGCTTGAAAAGGTTCAGGCAAGAGTAATTGCAAGAACGCTTGCAGAGAAAATAGAACGCTCTGACAACATATATATTATGGGGCATCAGTCGTCCGATCTTGACGCCGTTGGCGCAGCAGTCGGAATGTGGAGCGTTATTTCAAAAACATTCCCTAATAATGTAAATATCGTAATAAATAAAGAAACAACACTTGCAAGTATTTTTCTGAATAACTTTATTTCAAACGGATATGAAAGCATATTTATACCGCCTGAAAAGGCTCGCCAGAATGTAGGAGAGAAAACGCTGCTTATTATTGTAGATACTCACTCGCCTACATTTGTTGACGATCCGCAGCTTTACAGCATGTGTAAAAATATTGTGGTAATAGATCACCACCGTATGATGGTAAAGCATATAGATAATGCAAGCATATTCTTTCACGATCCGTTTGCGTCGTCTGCAAGTGAAATGGTGACAGAGCTTGTGCAGTATCTCAACAGCGACGCACTCAACAAACACGAGGCAGAGGCTTTGCTTGCAGGTATAATGCTTGATACAAAAAATTTCGTACTGCGAACAGGTGTGAGAACATTTGAAGCAGCGGCATACTTAAAGAGAAAAGGAGCAGACACAGTAGAAGTAAAGCGGCTTTTCTCTGACTCACTTAATACATACAAAACGAAATCACGCCTTGTTTCAGAGGCTGAAATATATAATAACAGCGCTATTGCCTGCACAGATGAAACCATGAACGAAGATAAAGATATTCGTGTAACGGCGGCACAGGCTGCTGATGAACTGCTGACCATTCAGGACGTTCAGGCGTCGTATGTACTGTATAAGACCTTTGATAATATGTGCGTTTCGGCACGTTCTTTGGGTGATATGAATGTACAGCTTGTAATGGAGAAGCTTGGCGGCGGCGGTCATCAGACAATGGCAGGCGCAAATTTAGGTAAGATAACTAAAGAGGCGGCGCGCGAAAAGCTTATCGGCGCTATTAACGAGATGATGAGCGAAGATACAGACGCAGCGTCGGCAATTAAAAGGAGGAATATATAATGAAAGCAGTATTGCTTGAAGATGTTAAAGGATTAGGTAAAAGAGGAGAGCTTGTTAATGTAAGCGACGGCTATGCAAGAAACTTTTTGTTTCCGAGAAATCTTGCAAAGGAAGCCAATTCACAGGTGATGAACGAGCTGAAAAACGCAGAGGAATCAAAGAAGTATAAAACGGACCAGCAGATCGCACATGCAAAAGCAGTAAAAGAAAAGCTTGAAGCAAAGACGGTTGTTATACACGCAAAGTCAGGCAGCAACGGAAAGCTTTTCGGTTCGATCACTCCGAAGGAGATATCAAACGAGATCAAGCAGAGATACGGCGAGGTCATAGACAAACGTAAGATCACAATTACGGGAGAGATAAAGCAGTATGGTAAGTATGACTGCGAGATCAAGCTTTACACAGGCATTAATGCAAAGGTGATTGTTGAAGTAACGGAGTAAATATTCAAAACTGCAAATTCAGAAAAAACCAAATATTTTTTTTACAGTCTGAATTTTTAAATTTCGGGAGAATATGTAAATGGCAACTGAAGATTTTCAGGGCGGCGAAAGGCTGCCTTACAGCTCCGACGCAGAACAGATAGTTTTAGGATCTGTAATAGTAGATTCAGAGTGTATGTCGAGCGTCGCTCAGATAATACCGAAGCCGGAGTATTTCTATCTTGACAAGCACCGTATAATATACACAGCTATGCTTGACTTGTATATTGACGGAAAGGCAATTAATTTTGTCACGCTGCTTCAGGAGATGAAAAAGCATAAGGGCTTTAACGAAAGCGAAGATAAAACTTATCTTGTTTCTCTCGGTCAGGCGGCAATATCCACAAGCAGTGTAGAGGTATACGCACAAATAGTCAGAGAAAATTTTGACGTTCGTTCGCTTATTGTGGCGTCCAGAAAAACTATCGAAGAATCCGTTGAGGGTACAATGGCTGCCGATGTCCTTATTGATATGGCAGAACAGCGTATATTCGATATACGTCAGGGCAAAAGTATTCAGGGACTTCAACACATTTCAGAGGTCATTCAGGAAACATACAACCGTCTTGATAAACTTAATGCCACTGATAACGACGAAATGAAACCGCTGTCAACGGGTATTTCCGGTATTGATAAGTATATTACCGGACTTAACCGTTCTGATCTTATACTATTGGCAGCACGTCCCGGTATGGGTAAAACCTCGTTTGCACTTAATATTGCAAGAGCAGTTGCGGTAGCGCAGCGAAAAAAGGTTGCTTTTTTTTCGCTCGAAATGTCAAAAGAACAGCTTGCGTCAAGACTTCTTTCAAGTGAGGGTATGATACCCAGTCAGAAGATCAAAACAGGCAAGCTCAACGAAGACGAGTGGTCACGCCTTATACAGGCAGGAGATGTTTTGTCGGGTTCACCGCTTTATCTTGACGATACTCCGAGTATCACCGTACCCGCAATGAAAGCGAAAATCAGACGTCTGAAAGATGTTTCACTTGTGATAATAGATTATTTGCAGCTTATGCAAAGCGGTAAGCGCATAGATAACAGAGTACAAGAAATTTCTGATATCACAAGAAATCTGAAAATACTGGCAAAAGAGCTTGATGTTCCTGTTCTTACCTTGTCGCAGCTTTCTCGTGCAAGCGAACAGAGAACAGACCATAAGCCGCAGCTTTCTGATCTGCGTGATTCGGGTTCTATCGAGCAGGACGCCGATATAGTTTTGTTTTTGTACAGAGAAGATTATTATAACGATCAGTCGAAAACTCCCGATGAAAATACAGATAAAAACAGCGGCGAATGTATCATAGCAAAAAACCGTCACGGCGAAATGGGATCAGTTGCCCTTCACTGGAGAGGTGAATTTATGCGATTCACCGCAAGGGGGAATATTGATGAGCCTTGACGAACAAATAAAAAGGGCGCTGTGTGAATATAATATGCTTGACGGAAAGCGTAAGGTCATAGCGGCGCTTTCAGGCGGTGCGGATTCGGTTTGTCTGGCGCATTATCTGAAAACGCACGAAAAACAGTTGGGTATTAAGGTGTTTGCCGCACATATGAATCACGGTATAAGAGGAGCAGAGGCTGAGCGTGACTATTTGTTTGTAAAAGCTTTTTGCGAAAAGTATGAGATAGAGCTGTATTATACTAAAAAGGATATACCGCAGATTTCACGACAAAAGAAAATAGGCGAGGAACAGTGCGGCAGAGAGGAAAGATATAAATTCTTTGATTCTCTTATTTCAGACGTACACACCGCCGTCGCAACAGCTCATACTTCGTCTGATAATGCCGAAACGGTACTTTTTAATATAATAAGAGGCTGCGGAGTAGACGGTCTTTGCGGTATACCGCCTGTCAGAGACAATATTATCAGACCGCTTATTTTTTGCAGCAGAAAAATGATAGAGAACTACTGCTGCGAAAATGATCTGTCGTTTGTTACAGACAGTACAAACCTGAAATGCGATTATACAAGAAATAAAATAAGGTTAAATGTTCTGCCGCTGTTAAGACAGATAAATCCTGCGGCAGATGAAGCCGTGAACAGACTTTCAATCTTAGCAGAAAAAGAAACGCAGTATATAAAAGGAGAGTGTAAAAAAGCTCTCGAAGGCTGCAAAACAGAAACGGGACTGAGTATTACACTTCTAAAAAAATGTGACGAGACTCTTATTCCGGCTGTGCTTAAAACTGCCGTGCAGGAGCATTTCGATATTTCGCCGGAGAAAAAGCATGTAGATTTGCTTGAAGGAATATTGAAAAGCGAAAGCGGCGCAGTTGAGCTGAGAAAAAATAAAACGGTAAGATGTATAAACGGTATTCTTGTTTTTGAAGATAATACGTATAAGGCAAAGAAAAAACCGTCGGATATTGTCAATAACTTTGAGATAAATAATATCAAGCTCGGTGCGGATTACAGGTATAAAGATAAGATGTATAGCTTTTCTGAGAAAAAAGTTGATTTGACGCAGCACGAACACAAAATTTACAAAAAGTTATTAAATGAAAGAATAAGCTGTGATATAATTACGGGTGATGTAATACTTAGAAACAGAAGAAGCGGAGATCATTTTAAACCGTCAGGCAGAAACGGTACAAAAACAGTGAAAAAGCTTTTTACTGAGCTTAAAATACCGATAGAGAAAAGAAACGATATCTTAATGCTTGCAGAAGGTAACGAGGTGCTGTGGATTGAGGGAATAGGCGTGTCGGAAAGAGCAGCGGTTAAATCTCCGGAGGAAATGTTTTTTTTAATTAAGACAGGGGAAATAAAAAATGCTTAACGATATTTCAAAAATTCTGTTTGATGAAAAACAGCTTAACACCATGGTGCAGAAGCTTGCAGACAGAATAAACAGCGATTATGCGGGCAAGCAGATAATTTTGGTAGGACTTTTAAAGGGTTCGGTTGTATTTTTGTCCGATCTTATGCGAAAAATAAAAGTGCCGTGTACTGTTGATTTTATGGTAGTATCAAGCTACGGTGCGTCTACGGTTTCAAGCGGCAACGTTAAAATAAGCCGTGATCTGTCGAGCAGTATAGAGGGAAAAAACGTTTTGATCGTTGAAGATATTATCGACAGCGGCAATACGCTTAGCTGCCTTCTGGAGCTGTTAAAGTGCAGAAATCCGGAAAGCCTTAAACTATGTTCACTTTTGAGCAAACCCTCACGCAGAGAAAAAGAAGTATATATAGACTACCTCGGTACAGAAATACCCGATGAATTTGTTGTGGGTTACGGTCTTGATTATAACGAGCTTTATCGTAATCTGCCGTATCTGGGCGTATTGAAGCCGGAAGTTTATTCATAATATATTGATTAAGGAGTGAATGATTCTTTGGATAATAACAGCAGCAATAAAAATAAGAGTGATAATGAAAACAATAATAAGAAAAATAACAGTACAGGCAATAAAGATAAAAGCTGGAAGGGCATATTGTTCGGTATTGTTTTTCCGATACTGATACTTCTTATTGCAGGTACATTTGCGCTTAAAACACCTAAAGACGAATACAAGTATTCCGAAATTATGGATATGTTTGAGCAGGGACAAGTCGAGTCTTTCGAGCTAAAAGCCGAAAGCGGCGAGTTAAAGCTTAAGGTCAAGGACAAAACAGAAAAGATCACGTTTTCTCTTGCATATCCTCAGCGCTTCCTTGATGACGTTAAGGAGTATATCAATACTCCGGATAGTAAGATCAAATACGATATCGACCGTTCGGTAGACAGTGCTATTCTATGGTCAGTTATTCCTAATATTGGCTTGATAGTCATTCTTATCGTAATATGGATCATTATTATGAAACGTATGTCAGGAGGGTTCGGCGCAGATAAATCTCTTACGTTCGGTAAGGCGAGAGTTAAAAACTCCAGTGACGGCGACAAGAAAAATGTATTTGACGACGTTGCAGGCGCAGACGAAGAAAAAGAGGAGCTTCAGGAAATAGTTGAGTTCCTCAAAAATCCCGACAAGTTTAATACACTCGGCGCAAGAATTCCGAAGGGTGTACTTCTTATGGGACCTCCGGGTACAGGTAAAACTCTGCTTGCAAGAGCAGTTGCAGGAGAAGCAGGAGTTCCGTTTTTCTCGATCTCCGGTTCAGACTTTGTAGAAATGTTTGTCGGCGTTGGTGCTTCAAGAGTAAGAGATCTGTTTGAGCAGGCAAAGAAAAACGCTCCCTGTATCATCTTTATTGATGAGATCGACTCCGTAGGACGTCAGAGAGGCACCGGACTCGGCGGCGGGCATGATGAACGTGAACAAACGCTGAATCAGCTTCTTGTTGAAATGGACGGCTTTGACGCAAATATTGGTGTTATTATGATAGCCGCAACAAACCGCCCCGATATTCTTGACCCTGCGCTTATGCGTCCGGGCAGATTTGACAGACAGATAGTTGTAGGCAGACCTGATATCAAGGGCAGAGAAGAAATACTTAAAGTTCATGCAAAGAATAAACCGCTTGCACCTGATGTTGAACTTAAAGTAATTGCACAGCAAACGGCAGGCTTCACAGGTGCAGACCTTGAGAATATACTCAATGAAGCCGCACTTCTGGCGGCGAGACGTGACCGCAAGGCTATTACTATGAACGAAATAGAAGAAGCTACCGTTAAAGTAGTTGTAGGCACAGAAAAGCGTTCAAAGGTAATGACAGATAAGAACAAACGTATTACAGCATATCACGAAACAGGTCACGCTATCGCTCATTATTTCTGCGAAACACAAGACGACGTACACCAGATCTCGATCATACCGAGAGGCTTTGCAGGCGGTTATACAATGTCACTTCCGAGCGAAGATAAGATGTATAATACCTACACAGAGATGAAAGAGGAGATCATCGTACTCTTAGGCGGACGTGTTGCAGAACAGCTTATCTTCAACGATATTTCTACGGGCGCTTCAAACGATATTGAAAGAGCAACCGATATTGCACGTTCTATGATAACCAAATACGGTATGAGCAAGAAGTTAGGACCTATAACCTTTGGTGAAAGCTCAAACGAAGTATTTATCGGCAGAGATATGGGACATGTAAAGAACTATTCCGAAAAAATAGCAGCAGAAATTGACGAGGAAATTTTTGCTATCGTTAAAGAGGGATACGAAAAGGTTACCGATATATTGTCTGAGAATATAGACAAGCTTCACGAGGTTGCAAAGATTCTGCTTGAAAAAGAAAAGCTTTCAGGCGAAGAATTTACAGCTATAATGAAGGGCGAGTATGATCCTGATAAGGACTATTCAGCGTCGAGTGATCCGGAAGAAGAAAAGAAGGACGTTTCAGAAGAAACAGAGTCCGAAAAAAATATAGAGCTTGACGAAGAAAAGCCCAAAGAAAGTGAAAAAAAACATGAAATAAAGCTTTTTGGAAAGACGGATAAAAAGGAAACAAAAAAGCCGTCAAAAAAAGACGATAAGAAGTAATACTATTAAAGAAACACTGATTACGGGAAATTCCTGTTAATCAGTGTTTCGTTAATACAGCAGAAACGAACGATAAAAAAGTTCTTTTGATAAATCAATGAGGTGACGTATGTCAGAAAAAAATATTACAGTAAAAGGTGCGAGAGTACACAACCTGAAAAATATAGATGTAACAATACCCAGAGATAAGCTTGTAGTAATTACCGGTCTGTCGGGTTCGGGCAAATCGTCGCTGGCGTTCGATACCATATATGCAGAGGGTAGAAGAAGATATGTTGAGTCATTGTCATCTTATGCACGTATGTTTTTAGGTCAGGTAGATAAACCAGATGTTGACAGTATAGACGGATTATCGCCGTCGATCTCCATTGACCAAAAAACTACTTCTCAGAATCCACGCTCAACAGTCGGAACGGTGACGGAGATATACGACTATCTGCGACTTTTATACGCCCGTATAGGTATACCGCACTGTCCTGTTTGCGGCAGGGTGATAAAACAGCAAAGTGTAGATCAGATAGTAGAAAAGGTACTTGAGCTTGACGAGGGTACAAAAATACAGGTAATGTCGCCCGTTGTGAGAGGCAAAAAGGGCGAGCAAACAAAGGTTATAGAAAAAACACGAAAAGACGGTTTTGTGCGTGTTCGTGTTGACGGCGAAATTTTTACTCTTGATGAGGAGATCAAGCTCGAAAAGAATAAAAAACACAGCATAGATGTCGTAGTAGACAGACTTTCTGTAAAACCGTCTGTCAGAAGCCGTCTTGCAGACTCCATAGAAACAGCGTCGTCACTTTCAGACGGTCTTATAGTTGTGAACGTGATCGGCGGCGAGGATATGCTCTTTTCACAGAAATATTCCTGCCCCGAACACGGTATAAGCATTGACGATCTTTCACCGAGAATGTTTTCGTTCAATAATCCGTTCGGTGCGTGCCCTAAGTGTACAGGTCTTGGCGTTTTTATGAAGATAGACGAAGCTCTTGTAGTTCCTGACGCTTCAAAATCTATCAGACAAGGCGGTATTAAAGCAAGCGGCTGGGCTATGGAGGGCTCTACAATTGCTTCAATGTATATGGAGGCACTTGCAAAAAAGTATAATTTCTCGCTTGACGCACCTATCGCAGATTTGCCCGCAGATGTGATGAAAAAGGTACTCTACGGTACCGAGGGCGAAAGATTGACCGTACTTCGTAAAAGCGAGTATGGTTCGGGTGTATATGAAACTCCGTTTGAGGGTATTATAAACAATCTTGAAAGAAGATTTCGTGAAACAAAAAGCAACTGGATCAAGGAAGAGCTTGAAAACTTTATGAGCGCTATTCCCTGCGATATGTGCGGCGGCAGACGTCTTTCACAAGAAAGCCTGTCGGTCACTGTCGGCGGACTGAATATCAGCGAATTCTGCGATTTTTCTATTACAGAGGCTATGAAATTCCTTGACGAGCTGGAGCTTACAGAAAGAGAGAAAACCATAAGCGAGCTTGTGGTAAAGGAGATAAAATCAAGGCTTAATTTTCTTGAAAGCGTAGGCTTGAATTATCTCAATCTTTCAAGAGCGTCGGGCACTTTGTCGGGCGGCGAAAGTCAGCGAATACGACTTGCAACGCAGATAGGTTCTTCTCTTATGGGTGTGCTTTATATACTTGACGAGCCGAGTATCGGACTTCACCAGCGTGACAACGATAAACTTATAGATACGCTTAAAAGATTACGTGACCTCGGAAATACAGTAATTGTTGTCGAGCATGATGAAGATACTATGTACGCCGCCGACCATATAATAGATATAGGACCGGGCGCAGGCGTAAACGGCGGTAAGCTTGTATTTGCCGGAAGTGTTGAGAAGATCAAAAAGTGTAAAGCTTCAATTACCGGTCAGTACCTTTCAGGCGAAAAATACGTGCCTATACCGGATCAAAGACGCAAAGGCAACGGAAATATTTTGTGTATAAAAGGCGCTTGTGAAAACAATCTTAAAAATATAGACGTATCATTCCCGTTAGGCACTTTTATTTGCGTTACGGGCGTTTCGGGTTCGGGTAAATCGTCACTGATAAACGAGATATTGTATAAAAGTCTTGCGCGCACATTAAACCGCGCAAAAACAAGAGCCGGTAAGCATACAGAAATTACGGGTACAAAATACCTCGATAAGATAATCAATATTGACCAGTCACCTATCGGGCGTACTCCACGTTCTAACCCTGCAACATATACGAGCGTATTCACAGATATAAGAGAATTGTTCGCCTCTACAAACGATGCAAAAATGAGGGGCTATTCATCAGGCAGATTTTCCTTTAACGTCAAGGGCGGCAGGTGCGAAACGTGCGAGGGCGATGGAATTAAGAAGATAGAAATGCACTTTTTGCCTGATGTATATGTACCCTGCGAGGTATGCAAGGGTAAGAGGTATAATCACGAAACGCTTGAAGTAAAATACAAGGGGAAAAATATTTATGATGTTCTTGATATGACGGTAGACGAGGCAGTCGAGTTTTTTAAGAATATACCGAAAATATGCCGTAAGCTCTCAACGCTTAAAGATGTCGGTCTGGGTTATATAAAGCTTGGACAGTCTGCAACGACCTTGTCGGGAGGCGAGGCGCAGAGAGTTAAGCTTGCAACCGAGCTTTCAAAAAGACCTACCGGAAAAACCGTATATGTTCTTGACGAGCCTACAACCGGCTTGCATATAGCAGATGTTCATATTCTGATAGGCGTACTTCAGAAGCTTGTTGACAGCGGTAATACCGTTATTACAATAGAGCATAATATGGACTTTATCAAGACAGCAGATTATATTATAGACTTAGGTCCCGAAGGCGGTGACGGCGGAGGAGAGATCGTTGCAGCAGGCACGCCTGAGGAGATTTGCCTTGTTGATGAGTCGTATACGGGGCAGTATTTGAAAAAGGTTATGAAGGGCACCTCTAAAAACCTCACGCCGTCCATCTGCACCGTATCTTCAGCCGTCATATTGCACAAAAAATCTTGACATACGTCAGTATGCCGGCGATTTTAAAGTGCCGTCTGCCGACTAAATCTACGGCACATCTGAACG
>JAFPLH010000004.1 GCA_017402845.1 Clostridia bacterium
CCTTGTTTTTCACCATATAGAAGAACAGCTCGTATTCCTTCGGAGTCATATCAACTCTTTTGCCGTCGATAGTAACAATACGTGCGCTGAAATCTACTTCAAGACCGCCGTATGTAAATACATCTCTCTTTTTGCCCTCGTCAAGAGCAGTTCTTTTGAGTACGGCATTAATACGCATCATAAGCTCTTTAGGAGAAAACGGTTTTACAACATAGTCGTCAATGCCAAGTTCAAAGCCGTGTATTTTGTCGTACTCCTCGCCTCTTGCGGAAAGCATAATGATTGGAGTTGAGTTTCTTTTGCGTATCTCTCTGCAAGCAGAAAAGCCGTCGAGTTCGGGCATCATTACGTCCATAATGATTAGGTCGAACTGGTTTCTTGTGCAAATGGAAATTGCCTCAAGACCGTCGGTAGCTTCTGTTACTTCGTGACCTTCAAACATAGCGTACTTTTTGATAAGCTCTCTGATTCTGTATTCATCATCTACTACTAATATCTTGCTCATAAATATACAGCCTTTCCTTATTTAGATTTTTATAGTATTACTAAGGAACCACTGAATAAATCACGTCCTGTGGACTGAGTACCCATCTCGCTTGCATATTTTTGTCAAATTGCACTCATCTCCCTTGAAATACGTCAGTATTCCTGCGGTCGTTTCGTGTAATTTATCTAAAAATCTGACTAAGCGATATGGGCACTCGATTTAATCAGTGTTTCCCTAATTATATAAAAAATTCAACATTAATGTGATTTATGTGTGAATTATTGAAAATAGATTTAATATTATTGTATCACATAAAATTTTATATTGAAATACCTTTAATAATATTTTATAATATTTTTTGAAAGATTTTTTTTAGAAAGGGTAAGACTATGAATACAAGACAGATAGAGGCAAGCGAGATAACTCTTGCAGTAAAGAAAATGTTTATGGAATGTAACTACTTTATCGGTGATGATATTCTTTCTGCTATAAAGTCGGCTTATGAAAATGAAAGTCTGCCAATTGCAAAAGACGTTTTAAAGCAATTGACAGATAACCACGAAATAGCTTCTAAGGAAGAAATTCCGATTTGTCAGGATACGGGCATGGCAGTTTTGTTTGTGGAATACGGCGACAAGGTAACTGTTGTAAACGGAAGCTTTACCGACGCAGTAAATGAGGGAGTACGTCAGGCATATATTGACGGATATCTGAGAAAGTCGGTAGTTAGTGATCCCGTGTTTGACCGGATAAATACAAAGGATAATACACCCGCAGTTATACATACAGAAATAGTTTCGGGAGATAAAATAAAAATCACAGCAGGCGGCAAAGGCTTTGGAAGTGAGAATATGTCGGCTGTAAAAATGCTCACGCCGTCGGCAGGTGTTGAGGGCGTAAAGAAGTTTATTCTTGATACTGTTGCGCACGCAGGACCTAACCCATGTCCGCCGATGGTTATAGGCGTCGGCATAGGCGGTACATTTGAAAAAGCGGCTCAGCTTGCAAAACGTGCCACAATGCGCAGAATAGATACATCTAACCCCGATGAAAGATATGCACAGCTTGAAGATGAGCTGTTGTCTGAGGTAAACAAAATGAATATAGGTCCGGCAGGTCTTGGAGGAAAAACAACTGCTCTCGGACTTAATATTGAAACTTATCCCACTCACATAGCAGGAATGCCTGTTGCGGTGAATATCTGCTGTCATGCAAGCCGTCATAAAGAGTGTGTTATATAATAGGGGGGGCAATACAATGAAAAAGATAACATTTCCGATAACCGAAGAACAGCTCAACGATTTAAAGGCAGGCGACAGAGTTCTTGCAAGCGGATATCTTTATACAGCGAGAGATGCGGCGCATAAGCGTATGTATGAGCTTTTGTGCGACGGTAAGTCTTTACCGATAGACGTTGACGGTCAAACGATATACTATGTAGGCGCAGCGCCTGCAAAGCCCGGTTATGCCGTAGGACCATGCGGTCCGACTTCTTCATACAGAATGGATAAGTACGCTCCCTCTTTGCTCGATTGCGGCTTAAAAGTAATGATAGGCAAGGGAATAAGAAACGACGAGGTTATCGAGTCGATGAAAAAGAACAACGCTGTTTATCTGATAGCAATAGGCGGTGCGGCGGCTCTTATCGCAAAGAGTATTACAAAATCGGAGCTTGTTTGTTATGAAGATCTCGGAACAGAAGCTATTTACCGCTATGAAGTAAAGGATATGCCCTTGATAGTAGGTATTGACAGCAAGGGCGGTAATGTATATAAAAGATAATAGAAATCAATAAAAAAATGAGCTGTCAGGAAAATTTAGACAGCTCGTTTTATTATGGAGATACCACATAAGTTATATCAAAGCGGATTTGTATATTTTATCTGAAAATATGCATACAGATTTTGTTATGATCCTTTAGGCGGTCTTTGTGGGGCGCTTTTAAGTGAAGGATAAATGAAATAATTATGAAACATTACTGAAATCAATTGAATGTTTATTTTTATTATAGTATAATAAATAGTGAATTAATACTAAATGAGTGATTTTTTATGAAAAAATTACGTTTGCCAGTATTCCTGCTGGCGCTTGTAATTTTCTTTCAAAGCGGCATATTGACCGCAGGCGCTTATTCGCCGCAAAGCGATAACGGAAAATCTACCGTAACTTTTGATACTTATGAGCGTATTACGGTATATTATACCGACGATTTCAGTAACGGGTTTGATTATAACGGTAAGCCCTTAGAAATTGAAAACGGAGAGCTGTATTTCGGTATTTATAAAACAAAGTATTTAGACGGAATAGAAGTAACTATTACCGGTCAATATGAATCTTTGAAAGAAGTTGATTTGAAAGCAGCCGATTGGTTTCGTTACAAGATCTCAGGTATAGTGGGAGATATTACCGTAAATGTTTACGGGTGTTATACCGGTGAAGAAGATACTAAGGATACACCTGCCATACCCGATTATACAGAAAATTTTGATATTTCTTTTGATGTTGACGAGTATAATGATTATCTTACAGTTTATCCGACAACAGAAGCAAAGTTCGGAGAGAAATATAACAGTAATAAGCGTTATTATGCACGAAACGGAGAAACAGGCGAGATAGATAACTCAGGTGAAGGAGAGTTAAATCTTGCGTTTGTAAACGAATATCCTTGCAAGTGGCTGACTTTAAACATTGAGGGCGATTACGGAAAGATAATAAAGACAGGCAAATTCAGATACAGAGTTACAAATATCAAGAGTGATCTTCGCATATCTTTTGATTTTTCCCGTAATGATATACCAGTGACCGAGTATAATATAGATTTTGTAGGAGTAGATCAGAACGGCAGCATTATTGATCTGAGCGACTTTGCCGAGATAGATATATATTATACTTTAGATGCAGAATCGCCTGATGAAGTGAATGCAGAGTACGGTTATGCAAGAGATCTTCAAACAGGTGAGATAAGTGTACGCCCAAATTCCGCTTTCAGATTTGATGTAAGACCAAAAGAATCCGAGAATATGTCTGCTTTCTATATTGGCTGGTATTTTAAAGGGGAAGATGCACGTTATAACATCGAATTAAAAAACTGTATTACTCAAATAAAAGATGATGTAATTGTAGTGTTTATATTTAATATACAGGAAAAAAACCCCGACAAATACAGAGTAACATTTTTACCGACTGAGTATAAGCAGGTTGATGTATACCACAGTATTAATTCCGAAACACCTGATGAGGTTGATGTAGAATACGGATATGCAAGAAACGAAAAAACAGGAGAGTTAGACGTAACCGGTAACGGTGTTTGTATTTTTAAGGCTGCTGAGTTGACTGTATATAACGATCAGAGATATCTTGGTATGAAGATCTACGGCGATTATGATTCTTTAGATCAAGATGAACAAACCGGTTTTTGTACTATCAGAGGTATAAAAGGCAACCTGTATGTTGATTTTGAATACGGTTACTATTTTGGTGAGGAGTATATGGTAGGCGATGTCAATAGTGATTGTCGTGTAACATCAAAAGACAGCCTTATTATTCAGCGTTATGTTTTAGGTTTGGAAAAAGATCTTAAGAAATGGGAAAAAGAAGCGGCAGATGTTGACGGCAACGATAAGATCACTAATGCAGACTCACTTATTGTTTTGAGATATACTCTTAATCTTGTAGACAAGCAAAACACAGAAATTGGCAATTATAGAGATATAATATACAGATATTAAAGGGCACCTCTAAAATAAATCAAGGGCACCTCTAAAAACCTCTTGCCGCTCATCTGCACCGTATCTTCAGCCGTCATCTTGCACAATAAATCCTTGAAATACGTCAGTATTCCTGCGGATTTATTGTACAATCTGCCGACTAAATCTACGGCACATCTGAAC
>JAFPLH010000030.1 GCA_017402845.1 Clostridia bacterium
AAATAAAAAATAAAATATTGCAGTCTGCCGCTAAGTAATTATATACAATATTACTATTGCCGCTTTGTGTATGATAACTTATTGTTTTTCTAAAAGCAAATAAACTCTTGTAATTTTTTTGCTGTTATTATATAATATAATATGTATATTTATGTTCGCTGAACTTTTTTAAAAAAGTTGATCGTTTTCAGTTAAGGAGAGATGAAATGCTGATATCCATACTCAAAGGTGAGATGAGCCTGATCGAAATAGTAATGCATATTGCGGCAGTTATTCTTGTAATATTGATAATACTGCCTTTTCATGAGCTTGCTCACGGTTTTATTGCGTATAAGCTTGGCGACGATACCGCTAAAAAAGCAGGCAGATTAACATTTAATCCGCTGCATCATATAGATTATGTAGGTGCATTGTGCCTGATACTTGTAGGCTTTGGCTGGGCAGATCCCGTTCCGGTCAATCCGTATAATCTCAAAAATCCCAAGCGTGATATGGCTTTTGTAGCCCTTGCCGGACCTGCTGCAAATATTATTGCCGCATTGGCAGGCGGACTGCTCTACAACGCTTTTGCATGCTTTGTTCCTGCAACTTCGGCAGCATGGTATACTGCTGTAATAGTATTCTTTCAGTACTATATTTCTGTAAATATAGGCTTGGCAGTATTCAATCTGATACCTTTACCGCCGCTTGACGGTTCAAAGATACTTGGTGCGCTGCTTCCTACCGAAGCATACGTTGCAATGATGAGAAACGAAAAAAAGCTTTCTATGGTGCTGCTTGTTCTGATTTGGCTCAATATTATTGACAAGCTCGTTTTTTATCCGAGAATATTTATTGAGTATGCCGTACTATTCGTGACATCATTACCGTTTCTGCCATTTTCTTAAGGTTTAGGGTGATAAATAGTTGGAGCAAATAACTTATAAGCTGGCAGTATTTGAAGGTCCGCTTGATCTGCTGTTATCGCTTATCGCAAAAAATAAGCTAAATATATATGATATAGAAATATCCTTGCTGCTCGATCAGTATACAGAAAAAATTAAGCAAATGCAGGATGAACAGATGGATATAGCCTCTGAATTTCTTGAGATGGCTTCTCGTTTGGTATATATAAAATCTGCAATGCTGCTGCCTAAGTATGAAGAAGAAGCAGAGGAGCTGAAAAAAGAGCTTACAGGTCAGCTTCTTGAATATCAGCTTTGCAAGCAGATCGCAGGCGTTATGGCGCAGCTTATCTCTTTTGATACGTTTTGCAGAGAGCCGTCTAAGATCGACTATGATATGACGTATACACGAATACACAATCCGATAGTATTACAAGACGCATATATTCGTGCTGTCGGCAGAGGTAAAAAACACCTGCCTCCGCCGGGAGAAGCCTTCAAAGGTATAGTTGCAAGACGAATTGTACCCGTTGGCGCAAGAATAACTTATATAACCGATCTGCTGAAATCGAAAGGTACTTGTAAGTATGAGCAGTTATTTTTGTCGAGTACCGACAGATCAGAACTGGTAGCAACCTTTCTTGCCGTACTGGAGCTGGTAAAAAACAAACATATTCGCATAGAAGGTGACGGCGACGAAGCAGAGGTTATGTTGATAAATGCATAGCCGTCAGAAAGGGGAAAAAGATCTTCTGTGAATAAAGATGAAATATTCGGCGCTGTTGAGGCGATACTTTTTGCAAGCGGTACTCCCGTAGAGATAGAAAAGATTACAGCTGCACTTGAGCTTGATACCGCAACCGTAAACAGCAGCATTGACGAGCTTATCAAAATATATTCGTCAAATGAAAAGGGTATAAAGATAATACGATTAAATAAGAGCGTACAAATGGTTACAAATAAACAGTACGGTCCATACGTGCGCAAGGTTATGGATATGAAAAAGAATACTCCTCTTTCGCAGGCGGCAATGGAGGTATTGGCAGTTGTAGCGTATAATCAGCCTGTCACAAAAGCCTTTGTGGAGCAGGTAAGAGGCGTAGACTGTTCCGGCGTTATCGGAAGCCTGTGTCAGAAAGGACTTATAGAAGAAAAAGGCAGATTAGAACTGCCCGGCAGACCTTTGCTGTATGGTACGACCGACCATTTTTTACGGTGCTTCAGTATTGAAACTCTTGACGGACTGCCCAAGCTGCCCGAAAAGAAAGAGGATAACGAGAATGATGAACAAACGGAGTAATTCGTTTGCAGATTTGCGGTATGAATGGTTAATGGGGGTGACGGTTTGATAATACTTAGCATTTTTATCTGGATATTACGTATTATTCTTGCCGTATTGCTTCTTGTTGTCGCAGCGTTAGCGATACCCGTCAGGCTTGAAGTCGGGTATACAGAAAAAATCAAGCTTACAGTAAAATATCTGTTTTTGAAATTTCCGATCGACCTTGATAAGGAGAAACCAAAGAAAACCGATAAAAAAAAGAAAATAATAAAAACCGTATCAGGTAGTGCCAAACAAAAAAAGTCCGGTTCGGTCAAATCCGAAAGCAATGACAGAAGCTTTAAAAAAATGTTTGGCAAAAAAGAGAAACAACAAAAGAAGTCCGAGCCGATCAATGCGAAAAGTGTTGATGAAAGCAGTACAGATACTCAGAAAACGGCGGACAAAAAAAGTAAAAAATTCAAGAGAAAAAGTAAACCTCAGAAAGAAAAGAAGCCTAAAAATAAAACGGTTGAAAAGCTTAAACAAACCTTTAAACGGCGTGGTCTTGAGGGTATTGTTGAGATAATAAAGGAGCTTGCAGCTATTTCAGGCGGTCTGCTTGGCTGTGTGTTTAAGCATATAGTAATAGTCGATCTTGACCTAAATATCGTGGTTGCATTTGACGACGCATATAAAACCGCCGTGAATTACGGTTATGTCTGTTCTGGGGTATATCCCGGACTTGCAGTTATACTCAGAGTGTTTAAGTATAAAGACTACAACGTAAACATTACAACTGATTTTGACAAGAAAAAACCGGAGATAGATGTTACAGCAGACGTATCAATAATACCGTGGTTTGTTGTTGTAGGCGCTGTTCAGGCGCTGATAAGATTTTTAAAGCTTAAAGCAAAAGGATTAATATAATACTTAATAACGAAAAATAATATAGAAAGGTTGTGTTTCTTATGGCTAATCATCTTGATAATATGATGAATACCACAATGGAAAATATCAGACAAATGGTAGATGTAAATACCATTATAGGCGAGCCTGTAATATGTCCTGACGGTACAGTAATAATACCTGTATCGAAGGTAACATACGGCTTTGCGGCAGGCGGTTCAGATCTGCCCCCCAAGACAAATACAAATAAAGAATTTTTTGGCGGCGGTAGCGGTGCGGGAGTTTCCATTCAGCCGGTTGCATTTCTGGTGGTAAACAATGGCAGCGTAAAAATGCTTAATATGGAGTTTGACGGCGCTGTTGACAGAGTTATCAGCATGATACCTGATTTTGCTGATAAGGTGGGCGAGCTGTTCAAGAAGATGAGCAAGAAAAAAGACGAGAAAAAAGAAAATGCCGTAGAAGTCGAGTCATCTGACGCCAAGGTTGTTTCGACAAGTTACCGTGAAGCAGAGGATATAGACGATTCTACATTTTAAGAGGGCGTTTATATGAATATAATAGTTTATCTTATCGGTTTAATTTTTTTTATGCCGTTTGCTGCGGTTATATTGTATGAGATCATAAAGAAAAAGAAGCATAGTGTAAAGGTCAAAGCGGAGCTTTTGTCTGTTGAGCATGATGACGGCTGCGAAGGCGGCGATTACGGTGTATATCGCTATAATTATCAAGGAAAAGAATATACTTGTAAGACCAGCTTTATGACCGCCCGCCTACTGCACCGTCAGGCTTTGAAGAATTTAAGGCTTCTCTGCATTTTGATGGTCTATTTCCAAAAAATGAGGAATGGCCTAAGGACAGAATTTTGCTTATTGATCCCAAAAATCCATCGAGCGTAATAAAAAACAAAAGCGATAATAACGAGCGCAATAAAAATGAACTGAAGGCAAATCTTATTGTATTGGCTGTAATTCCGGCTGTGTTTATTTCGGCAATATACTATGGCTTTACACACAGATTTTTTAACAATATATCATAAGCGTATAAAGCCACGCATATATTTATAAAAATATATGGAGTGGTGAATGTTGAAAAAGACGATCAAGTTGATTTTTTTTATTGTATTATCTCTCGGTATTATGCTGAGCCTTCCTTGCAGGGCGGCGGCAGAAGCTGAAACACCTATGACGATAAGCGCTTATGCATATTCGCTGTATTGTGTGAATACAGGTGAGTTTTTGCTGTCCGGCAGAGCTGATGAAAAGCTTGCAATGGCGAGTACTACAAAAATAATGACAGCAATATTGGGTATAGAAGCTTTGCAGGCAGATAATAACGAAACAGTGGTTACTGTTACCCCCGATATGTATGCAGAGGGTTCGTCAATGTATTTGAAAGCCGGCGAGCAGATACTTATGTCTGATCTTGTGGGCGGTATGCTAATGGTATCGGGCAACGACGCTGCAAATGCTATTGCGTTAAGTGTAGGCGGCAGCTTTGAGGGATTTGCCGGAATGATGAATCAAAAGGCCGCTGAGATAGGTCTTGCAGACACAAGCTTTGTAACCCCGTCGGGACTTGACGCAGACGATCATTATACAACAGCATGCGATCTTGCAAGGTTAATGGAATACTGTATGTCGAACAGTATGTTCAGAGAAATTGATTCAAGCGCAAGTATTACCGTGAATTTTGTAGAGCCTAAAGACAAGGTACAAACGTATTATAACGAAAACAGACTGCTCAGAGAGTATGACTATTGTATAGCAGGAAAAACGGGTTATACAGATAAGGCAGGCAGAACGTTGGTGTCTTGTGCCGAAAAAGACGGTATCAGACTTATTGCTGTAACACTGAATGACGGTGATGACTGGAATGACCATAAAAAAATGTATGACTACGGTTTTGACCGTCTTTCTATGCAAAAGCTTGATATCTCTTTTGATGATCTGACTGTTCCGGTAGCAGGCGGTACAAAGGACTTTGCTTGTTTATTAGTCGGTGAACAGCCGTCTGTATGTACAAGCGGCGATAATTCAGAGATCGAGCTTGTATATGATTTGCCGTGTTTTTTGTACGCACCTGTAATTCAGGGGGATATAGCGGGAAAAATCAGATATTATAAAAACGGAGTTTATGCCGGCTGTTCAGATGTTGTGGCGGCAGAAACGATAGTTTATAAGCAGATACCGACTTCGTTTATGGATAATGTAGTTAGCTTTTTTAAGAGGTTTTTTGTATAATGATTTACAGCTATGTCACAATATTTTCGCATTTTTCGGGGAACGAAGTCAACAAGATATTAAGTTTTCGATCAAGCCTTTTTCAAAAGGCTTGCGGGGTGCAGGGGCAGAGCCCCGCAAGCCGGAGGAAGCGTAAAGCCCTTTTAGGGGTGAATTTCAAAAACAGTCTAAACGACTGTTTTTGAAAGAGGGGCATTTTGGCAGAAAATGTCCATTAGTACCGATTTACACCAAAATTTCCCCGCCGTGACACGGCGGCGCATTAAGGCAACAACATACAAAGACTTTGTACTGAAAGGGATTCTGAATAGATAATAATATTTGTAAAATAAAAGGCAATACCGCACAGAGATTGTGCCGAAGATGCGCAGAATATTTTTTCAGCAGAGTGCATAAAACGACCGCCGGAATACTGTCGTATTTCAAGGGAGTTTTGTGTACCATGCCGGAAAAAGATCAAGCAGATTTGGCGCAAAGCCGTTAAGCGGTCTTTGTGCGGTGTTGCCTAAAGTAAAAGAAAAGGGAAAGATTTTTAGGAGAGAAAAAATATGGCAGAGAAGATAAGACTGCAAAAGCTGCTTGCGGAATGTGGCATAGCGTCACGCCGGAAGGCAGAGGAGTTAATACAAAAGGGACACGTAAAGGTCAATGGACAGGTAGCAAATATCGGAGATAAGGTTGATCCGATAAGCGATAAAGTGGTTGTATTCGGAAAGAGAGTGAGTACCGCTTCAAAGAAAAAGCATTACTATATAATGCTGCATAAGCCGAGAGGTTATGTTACAACTATGAGCGACGAGAAGGGGAGAAAATGCGTTGCAGATCTGGTCAAAGACGTTCCTGCAAGGCTTTTTCCTGTTGGCAGACTTGACAGAGAATCAGAGGGACTGCTGCTCATGACAAACGACGGTGACTTTGCCAATAAGGTAACTCATCCGGCGAAGCACGTTTATAAGGTATACAGAGTAACAGTGCGACCGAAGATCACAGAAGAACAAATAGTTGCCATGAGTGTTGGCATGATGATAGACGGCAAAAAAACTCAGCCGTGTGAGGTTCGTGTAAAAGCCCGTGAAGAAGGGCGTGTCGTGCTTGAGATAGTACTCAGAGAGGGCAGAAACAGACAGATAAGAAAGATGTGTGAGCAGTTGGGCTTAGAGGTTGCAAGACTAAAGAGAACGGCTATCGGACAGTTGAAGCTGGGAATGCTGCCGCAGGGCAAATGGAGAGAACTTACAGCAGAAGAAGTAAAGAGGATAACTGCACAGCCTAATACAACGGTGCAGACGTACAATTATAAATAAAAAGCTGCCGCAGAATACAAGTCGTATTTGACCGTATTCTGCGGCTTTAATCATAAATTACCTTTATACCCGTATCCTTCAAGTGCTGAATGTACTCTCTGATATTATCGTCAAAAAGCTCACCGGGAATAATAATCGGTACTCCCGGCGGATAGGCGTATATATATTGCCGGTTGACAAGATTACCGTTTTCATATATTGGAGCGTTTGGCAGACTATCAAGATAAGCAGGCTTGTAAGATGATCTGTGCGGCTTCGGCAGCTCTGAATATTTCTTCTTATCCGGCAAAAGTATAAGTGTATCGTCAATTTCCTTTAATGCATTCATCAAATAGTCAAAAGCATTTGTCGTGTCGCATACAGAGGTCATAGCGAGTACGTGGTCTGTATATGCCATTTCTGTTTCAATGCTGTATTTACTGCGAAGTATCTGCATAAGCTGCGAGCCGTTAATATTTGTATTTTCTGTACAGATAACGATTTTTCCGATATCAAAAGCAAAAAAAGGGTGCTTTTGCGGCGAGTCGCTGCCCATACATAAAATATGCAGCTTTTCAAGCTGTTTTGCATCAGCAGAAAATTTATTCAGATTTTCTTCATACTGCGAAAACAACTCTTTGCTGTCAGACAGAATATCCATACACTTATCAATAGACGCCATTAATACGTATGATGGACTGCTTGTCTGAAATACCGCAAGCTGTTTTTCAAACCTTTTTCTGTTTACAAATTGGCTGTTTAAATGCGCGGCGGCTGTCTGAGTAAGTGAGGGCAGCGTTTTATGCAGACTTGAAATTACAATATCAGAACCGTTCTCTATCGGTTCACCTGCACGGCAGAAGCCGCAAAAATGCTGATGTGCGCCGTGGGCGTTGTCTGTTATAAGCACAATGCCGCAGCGGTGTACAATTTCGCTGATAGATCTTATATCGCTTATAACTCCCTCATATGTAGGCGAGGTGATAACTATTGCCTTTGAGTTAGGATATTGCTTTACAGCCTGTTCAACGCTTTCGGGCGTAATGCTGTCTGCAATTCCTGTGTGTTGATCTTGTGCCGGAAAGATAAAGTGTACATCAAGATCGTTTAACTTGCAGGCATTGTAAACTGATCTGTGACAGTTTCGGGCAATAATAATTTCGTCACCGTAATTTGTTACCGCAGTTATCGCAGCCAGAATTCCGCATGTGCTGCCGTTTATCAACATATATGAATGCTCGCTGCGGAAAAGCTTCTGCATTTTTTCCGATGTACTTTTTAATATTCCTTCGGCATTGTGCAGATCATCAAAGCCGTTGATCTCTGTAATATCAATATCATAGGGTAAGCCGGGGTATAAATTTCTTTTATGCCCCGGCATATGAAACGGATATGCACCGCTTTCAGAGTATTCTTTTAAAGCGTCATAAAGACCGGACGTTTTATTGCTCAATATACTCACCTGTTATTTTATCTTTGAAGTAGTCAATGCCGTTGTTTAAGCCGTCACGGAAAAAACCTGTTATGTTATCAAGCATATCATTTACTATCGGGTTGGTGGTAATATGTACCTCGCCGTCAAGCACGGTAATGCTTGATACTTCAACATTGACAAGTGTTCCAAGGTTTTCTATATCGTATTCGTAATGTGCCGGCAGAGTAACGGATAAGTCGTCAATAGAAATATACTTTGAAGCGTTCTCCAGGCTTGTTTTTTTCAGAATAGATGTAACAAGCGTTTGAGGAATGCTCAGCTTGCCCACTTTTGCATTGCTGAGAGAAAAAACCAATTGATGATCTTCAGTCAAGTTAATATTAACATCTGCCGAAAATCCAACGTCACGTCCCTTTAATGATGCCTGAATATATATTTTGCAGGGTGAAGCTTGATTAAGCTCAAGATATGCAGCTAATAATTTATAATCGCTGCTTATGTTGAATTTATTATTTGCTCTTTGAATGAGATAGGCAAAAAGTCCGTTTATCTCCGATTCTGTGATAATTGTTTCGTTTTCAAATATTGCATTTTTTGCAACGGTTTCCAGCACTTGCGGTGACGGGGCAGCATTATATTTATCTGTATTATCGTCCTGAAAAGCAAGTCCCGTACAAATAAGAAGTCCCAGACATGAAAGCAAGAAGATAATAAGTATTATTTTGAAAAATGTTTTTATTGCCGTATTAATAAATATCACCTCTATCTCATTTCAATAATGGTAACGCCCGATTCGCCTTCACCAAAGGTGCCGAGTCTGAAGCTTTTGATGAACTTACAGGTTCTCAGATATTTATGCACTTCATTACGAAGTACGCCCGTACCCTTGCCGTGTATAACTGTGATCTGATTGATATGTGAGAGCAGTGCCGAGTCAATAGCGGCTTCAAGCTCAAGAATAGCTTCATCAGCGGTCATACCTCTAAGATCGATCTGTGTAACAGCTTTGATATCGGAATTACTTCTGTTAAGCGGTTTTCTTGTCGGCGTAAACGAGATCTTTTTCTTTTTGGTTTCTGACAAACGAAGATTTGAGATATTGACTCTCATCTGCATTATGCCTGCTTCAACAAGAACTCTGCCCGATTTGTCGGCTTTTTCAAGAACGGTGGCTTCTTTGTCAAGATCAACGATAATAACCTCGTCGCCCGGCTTTAATTCTCTTGGCAATACATAGTTTTCGTTAGTTTTCTTGTTTATAGGATCAGCCGTATTTTCAAGATCTTTAAGCTTGCTTTTAATGCTTGAGCGTTCTTCGGCATTAAGCTCGGCTTTTTTGCGTGCGGCTTCAAGCTCTGAGATAATAGCGTCTGCCTGTGCCTTTGTTTTAGACATAATTTCCTGAGCCTGTTTTCTTGCCTTTTCAATTTCCCGTTCGGCTTCTTTTTTCACCTTTTCAAGCTCGTGCTCGGCTTTGCGTCTTACAGCCTCGGCGTTTCGTTTATACTCGTCTGCTTCCTGCATTTTTTTGTCGAGAGCCTGCTGTCTTTCTTCAAGTGCAGATACTACGTTTTCAAACTCTCTGCTTTCGCTTGAAACAAGCTTTTCGGCATTCTCTACAATGCTTTTGTCCATTCCCAGACGCAGCGAAATAGCAAAAGCGTTTGAGCGTCCGGGTACGCCTATCAATAGTTTATACGTGGGGCGTAAAGTGGTAACGTCAAATTCGCAGCTTCCGTTTTCAACACCTTTAGTTTGAAGCGCATACTCTTTAAGCTCGGCATAATGAGTGGTGCAGGCTGTTTTTGTACCCTTTTCTCTGAAGGATTGAAGAATAGCTATCGCAAGCGCTGCACCCTCAACGGGATCAGTACCGGCGCCAAGCTCATCTAAGAGTACCAGAGAGCGATCTGTACAATTTTTCAGAATACTGATAGTATTTGTGATATGTGCGGAAAAGGTTGAAAGTGATTGTTCAATGCTTTGTTCGTCGCCGATATCTGCAAATACGCAGTCGAAAACACTTAAACTGCTGTTTTCGGCAGCGGGTATCATAAAGCCGCACATAGCCATAAGAGAAAGCAAACCTATAAGCTTTAAAGAAACGGTTTTACCGCCGGTGTTTGGACCTGTAATAATAAGGGTATCAAAGCTTTTGCCAAGCATAACATCAAGAGCGACTACCTTGTCGGCGTCTATAAGCGGATGACGTGCTTTTTTAAGATCAATAATACCCTTGTCGTTCATAACAGGTAAAGTTGCTTTCATTTTGTATGCAAGCTCGGCTTTAGCAAAAATAACGTTTAGTTCAACTGCCGTTTCATAGCTTTTTATAATTGCGTTTGCGTTTTCTGCCACGCTGCTTGTAAGCATATACAGAATACGAGCAATTTCGTCTTGCTCTTTTGATTCGAGTACCTTAATATCGTTGTTGGCTTCAACTACCGCCATAGGTTCAACGAATACCGTCTGACCGCTGGAGCTGGTGTCGTGTACCAGACCGGGAACATTGCCTCTGCACTCTGCCTTTACGGGAATAACAAATCGTCCGTTGCGCATGGTGATGATGTTATCTTGTAAGTATTTTTGTACAACGCTGCTTCTTATCATTTTTTCAAGCTGTTCTCTTGCCCGTGATGAGGTTATGCGAATTTTTCTTCTTATTGCGGCGAGTTCGACAGTGGCATTGTCTGCGATCTCGTCCTCTGATATGATAGATGAGGTTATTTTTTCTTCAAGAAAACGGTTTGGTGTGAGTGTATCAAAGCTTGAATCAAGTACGGTATGAGTAGTTGCAAAGCGTTTGCGCCATTCTGTAAGAGAACGTATAACGTGAAGAACCTTAGCTGTTTGCAGAAGTTCGGCAGTAGAAAGAGCCGAGCCTGTTTTTGCACGTTTTAGTGAATCTGTGATATTAACAAGTCCGCCGAACGAGGGAGAGCCGAAACGTCCTGTTAAAGAGTGTGCGTCAGAGGTTTCTTTAAGCAGGGCGCACACCTTGCCAAGCTCTTTTTGCGGAGTAATAGAGAGCATAAGCTGCTTGGCGTCGTCGCAGCTTGTCAAGAGCGACGCACGTTCAAGAATTTTATCAAGCTCAAGAGCATGATAATGTATGTTTTTTGATTTAGTATAGTTTTCCATATTTTATGTCCTTATAATTTTATAAAAATCGAGAGTTTTTAACTGTTTGTCAATGTGCTTTATTGTATAAAGCTCGCATGTGTGTTCAAAGATGTTTAGCGTATCTGCGTCAAGCGTAAGTGTAAAAAGTCTGTTAAGCTCTGTGTAAATACTGTGCCGCAGCGCAAATGTGGCATTTATACCAACAAAAACTGCTTGCTGATGATAAAGCTTTAAGCAGCTTCCGCATACGAGAATCCCGTTATCGGGTAAAAAATGCATATTTTCGTGTTCATAGCACTTGCAGTTATCGCAGCAGACAAGATTAGGCATATAGCCTGCAAGCGACATAGAGCGCATTTCAAAAATAGCTTTAAGCGTTCGTGTGCAGCGTTCGCCTTTTGCTATAAAGTACAGAGTATTAAGCAGCAGTCTGAGCTGTTCTTCGGAGTTTTCTTCTCTTGGCGCAAGTTCGCCTGTAAGCTCGCAGAGATATTGAGCGAGAGCCATTTTTGTGAGATCAGAGCGCAGAGGAAGAAACAACTCTTTCACCTCTGCGCTGTTTACGCTGTAAGCATTACGCCCTTTGTAGATCTCGAACTTGGAGTAGGCAAGAAGTCCTGTTGCGTTGTTTTTGGGATTATTGATTTTCTTTGCGTTATTTGCAAAAGCTCTGATAATACCCCTATCTCTTGTCAGTATAGTTATTACTTTGTCGTTTTCCTTCGTGTTCGTTTCTTTTATTACCAGTCCGTCTGTTATAATGATCATTTTCATTCTCCTCGGGAGCGGTACTGCTTTTTGTGGAAGCATAGGTCAGGTAATCCCGAACGCTGCCGCTGTTTACAAAGTTTTTCCATGCGTCTGAAGATTTGTTGCTCATATAAATACCTCCGTATAAAAATGATCGATATATATATTATACGTTTGAGAGGTATTTATTATTTATTTAATCAAAGTTATTTTGATCGTATCCGAGCGATCTTAAAATTCCTTCTCTGTTTCTCCAGTCCTCTTTGACCTTTACCCAGAGAGTGAGGTTTACCTTGCAGTCGAAAAAGCTTTCCATGTCGTGACGTGCATAGCTGCCTATTTTTTTGAGCATAGAGCCGCCCTTGCCTATAAGTATGCCCTTGTGTGCGGCACGCTCACAATAGATAGTTGCGTCAATGTCGGTAATACCGCCCTCGCTGCGTGGCTTGAAACGTTCGATAACGACCGCCGTACCATGAGGAATTTCTTTATCTGTAAGACGAAGAATTTTTTCTCTGATGATCTCGCCTGCTATAACTCTTTCGGGCTGATCGGTGATAGTATCAGGATCAAACATATGCTCGCCCTCGCTTGCCTGCTTTGACAGAGCTGTTATAAGCTCATCTATGCCCTCGCCTGTATGAGCCGATACGGGTACGATATCGTCAAAATCAAATTCGCTGCCGTATGATGATATTGTACTGATGATCTCACTTTTTTCTTTGAGCTTATCAATTTTGTTTAAAGCAAGTACAGCGGGAATACCTAAGGAGTCAAAACGCTGCATAAGAACTTTTTCTGTATCTCCGGGAGCTTTTTCACTTTCTGCAACGAGCAGACAAGCGTCAACGCCCGCAACAGATTCGTTAATGGAACGAACCATATATTTTCCTAAGCTGTTGCGTGGCTTATGGAGTCCGGGAGTGTCGATGAATACGAGCTGAATATCGTCTTTGGTATATACGCCCATAATGCGTGTGCGTGTGGTCTGCGGCTTTGAAGATACAATAGTGATCTTCTGACCGAGTATTTTATTGAGTATAGATGATTTGCCGACGTTGGGACGTCCGACAATTGCAATAAATGCGGTTTTTTGTGCCATGGTCTGTACCTCTTATTCTTATTCTTTTTCAAAGTTTTTCACTACTCCGGTAAAAAGCGGAAGCTGTTCCTGACAGTCATAAATTGCGAAGAAAAAAGGTCTGTCGAGTTTTACACTGTATCCCGGTTGAACGGAAGTTATAGTTGTCATGCCTACTGCGGTTGCAGCGGCGGCTTTTGTGCCTTGCTCGAAAACTTCAATATATGCTTTATGTACTACATAATCTGCCAAAACCGGACTGCCGTCAACGAGGTTTTCCGCCATGTTCGTAAAGTTTACGCTGCCGGGATCAGCGCTGAATATACCGAAAATGCCGACATAAAAACATTTTGGTTTTTGTCTTCGTTCATTTCATACTGCTTTTTAAAAAGCTCTGTTGTGAAGCTGCGAATACCTGCTATGACGTGTCTTTTTACAGAGTCGGTTTCCCGGTCTGTCCATACGGAAGGTCTTGCGGTATGGTTATTTTCGGAGTCTGTATGAATATCACTGTCGGAATTGCGGGAAGAAATATCTGTCATTTTTGAACTGCTCTCTTTCTTATCACCTGACTTGCAGGCTTTTCTGTCTTTTCGACTGTTTCAACAGTTTCAACGGTTTCTTCTTTTGCTTGAGAACTGATACTTGATTGCGGGCTTACATCTGTCTGCTGCTGATTTTTTGCACCGCAGCCGCAAAAAGCATTTACAATAATGGCGCACAATAGTATTGCAGCCAACCGTTTTTAGCTTTCATGATTAACTCCTTTCAATGATTTTTTATCATTATATCATATATTTTCCGTTTTGTCATTGTAATGTTAAAAATAATGGAAACACTGATTAAATCGAGTGCCCGTATCGCTTAGAATTTTTTCAGGCAAATTGTGCGAAAATCACGCAGAAATACTGACGTAATTCAAGTGATTTGAGTACAATTTGACTAAAAAAGGCAAGCAAGATGGGTGCTCAGTCGGTAGGACGTGATTTATTAGTGGTTCCATAATAAAAAAGACGCTCAAAAAAGCGAGCGTCCTTTTGATAAGTGCGATTTTTATTCGTCTATTACATAAGATGACGAAGCAGGAAGTCCTAATTGTTCCATAACAAGCTCTTCTTTTTCACGCATGTGAACCTTTTCAAGACCTGTTTCGTGGTCGTAACCCAACAGGTGCAAAACGGAGTGAGCCGTAAGATAACCGACTTCTCTTTGCAGAGCATGACCATAGAGTTCAGCCTGATCGACAGCCTTTTCCATAGATATAACTACATCTCCGAGCATTTTTGCGCCGGTAGTGGGATCAACGTCGTAATTGCCGTTTTCGCCAAGCGGAAAAGACAAAACGTCTGTTGGAGAGTCGATATTTCTGTACTGCTTATTAAGCTTATGGATCTCCTCGTTGTCAACAAAAGTAACGCTTATTTCTGCAGATCCCTCAAACTGTTCATTTTTCAAAACAGCATTACAGCAACGGCGAACCAACATACGCATACCCGTCGGGATCTTTACCTTTTTCTGTTTGTTGGTTATTACTACTTTAATTTTATCAGTCATTTGTTATGCCTTGCCTCCTCTATTTTTGCATACGCTTTGATAATATCCTGTACAAGCTTATGGCGAACAACATCTTTTTCGCTGAAATAAACCTGTGCAATGTCGTCAATATTTTTCAGCACCCTTATACATTCTTTAAGTCCGCTTCTGCACCCGGAGGGGAGATCTATCTGAGTGATATCTCCCGTAATGACCATTTTTGAATTAAATCCAAGTCTGGTCAGGAACATTTTCATTTGTTCGTTGGTGGTATTTTGTGCTTCGTCAAGAATAATAAAGCTGTCGTCGAGAGTTCTGCCTCTCATATATGCAAGCGGAGCAACCTCAATATTGCCTCGCTCAACGTAACGCTGATAGGTTTCTGCGCCGAGCATATCAAAAAGAGCGTCATAAAGCGGTCTTAAATATGGATCAACCTTACTTTGCAGATCGCCCGGCAAAAAACCGAGCTTTTCGCCGGCTTCAACGGCAGGTCTTGTAAGAATGATCCTGTTGACCTCATGCGCACGGAACGCTGTAACAGCCATAGCAACAGCGAGATAGGTTTTGCCTGTTCCGGCAGGACCTACTCCGATAGTGATCGTATTTGATTTGATAGCGTCGCAGTATTTATTCTGACCAATGGTTTTCGGCTTAATTGGTTTGCCCTTTGACGTAACGCAGATACAGTCGCCTGTAAGCTGAGAAATAGCTGTTTCGCTGCCCTCTCTGACAAGCGAGATACAATAGCGTACATTTTGCTCGCTCAGGCTTTCGCCCTTGTTTATGAGTGAAAGCAGGCTGTCTATCGTGCGGCAGGCAAGAGAAACATTCTCAATATCGCCTCTTACCTTTAACTCCGGACCTCTTACGATAATTTGTACGCCGAATTCATTTTCGATCAGCTTGATGTTTTCGTCGAAGCTTCCGAACAGCATTACAGCCTGTTCCATTCGCTCGATATTTACAATTTGCTCTGTCATAAAAAAACTGAAAACCCCCATGTCAAAGCCTGTCACGGCTTACTATTTTAGTATTATAACACAAAAAATTCAAGTTGTCACTAAAAAAACAATAAAATATCTATGAATTTTAAAATTTTATTTATATTGTATAAACAAGCTTTATTTATAGTAATATTATGCACTTATTTTGTACAAAGTATTTGTGTAAATTAGCCGCTTATGCTATTAAATATCCAGTAAATAATGTACAATATGCAGTATGAGATTTAGTCTAAAAACAAAATGCTCCCTCGAAAGGGAGCTGTTATTGTACGCTTACTTATATATAATACAATACTGCTTGATCTGAAAGCAGGAATTAATTCTCGTTTGACTTCATAAACTTATCGGGATTCACCCAAACGCCGTTTTCTTTAACAGCTACGTGAACATGCGGCTTGAGTGATGTTTCACAGGGTATGGAATATACCGTGCCAATAAAATCACCTGCATTTAATACTTCGCCCGTCTGAACGAAAGTTGTTTTCGCAAGACCGCAGTAATACGACTCAACGTTTGACGAATGTTCTACCACTACAACGTAACCGAGCAGATCATCATAATATATCTTCTTTACAACACCCATTCCCATTGTACGAACCTTGTCGTCAATATCGGCTTTATAATCCACGGCAGGGTGCGCTCTGTAATCTGAGAGAGTTTCGTTATAAACGGGATCTTCGGAATACTCATTAATAATTTTCTTGCTGCTTACGGGTGAGTATGTGAATACTACCTTGTTGTCGTCAGATTTCTTTACGCCGCTAACTTCTGCGTTTACCGGTACGTCTGATTCGACAACATAAGAAGCAAGAGTTGAGTGCGTTTCAGAGCTTGTGTCGCAGTCGGTGTCGCTTGACAAGGGCAGTTCTACATCGGGATATAGGTACGAGTGAACATTTTTAACCGTTGTCCATACAGAAGCGCCGATCGCAACCATACATATTGCAAGTGCGGTCAGAAAACCTTTTGTAAAGGTTTTTCCGCTTTTTCTGCTGCGTGCTGAAGCATCATCATAATCATCATAATTATCATCTTCAAAGTGATCGTCAAAAAATTGTTTATCCATTCCAAAACCTCCGGTTAAAACGGCATAGCCTGTATTTTTATTTGCTTATATTATTGGTAATAAGGGCTATTTTATACAGACAGCATAAAATTTTTATTGTTCAGAAACAGAATGATGATATATGATTATACCGGCAATAAAAAAATATTATTCAAATTGCCCATTATTTACATAATAAGTTTGGTTAATAATTTTCATATTTTCTTTGACGTTTTGCAAAAAATATGATAAAATAATAATTGGATATTTAGATAGTTTGTTAATGGGAAAAGTATGCTCTTTTTTCCAATGTATGAAAGGGTCTAACAGTACGCTATGAAAGATATAATTGTTATAGCCTCAGGAAAGGGAGGTACCGGCAAGTCTACAATGGCGGTAGGTATAGGTACGGCGCTTGCGCTTTCGGGCTGCAAGGTGCTGCTTATAGACTGTGACAGCGGTATGCGGGGACTTGATATCATGCTGGGTATAACGCAGAATCTTGTGTTTGATATTGCAGACGCAGTAAGCGGCAGTTGTACCGTTGAGAATACGGTCTATCCGTGTCCGGGCAAGAAGGGGTTATTTTTAATGCCGGCACCGCTGAATGCTTATGATGAAATTGCTCCGCAGGTTCTGGGGCAGCTTGTCGCAGGAGTTGCCGATATTTTCGATTATGTTCTTATTGATTCTCCGGCAGGAGTGGGCAGCGGCTTTGATGCGGCGGCATTTCCTGCTAATAAGGGGCTTGTCGTGGTCAATACCGAGCCTACGAGTATAAGAGGCGGTCAGAATGTGGCAGGCAAGCTGCGGTCATTGGGAATTGATGACGTAAGACTGATAATAAACCGCTTTAATAAGCGTACTTTTCAAAAAATGGGGTTATACCAAGACTTGGACGAGATAATAGATATTACCGCACTTCAGCTCATAGGTATAGTGCCGGAGGATTATTCTCTGGCGGCAGCTATACAGTCGGGCAAAAACAGCGACGATTCATGTCCTGCAATGAGGTGTATGACTAAGATCGCCCACAGGCTCCAGGGTTATATAGAGCCGCTTTCAATAAAATAAAGTGTACAAACCGAACGTCTAACAAACATTAAAATTATATATCGGGAGGAAATAATTATGAATATTGCGTTAATAGCACATGATGCAAAAAAAGAATTGATGGTGCAGTTTTGTATTGCCTACTGCGGTATATTGAGCAGACAGAATTTGTGCGCAACAGGCACAACAGGAAAGATCGTTTCAGAAACAACAGGACTTAAAATAGTAAAGTATCTCAGCGGCGCACAGGGCGGCGGTCAGCAGATAAGCGCAAAGATCGGCTGCGGCGAGGTGGATATGCTCTTGATATTCAGAGATCCGCTTAATCCCAAGCCGCACGAGCCAAGCGATATTGATTTGCTCAGAATCTGCGATATGCATAACATTCCCGTTGCAACAAACATTGCAACAGCCGAGATACTTATACATGGTCTTGAAAGAGGAGATCTTGATTGGCGTGACGTAATGCGCAGATAATAATTATTGGAGGAAAAGAAAAGTATGGGAGTATTGACTAAGAAGGTCAAGGGAGCCGAGGACATTTTGCCTCGTGACAGCTATAAATGGCAGTTTGTTGAAGACGTAATGAAACAGCAGGCTGAGGTTTACGGCTTTAAGGAAATAAGAACGCCTGTGTTTGAACACACAATGCTTTTTAACAGAGGTGTGGGCGAAACAACAGACGTTGTACAGAAAGAAATGTATACCTTTGATACAAAGGGCGGAGAGAGTATAACACTTCGTCCTGAGGGAACAGCAGGTGCGGCAAGAGCTTATCTTGAGCATGCTTTGTATAACGACGGCTTGCCCGTGAAGGCTTATTATCTGCTTTCCTGCTACCGCTATGAAAAAGCTCAGGCAGGCAGACAGAGAGAGTTTCATCAGTTCGGCATGGAAACCTACGGCGCTTCTGACGCAAAGGCAGACGCAGAGATGATCTGTGCCGCAAACTCTGTGTTTGAACGTCTGGGGGTAAAAAATGTACGCCTTGAATTAAACTCGATAGGCTGCAAAACGTGCCGCAAGGATTTTACAAACGCTCTTAAAGAGTATTTCGGAAAGTATACCGATAAGCTTTGCGCTACGTGCTTATCGCGTCTTGAGAGAAATCCTATGCGTATACTCGACTGCAAAAGCGAGATATGCAGCGCAATTGCAAAGGACGCCCCGAAGGTTCTTGATTATATTTGCACAGACTGTTCACAGCACTTTGAGAGAGTCAAGTCTTTCTTAGATGTTGCCGAGGTGGATTATACCGTAAATCCGACAATAGTAAGAGGGCTTGATTATTATACACGCACAGTTTTTGAGTTTGTAACAGATACAATAGGAGCTCAGGGCACTGTATGCGGCGGCGGAAGATACGACGGACTTATAGAAGAACTGGGCGGTCAGCCTACACCGTCTTTAGGCTTTGCTATGGGTATTGAAAGACTTCTGCTCGTAATGCAGTCGCAGGGCATTGAGCTGCCGCAGCCAAAAACGTGTGATCTGTATATTGCCGCATTGGGTGAAAATGCAGAGAAAAAAGCGTTTGAATTTGTAAGAGAACTAAGAGATTCTTCACTTATTGCCGAAATGGATATTGTTGGCAGAGGTTTGCGCGCCCAGATGAAATATGCAGATAAAATAAAGGCTAAATTCAGCATGGTTATAGGCGATGATGATATTAACGCAAATAAAGCAAGCGTTAAAAATATGTCAACAGGAGATAAGTTTGATGTTCCGCTTGATAAGGGCTTTTTTGAAGCGTTTATCGAGAAATATGCGATAATGGAGCAGACAGGTATTATTGATTCTTTAAAGTAATTTTAAGCGCAGCAATTTATACGGTTGCTGTGCTTTTTTTTGCGTATTTTTGTTGTATAAGCTATAAATCCGAAAAATATTTTCGGCGCGGTATTTTTTATTGCTAAAACGTATTGAAAAATGTTTTGATTCGTTGTAAAATAATAATCAGAAAAAACAAGGCAGTTCCGTTAGGCTGTCAGAATATTAAGATTTTAAAAGGGAGAGATTACAATGGCAATATTGATAGACGGCAAAGAACTCGCCGCAAGAAAAAGAGAAGAAATTGCAAAAGAAACAAAAGAGCTTGCCGAAAAAACAGGTACTACACCGGGGCTTGCCGTGGTTATCGTAGGTGACGATCCGGCATCTCAGACATACGTAAGAAATAAGGCTAAGGCTTGCGAGGAGGTAGGCTTTTATTCAGAGGTCGTATCTCTTCCGGCAAATACGTCGCAGAGAGATCTGCTCAAGGTAATAGCAGAGCTTAACGAAAGAATAGATATAGACGGTATTCTGGTACAATTGCCTTTGCCCAAACACATAAACGAGAAAGCCGTAATAGGCAAGATTTCTCCCAAAAAGGACGTAGACGGCTTTACACCGTCAAATGCAGGCAAGGTACTCATAGGCTCACCTAAATTTGCACCTTGTACGCCCGCAGGTATTATGGAGCTCGTAAAATCAACGGGTATCAATATTGAGGGCAAGCATTGTGTTGTTGTAGGCAGAAGCAACATTGTCGGAAAGCCTGTTGCTATGATGATGCTTCACGAGAACGCAACTGTTACGGTATGTCATAGTCATACAGCAAACCTGAAGGGCTTCACTTCAAAGGCGGATATACTTATCGCCGCAGTAGGCAAGGCAGGATTCATTACCGGTGATATGGTAAAAGAAGGAGCTGTTGTCATTGACGTTGGCATAAACCGCAACGACGAGGGCAAGCTTTGCGGTGACGTAAACTTTGAACAGGTAGAGCCGAAGGCAGGATTTATAACACCTGTTCCCGGAGGAGTAGGCCCTATGACAATAACTATGCTTCTTAAAAATACGCTCGACGCAGCGCTTTATTTTACCGAGGAAAGAGAGAAGATCAGAAAGAAGAAAAACTGATTTCTTACCTCGAAACAGTGAATTTGCGACGCCGGAATACGCTTTTAAAACAGCGTGTTTCGGCGTCTTTTTTGCTTTGTGACGGTTTTGTTAAAGCTATGTATTTTTTTCTTGAAGCAGCACAAAAATCTGTACAAAAATCGAGTGTGCGTTTTAACAAGTCCTACAAAGATTATTTTAACACATAAAAAGACTTGTTAATCGTTTACAAAAGCGTTATACTATATATGTATAAAAGTTGGGAATGCTTTAGACGGTGCAGTCAACAGGCGGCGCTGTCGTCACCCGAAAAAATAAATGAAAAATTGGAGGTAATTGATATGGCCAAGAGATCTCTTAGACTTACGAGTGCTTTTCTTGCACTGGTGATGTCTGCTACCACCGTAATTGCCGCATCGGCGGCCGAAACGGAGACAAAAACAGGCTTTACAAAGGACGTTGAAAGCTCCGCAGAGGGACTGCCCTCGTATTATGCTACCAACCCTACCGGAGTTGGTACAAACAAAACGATTTCATCAGCAGCCGACTGGACAAGTGCAGAGCTTATTGCTCAGGGTGTTGCAAATGATGATGCGAATGTATTCAGAGGCCCTCATGAGTATCCGGTATATGACGACTATGCACTTTATGGCGCATGGGACGATACCAACCTTTATTTAGGCTGGCAGTATGTAGACGTTCGTGACGTAACTGCACCCGAACAGCTCGGCGCAGGCACAATGGAAGCTAAACCTTACAATGCAGATATGCCGCAGATGTTGATATTTGACCTCGGCACAGGAAATTATTCCGACGGCTCTATGGACACAGGCGCAAAAGACAGAGTTTGGGGAAAAGATGTAAGCTATGAAACAAATGTTGATGCTATGATGTGCTTCTCCTCAAAACCGGGCGTAGGCAATCCGGCATTGTTTACAACAAACAGCTCCGGTCAGTTCTCTTATAAGGCTGATTATTGTCACGAATTCAAGACAGCAGGTATTTCCTTAGCTTATGAAGACGGTTTGTTTGCAGGCAATACAAAGCTTATGGGTATAAGCGGCAACCAGCATTCAGGTTATAAGCCGGAAGAAGTTCAGAGTGAAAGCTCTGCATGGAAAGATCTGGCTTCAGGACATAACGCTAAACTCGACACATTCTATACTATTACAATTCCGCTTGCTTCTCTCGGCTATACAAAGGCAGATGTTGAGAGCCGTGGTATTGGTGTAATGCACGTTTCGATCTACGGTACAAGTGCAATAGGCTGCAATCCTATGGATCTTACAATGCTTGACAATGCAGCTAAGCCTTATGGACAGGACGATTCAACAACAGGCGAAAAAGACGATATGGATACTATCACCGTTCCTCTTGCAAGAATAGGCAGCGGCACGGTTAATCCCCCTAAGCCGCACAGTGATACAGAATCCGTAAAGCCCTCCGATACTGCTTCTGACACAACATCTGATGTAATAACATCTGATACAGACCTCGGCACAGGCGTTGTTGACGTAACAGCAAACGCTAAGAAGGGTGACAGCGTAGAGGTTACACTCGGCGTTAAGGGTTACAGCAATTTGTTCGGTATTTCAAATACATTTAAGTACGATACAAGCAAATTCAAGTTTGCAAAGGCAGAAGCACTTACAGACGGCGTACAGTTCTCAGACGCATCAGGCGAGGTTCGCTGGAACGCATCTCTCGGCGACGGCAAGGGCGGCATGGACGTATCAAACGGCAAGCAGCTTATCAAGCTTGTATTTACGGCTTTAGCAGATACCAACGGCAAGGTTGGTACTAATACCGTAAGAGATTGCTACGATTACGATTTCACATCGCTCAATCTTGACGGCATTACAGCAGATACAAAGGTAGTTGCCGGTTCTGATGATACTGAAAGCGATGTACCGACTGAGGATATCAGCATAACGGCAAATGCTAAGAAGGGCGACACAGTAAAAGTTACCTTCCATGCAGATATGACTAAAATAGAGGGTATTTCTAACGAATTTACTTACGACACTTCAAAGCTTACATACAAGGGTTATACAGCGTCTGACGGCGTACAGAACGCAAGCGCTGCTGATAACGGCCTTATCCTCACAGTAAATCCCACAGACGGAAAAGTAAAGTGGAATGTTATCAATTCCGGCGAGGTTTCCGGCGATAAGAATATCGTTACCTTTGAGTTTACCGCAAACAAAGATGTAAACGGTGTTGTAGGTGCTGATAAGGTAGTTGATATCTACAATTTCGATTACGGCACAGTTGATAAGAATGCTCTTAAAGCAGACGTAGCAGTAGAACCGGCTTCTGTTGAAAGCGATACATCGACAGAGGGAAGTGAATCCGACACTGAAGCTGCACCGACAGAAGAAATAAATATTCCCGTAGAAGCTAAGGCAGGCGATACTGTAACAGTATACTTCAAGGTGAAGAATGCTAAGAAGGCTTTGGGTATTGAAGAAGTAGTAGACTTTAACGGTTCTGCACTTTCATACGTTGAGCAGGCAGGCGGCGTAGGTCATATAGAAGTAAGCACAGCTTATACAGACAGAATTGTATGGTCATCTTTGTTTGACGCAAAGGGACAGGACTTCACAAACGAAACAGACGTTTGCGTACTCAAATTCAAGGCTCTTAAAGATATATCTGCAAGCAGCAAGGTTCTTTCTTATAAGGTAGTTGAATTCTTTGATGTTGACGATAAGGAAATAAGCGCTGATAACACTTCTGCAAAGGCAGTTACAGATAAAACAGAGGTTGACACATCAGAGTTTAAGATCAAGGTTGACGCAAAGAAAGACGATATAGTAACAGTATACTTCAAGGTCAAGAATGCAGAGTCAGCACTTGGTATAAGAGAAACTGTTAAGTATGATTCTTCTGCATTCACATTTGTAAACAAAGTAAGAGGCGTAGGTCATGTTGACTTTAACGCTGCAACAAAGGGCACACTCCGGTGGAGCTCAATGTTTGAGGCAGGCGGTCAGTCATTTGCAAATGAAAAAGACATTTTTGTTGTAAACTTTAAGGCTCTTAAAGATATTACAAGCGCTGAAAACGTAATGTCTTATATTGTTGATGAGTTCTACAATGTAGCTTATGTAGATTTCGATCCTGCTTCTACAACAAATGCAGTTGCTATTACAAATGGTAATGACGCAACCGATAAGTCAACAGATGAAGAAACTGATACTGAAATAACAGATAATTCCGATACAGAGAGTATTGCAGATACAGATACATCAGATCCGAATTCTGATATCACAGATACAGAAACACATTCTGATAATACTGATACATCAGAACCGCATTCCGATAACAGCGATACATCGGATACACACTCCGATAACAGCGATACATCTGATACACATTCCGATAACAGCGATACATCTGATACACACTCCGATAACAGCGATACATCGGATACACACTCCGATAACAGCGATACATCTGATACACATTCCGATAACAGCGATACATCGGATACACATTCCGATAACAGCGATACATCTGATATAAATTCCGATGACTCCGACACGGAAACAGATGAAGGCGAGAAGGTACTCCTCGGTGACGTAAACTTCGACGGTAAGATCACAGCAAGAGACTCTATGCTTGCACAGAGAGGCGCAATTGGTCTTATTAAGCTTAGTGCAAAAGAGAAGTTTGTCGGCGACGTTGACGAAGATAAAAACATTACAACTCGTGACTGCTTGGGTATCCTCAGATATTCTATCAACCTTAATACCAATACGGCAACAGGTCAGGAAAGAATATATAAAGAATCATAATTAAGGAAACACTGAACAAAACGCTCCTTCCGCTATATGCGGAGGGAGTTTTTTGGTATAAAAGAGTAACTATCTTCATAAAATAAATAATAGTATTATTAGGAGGAATGTCAGGTGTTTAATATAAACTTTACCGCAACGGTAAAAAAGAGCGTTATTTTAACAGTGTTTTCTCTGTTTCTGCTGTCGTGCATATCTCTGCTGATGATAGGCAGCACGTTTCATACCGCACAGCCGCCGAAAGAGTATCTGGGAATCGACAGCCTTGCGCAAACACGTGAGCAGAGGATCAATTTCCTTTGCAGGCTTGGCTTTTCGCCTGCCGACGATTACGAAGAAGCCGAAAATGTGCGTATTCCGATAGAGTTCGGCGACGTATATACAAACTACAACGAGATACAAAAGCAAAGCGGCGGCGATCTTCTGAATTTTCGGGGAGCAGATTGTATAAGGTATACATATATGAACAGCGACGAAAAAAGACTTAACCTGCTTGTGTATAAAGACAGAATTATAGGCGGTGATGTGTGTACCGTATCGCTTGACGGGGAAATGAGTCCGCTTGGGTATGCAAATTAGCACTAAGCCGCCTATGAGTGCTTAATTAAAAAATATTTTAAAACAAAATTTGTAAAAAGCTATTGACAAATGCAGGGATAATAGTATAATAATAAATAGATTAGCACTCAGCCAACGAGAGTGCTAATACCTGAAAAAGGGGTGAGCAAATGCAGCCGCCAACGACGATAAGAAAAAACAAAATATTAAAGGCTGTTGTTGAAGCTTACATCAAAAGCGGCGAGCCGGTCGGCTCAAAATCATTGCTGAGTATACTTGATTTTCCGGTTTCTTCGGCTACTGTCCGCAGCGAAATGTCAGAGCTTTCTGAAATGGGCTTGCTTTTACAGCCGCATACATCGGCAGGGCGTATTCCGTCGCAGGAAGGTATAAGATTTTATGTAAATAAGCTTATGGAAAAGCAGCCGCTTTCAAGCTCAAAGCGTGCAGTGATATACGACGCTTTATCGTATGCCGACGATCCGGAAAAGCTATTGAAAACAACGGTCAAAACGCTTGCAGAGCTTACCGGTGCAGCGGTAACGGCAACAACTCCGGCATCGGATAACGCAAGAATACACCGGCTAAAGTTCGTACAAACGGGCAGACAAACGTGCATGGCCGTTGTAATAGCGTCAACCGGACTTGTTAAAACAAGGCTTTTTAAGTGCGATTACGTAGTAACCGAAGAAATTATCAGGGTATACGAAACACTTTTCAACAGAAGCTTAGAGGGTATGCCCGTAAAGAGTATTACTCCGGCATTCGTGCAGACAATGGCAGTTGAAATGGGCGATCTTGCGCTGCTTGTTCCGAGCACGCTTGCTGCAATAATGTCAGCCTGCGGCGAGATAAGCGGTTTTAACTCAACGTCGGCAGGCAGGGCAAACATTCTGAGCGCTGAGCTTGACGGAGATACGCTTAAAGACCTGATAAAGCTATTGCACAGCAGCGAGGCGATAGAGTCTTTAATAGCACAGCTTGGCAGCGAAAAAAAGATCGTTGTAGGCACAGAGTCGGGAGTATCTGCATTAAGTCAGATGAGCGTTATAAACGAGCCGTATAATATAGATACGTCTTGTTCGGGCATCATCTCCGCTATTACTCCGCTTTGCTCTGATTATGCGTATATCGTATCAATGCTTGAATATGCCGGCGAGTGCGTGAGCAAATTCTTAAAGCAAATGCTTTCAATTGAAGATATCTGAAAACGATTACCGAAGTAAGAGAGGTTACAGAGGTTAATAAGAAAGGAAGTTACAAAATGGCAGCCGAGGAGATAAAGGAAGAACAAAACGAGATCCCCGAAGATGTTGCGGAAGAAGCCACAGAAGAAAATGCATCTGCCGAGGGTGAAAGTGCGTGTGCCGACAATGAAGCAGACGCAAAAATAAAAGCACTTGAAGAACAGCTTGCAGCAGAGAAAGAAAAGCTTTTGCGCACAGCAGCAGAATATGCAAATTTCCGCAGCAGATCAGAAAGAGAGAAGCTCGGCATTTACTCAAATGCAGTTTCTGATACCATAAAAGAGCTTTTGCCGATAGCAGACAGCCTCGACCGTGCAAGAGAGTCGTCAAAAGACGCTCCTGAGGAGTTCAAAAAGGGGTTGGAGATGATAAACAATCAGCTTCTAAAAGCTTTTGAAAAGCTGAATATAACAGCTTTCGGTGAAGTAGGAGATGTATTCGATCCTGAACTTCACAACGCAATTTCAAGCGTTGATAACGAAGAAATGGAGTCTGATACAATAGCTATGGTTTATCAGAAGGGATACAAAACAGGCGATAAGATCATAAGACATTGTATGGTGCAAACCGTAAATTGATCGAAGGTCTTTAGTATATAAAAAAATAAATGAAAGAGATTAAAAGAAAAAAGGAGTAATCAATTATGGCTAAGACAATAGGTATAGATTTAGGTACAACAAATTCATGCGTAGCAGTTATCGAGGGCGGCGAGCCGGTAGTAATTGCAAATGCAGAGGGCGCAAGAACAACTCCCTCAGTAGTTGGCTTTTCAAAGACAGGCGAACGTCTTGTAGGTCAGATCGCAAAGCGTCAGGCAGTATCTAATCCGGCAAAAACAGTAAGCTCCATTAAGAGAGAAATGGGTACAGATTATAAGGTACACATTGACGACAAAACATTTACACCGGAAGAAATTTCTTCAATGATCTTGCAGAAGCTTAAAGCAGACGCAGAAGCTTATCTTGGCGAGTCTGTACGTTCGGCAGTAATTACAGTACCGGCATACTTTACAGACGCTCAGAGACAGGCAACTAAAAACGCAGGTCAGATCGCAGGTCTTGACGTAAAGAGAATCATCAACGAGCCTACCGCAGCAGCACTTTCTTACGGTATCGACAAAGAAGAAGATCAGAAAGTAATGGTATACGACCTCGGCGGCGGTACATTCGACGTATCTATCATTGAAATGGGCGACGGTGTACAAGAGGTACTCGCAACAGCAGGTAACAACCGTCTTGGCGGCGACGACTTCGACAAGAGAGTTATCGACTGGATGATCGGCGAGTTTAAGAAGGATACAGGCGTAGACCTCAGCAAAGACAAAACAACAATGCAGCGTCTTAAAGAGGCAGCAGAGAAAGCAAAGATCGAGCTTTCAGGCGTAACAAGCGCTTCAATCAACATTCCGTTTATCTGGCAGGACGAAAACGGTCCTATGCACTTAGACCTTACTCTTACAAGAGCAAAGTTTGACGAGCTTACAGCAGACCTTGTTCAGAGCACAATGGGCCCTGTAAAGACAGCTTTAAGCGACTCCGGACTTTCTATCAACGAGATCGACAAGGTTCTTATGGTTGGCGGTTCTTCAAGAATTCCGGCAGTTATCGACGCAGTTAAGCAGTTTATCGGCAAAGATCCGTTTAAGGGTATCAACCCTGATGAATGTGTTGCTATCGGTGCAGCTATTCAGGCAGGCGTACTCGGCGGTGAAGTTGAAGGCTTGCTTCTTCTTGACGTTACTCCGTTGTCACTTGGCGTTGAAACAATGGGCGGCGTAATGACAAAGATCATAGACAGAAATACTACTATCCCGACAAAGAAAAGTCAGATCTTCTCCACGGCAGCAGACAATCAGCCGAGCGTTGAGATCAACGTACTTCAGGGTGAAAGAGAGTTTGCAAGAGATAACAAGCAGCTTGGTAAGTTTATTCTTTCTGGTATTGCACCGGCTCCCCGTGGTATTCCTCAGATCGAGGTTACATTTGATATCGACTCAAACGGTATTGTAAACGTATCAGCAAAAGACCTCGGCACAGGCAAAGAGCAGAAGGTTACAATTACCTCTAACACAAATATGAGCAAAGACGATATTGCAAAGGCTGTTGCAGAGGCTGAGAAGTATGCCGCAGAGGACAAAAAGCGCAGAGAAACAGTTGACACAAAGAACGAGGCAGAGAGCTTTGCATACAACGCAGAGAAGCTTATAAAGGATAACGGCGACAAGATCGACTCCGCAGATAAGAGTGAGATTGAGTCTAAGGTTTCAGCACTCAAGAGTGCAATAGCAACAGACGATATTTCAAATATCAAGAGTGCAAAGGAAGATTTGGAGAAAACTGTACAGGCAGTATCAACAAAGCTTTATCAGCAGGCAGGCGCAAGCGCACAGCAGCATGCACAGCCCACAGACACAGCAGCTAATAACGACAACGGCGGCGACGGCAACGTATACGACGCTGACTTTAAAGACGTTGATTGATTAGCAGATACACATATTGGCAATAACTAAAACAAAACAATTAAGTTTTCGCGCAAGCCTTTTCAAAAGGCTTGCGGGGTTCAAAGGGGCAGCGAGTCTCGCCTGCCGGCTCGGTCGGTGCTTCTGCTTCGCAGAGTTCTCCACCGGAGGCATGCTCAAGTCCTTTTAGGGGTGAATTTCAAAAACAGTCTAAACGACTGTTTTTGAAAGAGGAGCATTTTGGCAGAAAATGCCCTTTAGTACCGTTTTATATCAAAGTTTCCCCGCTGCTCCAAGGCGGCAAGATCAAGTATGGAAATAAACGGTACTAACTAAGGAATTGCTCATAAATAACTTTTTATTTCTTCACAGTTCCTGACGAATAAAAGAAACTTAATAGTGGCTGCACATAATAAAGCGGTAAAATCTGATATTGCACTATTTTAATAAAAGCAAAAAAATATGGCAGTTGCGTGTAGAGAGAAACACTCTCCGCACGGGCTGCCGTTTGGCATTTTGAAAAAGGCTTCGGAGGTGAAAAAATGGAGAACCGAGAAGAAGACATAGTATACGCAGAAAACGGTTTTAGAAAATGGGGAAAGAGAAAAACCGCCGGAGGCTTATGCATGCTTGCGGGAGTATATCTGCTCACATCAGCCGGATTGTCATATCTGATAGACAAATACGGTCTTGATAAGAGTATGCAAAGAGAAATACCCGTATTCGGATATATGTTTTTGTTTTATCTGGGATTGATCCCCGGAATATTTCTGCCGCTTCAGATACTTTACAGTAAAATGCGCTGTACAAAAGAGATTGACGCAGAAATAGCAGATCATTACAAGGTAGGAAAAATAGACCGTTCGCGCTATATCATACGCCCCGTGTACGAATATGCGGTAAACGGAAAAGCATATATTGTAGACGGGCTTGAGTCGGTAAAGAAAGATTTTAAGCTGCACGATAAAATAAAGCTAAAAATAGATCCGAAGTTCCCCACGATTTTTCGCAGAGCCGACAGCGGCGACGAAGACTCGGTAACGGCTGAAATTGTAGACTGCCGTATCGAAGAAAACTATGAAGACGAAGAAAACGTAAAAGTACGCCCTGTTTATGAATATAGCTATAACAACAAAACATACCGCACAACGGGATATTCGGGCGATAAGGGTATCAGTGAAAAGGGTACAAAGGTAAAGCTGAAAATAAACCCCGAACACCCCACCGAGCATTATATTCATACAAACAAAGCAGAGGTAGTTGTATATATTGTAATAGGTATCGCTATGATGATACCGGGCATTCTCACTTTGGCAGCAGTACTGCACAGTGTATTCAATGCTTAATATCCGATAAGTACTTGAAATTATACGAAAAATCATATACAATCATATAGGCGTAGTCTAATGTGTAATTCGTAATGCGTAATTCGTAATTAACGAGAGAGATCAGAAAGAACAATTACGCATTAAGCATTACGAATTACGAATTGTATACAGGAGGGATTTTCTTGGCAGACAAGAGAGATTATTATGAGGTTCTCGGAGTAGAAAAGGGTGCGTCTGAGGACGATATAAAAAAGGCTTTCAGAAAAAAAGCAAAGCTTTATCACCCCGATCTGCACCCGAACGATAAAGAAGCAGAAAAGAATTTTAAAGAAGTAAACGAAGCGTATGAGGTTTTGTCGGATAAGGATAAAAAAGCAAGATATGACCAGTTCGGTCATGCAGGCGTAGATCCAAGCTATGGCACAGGCGGCGCAGGCGGTTATTCGTCATACGCAAGCGGCTTTGATATGGACGATATACTCAACAGCTTTTTCGGCGGCTTTGGTTCAAGACGACAGGCAAACCCGAACGCCCCTCGCAGAGGCACAGATGTTGAAGCAGTTTGCAGCATATCTTTTGAAGAAGCTGCAAAGGGCTGCACAAAAACTATAAGCTATGCAAGAATAGAAAATTGTGATGTTTGCGACGGTTCGGGAGCAAGAAAGGGTTCTTCTCCAAAAACGTGTTCGGCTTGCGGCGGCACAGGTCACGTAACTGTAAATTCAAGAACGCCTTTCGGTGTGGTGCAAACATCAAGAGCGTGTGATAACTGTAACGGAAAAGGCAGAGTTATTGACGATCCATGCCCCAGATGTGACGGTAAAGGCAGAATACGCAAGAAGAAAGAAGAGGAGATCAACATTCCCGCAGGTATCGATGACGGTCAGCGTTTAAGTATGAGTTCAAGAGGAAACGCAGGCGTAAATCACGGGCCCGCAGGAGATCTGTATATAACGGTAAACGTGCGTCCTCATTCGCTGTTTGAGAGAAAGGGCAACGACGTTTACTGCGAATTGCCTATAACATTTGTTCAGGCTTGCTTAGGCGCAGAGGTAGTTGTTCCAACGCTTGACGGTAAGGTTACATATACTATAAGAGAGGGTACTCAGCCGGGCGACAGGTTCAGATTAAAGGGCAGAGGTATTGTAAGTCTTAACGGCAGAGGCAAGGGCGATCAGTATGTAACGGTAACGGTAGAAGTACCGAAAAATCTGAGCAAACGTCAGAAGGAGCTTTTGCAGGAGTTTGACGGGCAGAGCTCAGAGAAGAACTATCAGAACAGAAAAGGCTTTTTTAACAGATTAAAAGAAATGTTCGGAGAGTAAGCGTTATTTGTAAACCGCATATATATAGCGCAAAATATGCGCAGCAGCGCAAAGTTTTAGCGGTGTTGCCTAAAAATTTTACATTAATATATAAGAAGGTTATTGAACTTTTGTTTTTCTTTTTGTATAATGGTTATATGAATAATTTGCATTTTTTTGCAAACCTATAAAGGAGGATAACAAAAATGAAAAAAGCTTTGTTATGTTTTGCGTTGGCGGCTGTCTGCGCAATATTTAGCGCATGCGAGGTTACACTTACTGATAATGCAGGCAACGAACAGGTAATAGATATCAAGCTGCCTAACCAGATGACAGATGACGATATCGAGCCAACCGAAGAAATGAAAAATCATGAGGGCGTTTATGCTCTGAGCTTTGTTGCAATGGACGGCAAGAAGCTTTATCTGCCCGATCACTTTGTAAAGGCTGACGGCACGTATTTTCAGATACACAGCGGTAAAATGAATACCAATGATACTATATACGAGTGGATCACGCACGAGTGGTTTTATGATGAAGTACACGATCCGAGTACTTACGACGAAAAAAGCGTTGAGGGTATAATGCAGGAAAGCTTTGAAAAAATGATGAGCGAAGCATTTCCGGCTGCGACGGGCAAACCTGCTTTAAAGCATATAAGCAAGAAGAAAGTCGATGTTAAGGGCTTCAATTTTTTACGTCATACAGGATATCTTGAATGTGACGGTCTGCCTAAAATGTACTATACGGTATATTTCGGAGTTACCGATTCAGGCTTATGCGATAATGTTCCCATAGAGTGGCTCGTTTTTTCGGAGTGTACAGACGATAATACAAAAGCAGAGGTGCAGTATATCGCAGATACAATAGCAAATGAATTTGAGGTAGAAAAAAAGGATAGGTCTGTTTTTGACGAGGAGTAATTTAATGAGCGATTGGACAGAAATAAAGATCAGAGTACCGAATAAATATCTCGACACAGCAGGCGATATTGCGCAAATGGCAGTACCATACGGTATATACATAGAGGACTATTCAACGCTTGAAAAAGAGGTAGCCGAAATAGCGCACATAGACCTGATCGACGAGGAGCTGCTGAATAAAGACAGAACAAAGGGTATTGTACATATATATATAAGTCCCGAAGAAAGCCCGCAGGAGGCAGCAGCGTTCTTGAGCGAGCGATATTCAAGCGAGGGAATAGAACACGAAATAGAGCTTGCAAGCTGTATCGAGGAGGATTGGCTCAACAACTGGAAGAAGTATTTTAATCCGATACCGATAGGCGAAAAGCTGCTCATTCGTCCCACATGGAGAGATGAGTATTCAGCAGAGGGCAGAGCAGTAATAAATTTAGATCCCGGTCTTGCTTTCGGTACGGGAACACACGAAACAACAAGACTTGTACTCGAAACGATAGAAAAGTTCGTAAAACCCGGAGATACATTTCTTGACATAGGCTGCGGCAGCGGAATTCTTGCAATAGCGGCTTTGCTTTTGGGCGCAAAGAGTGCGGTAGGCGTTGACATTGACGAAACCGCAGTAAAAACAGCAAGAGAAAATGCACAGCTCAATAATGTATCTGATAAATTCGAGGTATTATGCGGAAATTTGACCGATAAGGTACAAGGCAAATACAACGTGATCGCAGCAAACATAGTAGCAGACGCAATTATCGCACTCACAAATGATGTAGGAGAATTTATGTATGATGATTCTGTATATATAATGAGTGGTATAATAGATGTTCGTTCAGCTCAGGTTGAAAAAGCGGTAAGCGAAAGATTCAGGATAATACATAAATTTGAAGAAAACGGTTGGGTGTGCCTGGTGGCAATTCGCAAGTAACAAATCAATGTGCAGTATTATTATGTATAAGTGCATAATTGCACACTGCACATTCAGACCAAAATCAAATGAAGTTTTCGGTCAAGCCTTTTTCAAAAGGCTTGCAGGGGTGTGGGGACGGCGTCCCCACGAATGCCGGAGGCACGCTCCAGCCCTTTTAGGGGTGAATTTCAAAAACAGTCTAAACGACTGCTTTTGAAAGAGGGGCATTTTGGCAGAAAATGCCCCTTAGTACGGTTTTGACCAAAAGTTTTCCCGCCGCACCAAGGCGGAGCAACGAAGCTTGACAGCGATAAAACAAAACCGACATTAAATTTGAATTGCTAATTGAATACACGGGGTGTGAAATAATGAATAAAAGAAAAAAAGAAGCAGCGAATATGTTTTTTTCGGCATTTTTGGTACTTGCATACGCAGTATGCAGTCATTTTATAATGCAGCTTGCGTCAAAGTCAGCGAGCGCAGAGGTATTCAGCGGTATTTCGATATTGCTTGTAGTAGTATTCGGCGCATTGCTGTTTTACGCAACAAGAGTCGGCAACGGAAAGCAGGTAGTAAGATTCAGTCCGTCGGTACTGATATTAATGGTACTTCCGTCAATATATGCTATCAGCGCATATTATGCAGTAGGACTTCCGCTTCACGAGCAAATGCTGCGCAATGATATAATGATTGATATGGCAGCGGTAACATTGGGATACGGCATACCATATACATTTTTAAGCGGATTTGAAACGGTAGCAGCAGAAGATGTATATTTTCCTGAGCATTTTGAAGATGACAAAAAAGACGAGAATGACGAGGACGAATAATACATATAATACATATAATACATACAATATAATATAGAGGAGTATCGGGATTATGGGTTGTACACACGATTGCAGCACTTGTTCAAGCGATTGCAGCGCCAAAAATGCAGAGAGCTTAAAGGCGCAGCTTAACAAGCAAAGCAATGTAAAAAAGGTAATAGGAATTGTCAGCGGCAAGGGCGGAGTAGGCAAAAGCACAGTAACTTCAATGCTTGCCGTAGCAAAGACAAGAGAGGGCTTTAAAACGGGCGTACTTGACGCAGATATAACAGGACCGTCTATACCTAAAGCATTTGGAATAAAAGAAAGAGCATTGGGCAGCGAAGAAGGAATATTTCCGGCAGAAACAGAGTCGGGAATAAAGATAATGTCAGTAAATCTGCTTTTAGAGCGAGAAACAGATCCTGTTGTATGGAGAGGGCCTGTAATATCGGGAATGGTAAAGCAGTTCTGGTCAGACGTAGTATGGGGCGATATAGACTATATGTTTGTAGATATGCCGCCGGGAACAGGCGACGTTGCACTTACGGTATTTCAGTCGCTACCGCTTGACGGTATAATCATAGTAGCGTCACCGCAGGAGCTTGTATCAATGATAGTAGAAAAGGCGCTTAATATGGCAAATATGATGGATATACCGATAATAGGTATAATTGAGAATATGAGTTACTTTAAGTGTCCCGAATGTGGCAAGGAGCATAAAATATTCGGAGAAAGCCACGTAGACGACGTAGCCGAAAGATTTGGATTAAAGGTACTCGCTAAGCTGCCGATGGATCCCGACTTCTCTAAGTGCGAGGATAACGGCAAGGTTGAAATGTACGTAAGCGCCGAGATAGACTCAGCAGCAAAGCAGCTATAAATTAATCAGCGGTTACACAATAAGACCGAAATTTTACAAACGATAGATCTAAGATGAAGCAACCGCCTCTCCGAAAGGAGAGGCGCTGAAGCTTTAAATAAATGAATAAATCGCATATTGCACACTGAGTATTAAACAATGTTGAGTAAAACTGTATATAAATAATGATTGTTGAGTAAGAAGGAAAATAATTTTAAAAAAGCATTGACAATTGAGCTTATCAATGTTATAATAAACAAGTCGCAAGGACATAATAATAAAAGATATCGCGGAGTGGAGCAGTTTGGTAGCTCGTCGGGCTCATAACCCGAAGGTCGTAGGTTCAAATCCTGCCTCCGCAACCACGGCGAGTCGCCGCCGACAGCTAAAAACGGCTTGAACAGTAGGTTCGAGCCGTTTTTCTTTTTGGCGTGTGATCG
>JAFPLH010000031.1 GCA_017402845.1 Clostridia bacterium
CATCTGCACCGTATCTTCAGCCGTCATCTTGCACAAAAAATCTTGACATACGTCAGTATGCCGGCGATTTTAAAGTGCCGTCTGCCGACTAAATCTGCGGCACATCTGAACGACGGCAGGTTTTTAGAGATGCCCTAAATTCATACAAATAAGGCGAAATTATTTATGAATGGTGAATCGAAAAGCAATCTGTTATTAATACTGCTTGATATTTTACAGAAATACAGTGATGAAGAACATACTTTGAGTCAGAGGAGAATACTTGACATTCTCAAAGAAAACTATCAAATAAAGGTAGACCGAAAGACTGTCGGGCGAAACCTGCAAAATCTTATAGATGCAGGGTATAATATAGAATACACAGAAAAGGTGCGTCATACAAAGAAAAAAGAGAATCAATCGGAAGAAAACGGCGATAATGAAAATGTTGTAAGAAGCAATTTTTATTTAAGCCGTGATTTCAGCGATCCGGAATTACGACTGCTTATAGACAGCTTGTTGTGCTTCAGTCATATACCAAACAGTCAATGTCAGAAGCTTATAGTGAAGCTGAAAGGACTTTCAAGCAATTATTTTATAGATGAAATGAAGCACACAAGCGTATTCAATGACGATAAGGGCGACAACAAACAGCTTTTTTATACAATAGAAATTCTTTCTGAGGCTATTGTAAAAAAGCGCAAGGTGCAGTTTAACTACGGCGAATACGGCATTGACAAAAAACTGCATTGTCGCAAACAGTCTGACGGCAGTATAAGAACATATCTGATAAATCCTTATCAAATGGCTATAAGAGAGGGAAGATATTATCTTATATGTAATAATGATAAGTATGACACTGTTGCAAATTACAGGGTAGACCGCATACTTAATATTGAAATTACGGATAAAAAAGCAAAGCCTGTTTCAGAGCTGAACGGCATAAACGGAGAAACGCTTGATCTGAAAAATTATTTGAAAGAGCATGTTTATATGTTTTCTGATAAGCCAATGCCGGCGTCGTTTCGGGTAAGTAAAAAAAGAATAAGCGACGTTATAGACGTATTCGGCACAGAAATAAGCATTATCGGATCGGATAATGAGAATGAGGCAATTGTTACCGCGTATGCCGATAAAAAGGCGTTCTTGAAGTTTGCAAAATCTTATGCACCGGAAGTGGTGATAATAAGTCCGCCCTCGCTTGTAGAGGATATAAAGAAAGAGTTGGAGGAGTCTGTCGAGGTCTATAAGAAAATTTAATAGTAAAAAGAACAAATTAAGTTTTCGCTCAAGCCTTTTTTCAAAAGGCTTGAGGGGTTCTAAGGGGCAGCGAGTCTCGCCTGCCGGCTCGGTCGGTGCTTCTGCTTCGCAGAGTTCTCCACCGGAGAACCGCACCCACATAGCCGCCGGAGGCAGGGTAAAGCCCTTTTAGGGGTGAATTTCAAAAACAGTCTAAACGACTGTTTTTGAAAGAGGGGCATTTTGGCAGAAAATGCCCTTTTTTGCTGTATTGCACCAAAGCTTTCCCGCCGCTCCAAGGCAGCGCGATCAGGTTTGAATTTGAAGTAACCTAAAAAACCACTGAATAAATCACGTCCTGCGGACTGAGTACCCATTTCGCTTGCATATTTGGTGCCGAGCCGTCATATTGCACAAAAAATCTTGATATACGTCAGTATGCCGGCGGTTTTATTGTGCAATCTGCCGACTTGATCTACGGCGCATCTTAACGACGGCAGGTTTTTTAGAGATGCCCTTAACTGTAAACAGAGGGGTTATAATTACAAGCAATATAAAAAGATCTCTATTCACCGCTTTTCTTGTTTATTTTACTATTTGACATTATAACTTGTATTATAGTATAATCAGTATGTGTGTATTATAGAATAATACAAACTTCTAACATAATTTACAATTTTTTAACCTTTAGTACGTATTTCCATTTATAATAATTGTATAATGTAATTGGGAGGGCAGACTGCTTTATGGAAAAAATGAATATCAGAAAAGTCGTCTTGATGTTTGCAGACGCTTTCATTGTTTTTATGAGTGGTGCTCTTACAAGCTTTACTCTTTCCTTTTTCTGGATGAACCCTATGGTCGATTCCTCCCGTAAAAGCTTGATAATGCACCTTATGCTTAATATGCTTATGTGCTTTTTTGCACTTTATGTATGCGGAGCATATAATAAGCTTTGGCGTTATTTCGATTCAAAGGACTATCTTTCCTGCTTTTTGGGAATGCTTATCGGTTCGGGACTTACTACCCTGCTTTCAAGCACCTTTAACGCACAGCCTCGCTGGCAGTATATTTTTATTTCGTTCGGTATAGGAACATTCGGCGTTATGCTTTTCCGGTTTATATTCAGAAAAGCATTTCTCACGATCGCCGTTGACGGAAAGAAATATCAGAAGCAGCGTACTATGATAATAGGCGCCGGCAAAGCTGCACATATGATATTAAACGAGATAAAAAACGCTGCTTCCGATCCAAAAAATCCGGCGCATAAATATGAGCCTGTATGTTTGATAGATGATGATCCTGATAAACAGGGTACAAGCATAATGGGTATACCGATCAGAGGTACAACTAATGATATTATTACATGGTGCAAAAAAGAGGCGGTAGACCTTATTATACTTGCTATTCCGTCGCTTTCTGATAAAGACCGCAAGAGAATACTCGATATTGCAAGCGAAACAAGCTGTAAAATAAAGATCATTCCTTATCTTACACAAATGCTCGGCGACGGAAACGAAAATACAAACATTATCTCAAAGGCTCAGGATATTAAAATCGAGGACCTCCTCGGCAGAGAACCTGTAACCTTTGATAACAGCGACGTTAAAGAGTACATCTCAGGCAAGGTCTGTATGGTTACGGGCGGCGGCGGATCTATCGGAAGCGAGCTTGTACGTCAGATAGTAAAGTATAACCCTAAGCAGATAGTTATTGTAGATATATACGAAAATAACGCATACGAAATACAGCAGGAATTGTATATGGATTACGGCAGCGACATTAATCTTGTTACGCTTATTGCTTCGGTGCGTGATTACGACAAAATGAACCTTATCTTTAAAACGTACCGCCCGAATATAGTATTCCATGCGGCGGCACATAAGCACGTACCGCTTATGGAAACCGTACCGGAAGAAGCCGTAAAGAATAATATCTTCGGTACGTTTAACTGCGCAACGCTTGCGGAGTACTACAAAACAGAAAAATTCGTTATGATCTCAACAGATAAGGCGGTCAATCCTACAAACGTAATGGGCGCTACAAAACGCTGCTGCGAGATGATAATTCAATATATGGCTCAGAACTATGCAAATACCGATTTTATCACAACTCGTTTCGGTAATGTTCTGGGCAGTAACGGCTCAGTAATTCCGCTGTTTAAAAAGCAGATAGAAACAGGCAAGCCCGTTACGGTAACACACCCTGAAATTATCCGCTACTTTATGACTATTCCCGAAGCTGTTTCGCTTGTTCTTCAGGCAGGCGCAATGGCTCACGGCGGTGAGATATTCGTTTTGGATATGGGCGAACCCGTGAAGATCGTTACTCTTGCCGAAAATCTTATACGTCTTTACGGCAAGGTGCCTTATCAAGATGTAGAAATAAAATTTACAGGTCTGCGTCCGGGTGAAAAGCTCTATGAAGAACTGCTCATGAACGAAGAAGGACTCAAAGAAACAGCTAACAAAAAGATATTTATTGGTAATCAGATAAAGATTAACCCTGATGAATTTTTGGGTGAATTACAGGAGCTTAAAGAGGCTGCCAATGCTAACAACAGCGAGCTTACTTTGAAGCTGCTTAGTGATATTGTACCTACGTTTCATCATAATATTAATTAACAAAACATAGGAGGATATTTTTATATGTGTGGTATTGTTGGTTATGTCGGCAAAAGAGATAGCGCCGACGTATTAGTAGACGCACTGAAAAAGCTTGAATACCGCGGATACGACTCAGCCGGTATTGCTGTTTTTGAAGATAATAAGATAAAAGTAGCTAAGTCTAAAGGAAAGCTTAAAGACCTTATACAGAAAATGGATACAGAAGGTAAGCCGCAGGGTACTGCCGGTATCGGACATACACGCTGGGCAACTCACGGCGAACCGTCAGACATTAATTCACATCCCCACAGCGGAGCAAAGGTAACGCTTGTTCATAACGGTATTATCGAAAACTATAAGGAGCTTAAAGACTTTCTTGTAAAACAAGGCAGAGATTTTTTAAGCGATACTGATACAGAAGTCGTAGCACAGCTTTTAGACTACTATTACGCTAAGATCAAAGAGCCTATCTCGGCTATCATAGAAACAACACAGGAGCTTCGAGGAAGCTTTGCTTTGGGTATCGTTTTTGAAGATTATCCGAATACTGTCTATGCAGTCAGACGTGAAAGTCCGCTTATAGTCGGTATAGGTCAGGGCGAGAATTTTATTGCTTCAGATGTACCGGCGATAATCAAGTATACAAAAGACTATTATCTTCTGGAGCATGACGAGATCGCAGTTCTTTCTCCGAACGGCGTCGAGGTATTCGACAGTCACAGTCAGCCGATAGAAAAAGAGCTTAAAACTGCCGACTGGGACGTTGACGCAGTTGGTAAATGCGGATATCCGCACTATATGATAAAAGAGATAAACGAGCAGCCCACAGCTATAAGAAATACTGTTACACCGAGAATTAAAGACGGTATGCCTTGCCTTGAAGAATGTAACATCACACCCGAAATGCTCAGAGGAATAAGAAATATCTTCATTGTAGCCTGCGGAACTGCAATGCATTCGGGAATGGTAGGAAAATATGTAATAGAAGAACTCGCGCGTACAGCCGTAACAGTAGATATAGCAAGCGAATTCCGTTACAGAAACCCGATAATAGGCGAGGGCGACCTGATAATAATTGTATCTCAGAGCGGCGAAACTGCCGACAGCCTTGCTGCAATGCGTCTTGCAAAGGAAAAGGGCGCAAAAACCCTTGCTATTGTAAACGCAATGGGCAGTACGATTGCAAGAGAAGCAGATATGCTCATATATACTCACGCAGGACCTGAAATCTCTGTTGCGTCAACTAAAGCGTATATGGTGCAGCTTTCTGTTATGTATTTGTTTGCGTTTGAGCTTGCATACGCAAAAGGTCAGATAGATGAGGATAAACTCAAATACTATACTTCAAAGCTTCTTGAAACCTCTGAAAGAGTTGCAGACGTAATTGCACAGACAACAGAGCTTTCTCAGAAGATATCTACAAAGCTTGTAACAGCCGACAGTCTGCTTTACATAGGCAGAGGACTTGATTACGCACTTAGTATGGAAGGCAGCTTAAAGCTTAAAGAAATATCATACATTCACTCCGAGAGCTACGCAGCAGGCGAGCTGAAGCACGGAACTATTTCTCTTATAACACCTGAAATGCCTGTAATAGCAGTTGCAACGCAGTCTGCACTGTTTGAAAAGACGGTCAGCAACATCAAAGAGGTAAAGGCAAGAGGCGCAAAGGTAATAATGATTTGTCAAGAGGGTTGTGACATTTCGCCCGATATAGCAAATTATGTACTCAGAGTACCGGCATTTGAAGAAATTCTTCTGCCAATGCTTGTATGCGTACCGCTTCAGCTTATTGCTTATTATACTTCCGTGCAAAGAGGTAACGACGTAGACCAGCCAAGAAATCTGGCGAAGTCTGTTACGGTTGAGTAAGCAGCGATCGGCGGCAAATATAGAGGTTTAAGCGTAAAAAATACGGGCACACAGTTTTTTGCTGTGTGCCGTTTGCAATAAAAAGATCATTATGTTTCGTTAGGTTTTTCGCTGTCTGGCTCTGTTTCGCTGTCTTTTGGTTTTTTGGGTTTAGCGGTTTTTGGCATGGGAGCACAGTTATAATTTATTGCCATTTCCGAAAATCTTTCTTTGAATGTGTACTCACCGAACATATTTTCCGACATAAAGTCATCAAATGTCAAAAAAATCTTAAACGGGACAATATCGTTTCTGTCTGCAAAAACTCTCCATAGCTTTAAGCCTTCCATTTCGTACTCCTCGGCTACAAAGGTACGATTATCAAGATTAAATTCAAACGATTTTTTGTCACGGGCAGTATTTACAAAATTATCAAATAATTCACCATTCTGACTTTGCTGCCCGGATAAATCCATGTTCATCTTACGACACACTCTCTTTCTATCAATTGTGATTGATCTATCACTAAATACTATCCATTTTTAGTATAACATTTATTGATAAAATTGTAAATACTCACACCACACAAATTATTAAATATAATTAAAAAATATTTTCGACTTTAACTATTGACTTTTTTTGCACAAATGTTATAATAATACATAGCTTTGGTTTTTGGAAAGTAAAATTTTGCTTGCCATTTTCCATTTTCAATTTTACATTTTAATAAATATGCGGGTGTGGCGGAATTGGCAGACGCACAAGATTTAGGTTCTTGCGGCAACACCGTGCAGGTTCAAGTCCTGTCACCCGCACCACAATAAGGCTGTCGGTTTTCGGCAGCTTTTTTCTTTAAAACAATACAGCAAAAATTCTTGACATACATAGTAATATATAATATAATTGCTTTAAATGGAGGTGCTGTTATGGAAAATATTTCGTCAATGCCTAAAACAGAAAACATTTCTTCTCAAGATAAATCCTGAGATCAAACAAAAAATCGAGAATATATATTCACAAAACGGTTTTACTTTAACGCAAGCTATTAATATTTTTCATACAACAATCTATTAATGCAGGCGGATTTTCTTTTCCTATAACTGCCGATAATGCCGAATTAATAAAAGCACACTCAACTCAAATATTGATGAATGAGCTGGAAGCGGGCAAAAATTCAGGTGAATTACTTGATGAACATGAGGTTTATAACCGTTTGGGTGTAGAGATATGAAACTGCTTTACAGTTATAAATCAGTAGAAGATATTGAAAAGATTACGGATTATATCAAAAATCAACTTAATAACCCTGTTGCTGCACACAAGCTAAAAACAACACTTTTAAAGAAAATATCTCATTAAAAAGAAAATCCCCAAATTGGTATGAAGCTATCCGATAAGATAGACATTGAATCCGATTACAGATATATTATTATAAATAAACAAATTGTATTTTACGAAATACATTCTGAATATATAGAAATAATAAGAATATTAGACGGTCGAACGGATTATATAACACACCTGTTTTGATAATTAAATTTTTGCAAACAGCCCGAAGTTTTGGGCTGTTTTTATTTCCCGAAATTACCTCTATCCTCGTGTTACTTATTATCATATTGTCCGTTCACAACCTTTTTGAGGTTAGCGGGATTCAAAAGCCAGTCGAGAGAGGCACATTTGCCGATAATCCAACGTCCGTTTCTGCCGCTTAAGAAATCTGAGTCCTCAACACGCTGAAAGTATCGGTCATAATTAAAGCTTGGGTACATCAATTCTATGACCGATAGATAACGCACAGCAGTTTTATTTAACCAATATTCCCTCTCAAAAGAAAGGCAGTAAGTATTGTAGCTGTTTAGAACTTTTCTGCTTCTATCTTCTAAAACATTCTTTTCCTTATTATAATTATTATCATTATTATCATTCTTACGCTGTTGTTGATCGCTTGCTGTCTGAAAGTTATCTGTTTGCTGACTGTTTGTCGGTTCGTTGTTGTCAGTTGTGCTGTCAGCCTGATACTCATTGTACTTTAATATAGATATGATCGTAAATTTTGAGTGTGATCGGCTTGTTATCTCGCCTGTTGATCTTAAATGATTCAGTGCGGTTCTTACGTTTTGTACCGACAAATTCAATTCGTTTGCCAAATGTGAAAGCGATGTCACAACATCTCCTCTTTTTACAGAAATTCCCTGCCATTCGGTGTCTTTAAAATTGGCAGTCAGCAGCAAATGCAGAAATACAACCTTTGTATTTACATCTTGATACCAGCCCCAATTGAGCATTTGTCTGTAAAGCTTTATGTAACCGTTAAGCTGTTTTCGCAAGCTTACCACTCCTTTCAGAAACTGTCAGTAAATGATCTGTACTTTTTGTCTGATTTGTATTTATTACGACAGTTTCATATTTTCAATAACCCGATAAAAAAATCAATTTATTGCATACAAATATACAATTTATTTGCAATAATAATTTTTTTGCTGTAAAATATTAGTGAGGTGGAAAACATGATCTATACAGACTTAACTAAAAAAGCGCTCAGAATATCGTTTGAAGCGCATAAAGATCAGACCGATAAAAGCGGTATGCCCTATGTGTATCACCCGTATCATTTGGCTGAACAGATGAACGACGAGTATTCAACGTGTGTTGCACTTCTGCATGATGTTGTTGAAGATACAGATATTACGCTTGAACAGTTGTCTAAAGTCTTTCCTAAAGAGGTAACAGACGCTGCTGCTCTTATGACTCGCAATACTTCTGTTCCGTATCTTGAATATGTTAAAGCGATAAGATCAAACCCAATTGCAGCCAAGGTCAAGCTTGCAGACCTGAAGCATAACAGCGACATTTCACGTCTTGATACCGTTGACGAAAAAGCGCTTTTACGTATTGAAAAGTATAAAGAAGCAATAAGTATCTTGGAAACCGCTGAATAAAGTAACTGTTTATCACAGAGGGAGTACACACAAATTTGATCTTTATAGCTGCCGAGCAGAGGTATGCGGTTGGGTACTGAACAGGGACAAATAAGGGACAAAATGTTCCCCCCTTGCGTCACTTTTTTGTATGACGTAAGGGGGGACATTGTTTATTTCAAATAACAGTCGTACATTTATTGTATTTTATCATTTGCAGCTTTTCTTTATTTTGTCAAGTGCGCCCTTTTCAATTCTGCTGACCTGTGCCTGAGAAATACCTATTTCTTTTGCTACCTCCATTTGTGTTTTGCCGACATAAAACCGCATTGAAAGTATATTCTTTTCTCGCTGTGACAAGCTTTTCATAGCGTCCCTTATAGATATTTCGTCTATCCAGTTTTCGTCGCTGTCGTTGTCGCTTATCTGATCCATAACATAAACGGTGTCGCTGCCGTCGGAAAATACCGGATCATACAAAGATACAGGCTCAACAATAGCTTCAAGTGCAATAACAATATTTTCTTTTGCAATTCCCATTTCGCAGGAGAGTTCTTCTACTGTGGGTTCTCTGCCGAGCTTGTTTGTAAGCTCCTCTTTTTTCTGCATGGCATGATATGCGGTATCTCTTATGCTTCTGCTTACTCTGATATAGTTCGTATCACGCAGATAACGCCTTATTTCGCCTATTATCATAGGTACACCGTATGTGGAAAACTTAACATTTAACGTATCGTCAAAGTTGTCGATAGCCTTAATAAGCCCCAAACACCCCACTTGAAACAAATCGTCAGGGCTTTCACCTCTGTTCGTAAACTTCTGCACTACGCTTAAAACAAGTCTGAGATTACCGTTTATAAGCTGCTCTCGTGCCTTTGCACGCACCTTTGCGTCATCGGCGTTTTTCATGGTATGCATAAGCTCACGTTTTTCAGATTCACTCAGCGTTTTAAGCTCGTTTGTATTAACACCGCAAATTTCAACTTTGCTGTACTGCATAAAAATCCCCCTGTTATCGGTAATACAATAAGTATTGCCAATAACGGGGGAAAAATACAATTATTGTCCGTCTTGACTGTATTGAGAAATTTTGTCAAGCTTTTTCTGCATTTGTCTTGTACGAATACCGACAAGCTTTTCAAGCTCGCTGTCAGCTGTTCTGAGTCTTTCCTGAGTTTGAGCAAGAGCCTTTGCAAACGTGTCGAACTCTTGCGAAACCTCGCCCAGAAGCTCCCACACTTGTGAAGTTCTCTTTTGTACGGCAAGAGTTTTAAAGCCCATTTGCAGGCTGTTGAGAAATGCCCCCATGGTGCCGGGCCCTGCCAGACATACCTTATATTCACGCTGCAAAGTTTCCATAAGTCCCAGATCGACTGCTTCGGCATATAACCCTTCAAAGGGAAGAAACATAACGGCAAAATCTGTGGTATACGGCGGTACGATATATTTGTCGTGAATGTCCTTTGCCTCGTTTTTCAGCGTTTTGACAAGATTTTTAGAGGCTGCATCAAGTGCGGCGGCGTCTGCATTCTGCATAGCTTCACGCATAGCGGTATAAGTATCGCCGGGGAACTTTGAGTCTATCGGCAGATAAACAAATCCGCCGTTTTGCGCCGGAAGCTTTATCGCAAACTCAACTGCATTTCTGCTGCCCGGCTTTACTGCCACATTCTCACAATACTGATCGCTGCCCAGAATGTCGCGAAGTATTGCTCCAAGCTGTATCTCGCCGAGAATACCCCTTGTTTTTACGTTTGAGAGAACCTTTTTCAAATCGCCCACGCCAACGGCAAGCGACTGCATTTCGCCCAGACCTTTATACACCTGTTCAAGACGATCACTCACCATTTTAAATGACTGAGTCATTCGTTCGTCAATTGTCTTATTAAGCTTTTCGGTGACTATATTACGCATTTCGTCAAGCTTTTGATTATTCTCGTTTTGTATGATGTCCAGACGCTTTTCAATTGTCTGTCTGATCTGAGAAAGCTTTTGTTCGTTTTCGAGAGAAAATGTTTTGAGTCTTTCTTCCATACTTAAAAGTCTTTCATTCTGATTTTGTCCCGTACTCGCAACGTTTTCTGAAATTATTCTGCTCAAAGAAGAAAAGCTGCTCTGCATAGCGGCTGTAATCTCTTTGCGCTGATCTCTGTCTTGATCGGCAAGCTCTTTTCTTAGCTCTGTTTGCTGATTTGAAAGACGTTTATATATTTCTTTTTGTCGTGAATCATTCTTTTCTATCTGCTTTAGCACATCATCAAACAAACCGTATTTTAACAGCTTAAAAGCAAGATAAACGATCACACCCAGATTTGCCGCCAAAAGCAAAATAATAACAGCTGCAAGCGTACTGCTCATAATATCACCCCTATAAATCTATATTACACCAAAACGAGGTATTAATCAATACTAAAGCAGCTTGATATTGTAGGTATGACCGTTTATTGGTACATTAGTTATAGCTTACAAATTGAAAATCATCATCACAACACCATAAATTACACCTGCAAGTGTTCCGTAAACAATGACCGGGCCTGCAATTACAAACATTTTCGCACCTAATCCCAGAATAAAGCCTTCCGACTTGAACTCTATTGCAGGAGAGGCAACAGAATTTGCAAATCCGGTTATAGGAACCAATGTACCAGCACCGGCATATTTTGCTATGGAGTCGTATAATTTAAGGGCTGTAAGCAGTACCCCTAAAAACACAAGCGTTACAGACGTCCATGCGCGAGCGTTAGACTCAGCTGCACCTAAGGTTACATAATAGTCAAAAAGTCCCTGCCCAAGAGTGCAGATAAGACCGCCTGTTAAAAATGCCCCGATACAGTTTTTTACAATTTTGCTGTCGGGTGATTTTTCGTTTGTAAGAGTCTGATATTCTTTTTGCGATATTTTCATAGTATTTACCTGCTTTCAACATTTATAGGGCACATCTAAACGACGGCAGGTTTTTAGAGATGCCCTATATATTCTATTGTTTCCTTTTTGTAAATTATTATCCTCTTTTACAGCAGACAAAACATACAAGCATATTAACAAATTACGTAAGTATTTAAAACAAATTGTAAAAATAAAAAATTTCTGTATTCAAACCTTTATTTTGTAACAATTTTGTTGTATAATAGTTTTGGTCATTTTAAAGGAGGTGCAAGGTGGAAATTTATCTCGATAACAGCGCAACAACGCAGATATGCAAAGAGGCTGCCGATAAAATAACATATATAGTCAATAATATATACGGCAATCCTTCATCTCTCCATAAAAAGGGGCTTGAAGCTGAACACGAAATTGAATCAGCACGAAAAGCGCTTGCAAAAGCTTTAGGAACGCTCGACAGTGAATTATACTTTACAAGCGGCGGAACAGAAGCCAATAATACGGCGGTATTCGGCGCAGCTTATGCAAAAAAAAGACAGGGCAGCAAAATAGTTACAACGGCTGTTGAACATTCTTCTGTGCTGGAGTCTTGCAAAGAGCTTGAAAATCAGGGCTTTGAGGTCGTGTATTTAAAGCCTGATATCAACGGACATATTACCGCTGCTCAGATAGAAAACGCAGTTGACAGAAATACCATACTTGTAACAGTAATGGCAGTCAATAACGAAACGGGAGCAATATTTCCCGTTGATAAGATAAAAAAAATAATAGAGCGAAAAAAATCCCCCGCACTTTTCCACTGTGACGCCGTTCAGGCATTCGCAAAAATACCCGTAAAGCCACATAAGATAGACGCCGATCTGCTCACAGTTTCATCTCATAAAATACACGGTCCGAAAGGGTGCGGAGCTTTGTTCGTAAAAAAGGGCGTTTATATTAAACCGCTTTTATACGGCGGCGAACAACAGAAGAAGATACGCCCCGGCACAGAGGCGCTGCCGCTTATAGGCGGCTTCGGTGAGGCGATAAAGCAAATTCAGCCGTACTCAGACTCTATTAAATACATTACCGAACTGCGTGATTATACCGTAAAAAAATTGTCAGCAATTGACGGTATTACAATTAATTCCCCCTGCGACGCTCTGCCGTACATTATAAATATTTCTGCAATAGGTATAAAAAGCGAAACTATGCTCCATGCTTTAGCGGATAAGCAGATATATATTTCGTCGGGTTCTGCTTGTTCAAAAGGAAAGCAGAGTCATGTGTTACAGGCTATGGGACTTTCAAGGGAGAGAACAGACTCCGCTTTGAGAATAAGCTTTTCAAAGTACAATACCACACAAGAAATAGACGCTCTTGCTCAAGCAATTAAAGAGGGACTTAATAGTTTAGTGCGTGCGAAATAAAAGTTATTAATATCATTAGTAAAAAAGGAAGTTGTCATGAAAGAAATAATTCTTGCAAAAGTCGGTGAAATAGCGCTCAAAGGTCTAAACAGAAAAAACTTTGAGGATATGCTTTTAAAAAATATAAGAAAAAAACTCCACCCATTAGGACGCTTCGAGGCAGTATCCTCGCAGTCTACAATAAGAATAACTCCGCTTGACGATTATATCGACATGGACGACGCAGCCCTTGCTTTAAGTCGCGTTTTCGGAATAGTTACATTTTCTCGTGCTTGTGTTACCGAAAAAGATATTGACAAAATAAAAGCGGCGGCTAAAGAATACTTATCCGACATATTCAGCGAAAACGTTTCGTTTAAAGTCGAGTCAAAGCGTTCGGATAAAAAATTCCCATACGGCTCACCCGAAATTTCAAAAATTGTCGGCGGCTTTTTGGCAGATGAATTTCCGAATATTACAGTAGACGTACACAACCCTGATGTTACCGTTACAGTTGAAGTGAGAGATTATGCCGCATACGTACACGCAAGCGTAGAAGAAGGCGCAGGCGGCTTGCCTGTTGGTTCGGGCGGAAAAGCTGCTATACTTATAAGCGGCGGTATTGACAGCCCTGTTGCGGCTTATATGATGGCTAAAAGAGGTCTTGCGCTTACAGCTATTCACTTTGCAAGTCCGCCGTATACAAGCGAACGTGCAGAAGAAAAGGTTGCAAGCCTTTTAGAGCTTGTTTCGGAATACGCAGGCAGAATTGATATGTATACAGTACCCTTTACACGTATACAGACAGAAATACAGAAAAACTGCCCTGAGGAGCTTTTTACAATAATTATGCGCAGGCTTATGATGAGAATTTCAAATATTATTGCGCAAAACACAGGCTGTCAGGCGCTTATCACAGGTGAAAGTCTTGGTCAGGTTGCAAGCCAGACCTTAGGCGCACTTGCTTGTACAGACGAGGCTGCAGAAATGCCCGTATTCAGACCGCTTATAGGTATGGATAAAAAAGAGATAATTGCAATTTCACACCGTATCAATACTTTTGAAACATCATGCTTGCCGTATGAAGATTGCTGCACCGTATTTACTCCTAAGCACCCAAAAACGAAGCCAAAAACTGACTTGGTTCGCAGCGCAGAAAATTGCGTTGATTGGACAGATATGATAAATGAAGCTGTCGAAAATGCTAAAATAACAAAAATAGGCTGCGACAATTGCTGACATTTGGTTTTTTTGTGCTTTTATTTTTTTAAGCTTTATGTTATAATGTATAAATGAGTGAATGAGAATTTGTAATTTAGATTTAGTGAAAAGAAAAGAAAACGCATTCGCCGTAATGACCGGCTAACGCATGACGGGAGGTTCAGTCTAAATTGAAAGCAGAAATATACTCTGTGGTCGATAAATCCTTTAACACAAAGTCGCTTGATAAAAAGATGACTGCTGTAACAAATCATCTCAGAGATGCAGACATTGAGATCCTGTATAAAACCGATCTTGAAGCTGATAAAATTAAGCTCTTGGAGGCTCTCAGACAAAGCTACGCAACAGACGAGGGAATACAGCTTATTATTATTGCAAATGCTCTTGACGGTACTGCCGACTGCGATACACTTCAGCTTTTCAAAAAGCTGTGTCCGAAACATACTGAGGCAAGCGATCCCGATGAGATAGAGAACATCTCAGAGTACAAAAACAAGAGTGACTTGGATAATCTCTCCAACGAATACAAGGGAAAAAAGAAATCCGGCAAAAAGAAGAAAAAGACAAACGATACTGCCAGTAAAGGCCGCATTATAAATGAGATATGGTCTACCGGCGATCTTGGCAAGGGCTACGAAGGCTGCTTTATGCTTTATGATGAAAAGCTTGTTGTAGCGCTTCCGAAAGAGTCGCTCACAAGAGTTCCTACCTCTGATATGATAATCACGGGTGCAAAAAAAGCAACATCAGCCAGAGGTATTACAACAGGAAATCTTATAGGCGGTAATGTAAGCGATCATTTTGACCTGTATTCTATCGGTCAGAACGATTACAAAAAGAAGAAAAGAGGCTTTGCTGCTAACTTTATTCCTGCAAAGGGCGACAGTCCGCTTGAGGTTGCAAGAAAGATCATACTTATGGCTGCAACCGTAACATTTATTGTAACTGCCGTTATTTTATGCAAGCTTTTATTTGTTGAGCCTGCACAGGTTGAAGATAAATACAACGCTGTGCGTGATATTGCTCACGGCGTTAAGGTAAACAGCGACAACACAACAGACGGAGAAGCAGAGGAGCTTGACCGCTTTGCAAAGCTTCAGGCTATCAACCCCGAAATAAAGGGCTGGATCTATATTCCCAATACCACATATATTGACTATCCCGTACTTGAACATAAGGGCGACGGTCCTTACTCACAGTTCTATCTGTGGAAAGACTATATGGGCGGTCATTCAAACTACGGTTCGATCTTTTTGGATTACCGCTGTGAGGATAGTATCAATTCAAAAAATCTTATCCTTCACGGTCATAACATGGATAACGGTATGGTATTCCACCAGCTTTTAAGCTATTCTAATCTTAACTTTTTTGTAAGTGCGCCGATTATCCAGTTCGACACAGCAGAATATGACGCCGACTGGAAAATTATTTCTGTTTTCAAGACCAACACACTTCCCCAGCAGGGCGAATTTTTCAACTACCTCAGAGGTACTTTTGAAAATGATGTTGATTTTATGGACTTCGTTTATAATATTATGGAGCGTTCAATAATCGACACGGGTGTTACGGTAAATGAAAACGATCAGCTTATTACACTTTCAACTTGTTCCTACGAGTTTTCAGAGTTCAGAACAGTTATAGTTGCAAGACGTGTGCGCAAGGGTGAAGACTCAAAGATAGATACCTCAAAAGCAGCGTATAATCCCGATGCAGTATGGCCACAGTGCTATTATGCAAGAAACGGCGGTGTACGCAAAGAGCTTACCGACTTTATCACAGCCTGCAAGGCAGGTCAGACACCGTGGTATGACGGCGACTATAAGCTTGATAAGAAAGATATAAGAAAGATAAAGGATTCCGATACCGAAGAAGAAAAGGAAGAGGAAGAAGAGGAGAAGGAAGAAGAGGAGAGCAAAGAGGAGGAAAGCAAAGAGGAAGAAGAAAGCAAAGAAGAAAGTCACGAGGAGCCGAGAGAAGAAAGCTCAGAACCCGAAGCGCCTTCTTCAGAGCCGGAACAGCCCTCAGAGCCTGAGCCTGTAAGCAGCGAAGAAGAATCCTCCTCAATGTATGAACCCGAAAGCAGCGAGGAAGAATCCTCGCAATATGAACCCGAACCCGACAGCAGTCAGCAAGACGACAGCTCGTGGTATGAACCCGAACCGTCACAACCTAACGATATTGAGTCGTGGTATGAAGACGAGGGCTGATCAAGATAAAATTCAAGGGAACGTACAAGAAATACGTTCCCTTTTTATTATTGGGCACATCTGAACGTTTAGTGCTGCCCAATTCGTAAAATTACGAATCAGGGAGGTATAACATTGAATTGCAGTATAATATACTACATTGCATATAAAACAGGATATATACAGCGCAATATAAATAAAAAGCTTTCAACAATAAAAGATATCAAAATAACCGGTGCGGCAGCGGCAGTATCAAGCAGCGATTTATGTATACGCTTTGAAAACACGCTCAAAACAAACGATCTTGTAATAATAATAGGAGGACTTTCTTCCGGCGGTGACAGAAATGTTATGACGGTACTCTCAGACTATTTTACGCAAAAAAGCTTAGAGGTAACATCAAACAAAAAGATACTGAATCCCGACGGCGGCAAAGACGGCTACCTTATACAAAGCGGAAGTAAATATATTGCCGTATTTCCCGACGAACCGGAACAGATAGATAAAATGATCGGCAGCGAGCTTATGAAGCACATCAAAATAACTCCGGACGAGGCAGCCACATTGCCCGAACCGGTGATAACTCATACCGTTGTATTTGCGCCTGATCCCAATGACGCACTTGAACAGCTTGCAAAAAGAAGATCAAAAAACATTCTGCTCATAGTTGTTATTTCTTTGACGGCAGCGGTATTACTCGGTGCGGCAGGGTGGATATTAAGTCAATATCTGTAAATAACAGAAACAAAAGCAGCTTTAGGGCAGAGCGGGCAAGGCGGGCAAGGCGGGCAAGGCGGGCAAGCGCCCGCAGGCAATTACGCGGTTGAACACAATGTAACCGAAAATTCATAGCTCACGCTTAAAGTTTTATTTTCAAAAACGAAATTAAGTTTTCGCGCAAGCCTTTTTCAAAAGGCTTGCGGGGTTCTAAGGGGCAGCGAGTCTCGTCTGCCGGCTCGGTCGGTGCTTCTGCTTCGCAGAGTTCTCCACCGGAGAACCGCACCCCCTTAGCCGCCGGAGGCAGAAAATGCCCCTAAGTAACGTTTTGAGCCAAAGTTGCCCTGCCGCACCAATGCGGCGTGGCAAAGTTTGACAGCGATAATAAAATGACAATTTTGTTTTTGCACAGTCTGAATTGCACATTGAATGTCATATCCCGTATATGTTTGCATATAATGTACCAAGCAAAAGTTATCGTTTGCAACGGGAGGAGTAACCATGAATAGAAATAATAACAACCTCGACAATTTGGCGCAGCAGGCAGGCAGACAGCTTAATATATCGCCCGAACAGTTGAAAAAATCGGCGCAAAGCGGAGATATGAAGTCTATACTCAATACAATGACAGACGCACAGGCAGCGCAGGTGCAAAATATTCTTAATGATAAGAATGCATTAAATCAATTGCTTTCTTCGCCGCAGGCAAAAGCACTTTTGAAAGGCTTGCAGAAAAAATGAGTGATCTTTCTTCGCAGATAACAAGTATATTAAACGATCCCGATATGATGCGCCAGATAAGCGAAATTGGCGGTATGCTTACTCAGCAGAACACTCCGCCGCCGCAGCCGCACGAAACACCGCCGCTTTTGCCGAATCAAACACAGTCCTCAGATCTGCTTGGCGCTGACGGTCTGCAAGCTGTAATGAAGATAATGCCCATACTTAACCGCCTGAAACAAGATGATGATACAACAAAGCTTCTAAGGGCTATTAAGCCGTTTCTAAGTGAAGAACGGCAGAAAAAGCTTGAAGAAGCTATAAAGATCATACGGATAATAAATATTCTTCCGCTGCTGAAAAATCAAGGCTTATCCGGTTTGTTTTAGGGGGTGACTTCTTGAATGATGTCGAGCGTATGCAGGCTGACGCAGTAATGCGTGCCAAAGAAATGTATAACAGACGTACTCCGTCATACAATACAGGCAGCATTAACGGGAATATCAAGTATCAGTCAAAACAAATGGGTGCAGTTAATGCACCCGAAAAGAAAAACGAACCGCCGCAAAATAACAGTCTGCCGCAAACCAAAACGGAAAACACTACAAATGATCTGAACAATAATGGACAGAGCAATAATTTTCTTGAAACTCTTTTGGCAGATAAAGAGCGCACGTTGATTATTTTGCTTATAGCTCTGCTTGGCGAAGAAAAAGCAAATGCGCCGCTGCTGTTAGCGCTGATGTATATTATTTTGTGATAAAGAATTCACCGCTCACGATCTAAAATGATAGTGGGCGGTGAGTTTTTTGTTTTATTAATGTTAAACTTTAGGGCATCTCTAAAAACCTGCCGTCGTTCAGATGTGCCGCAGATTTAGTCGGCAGGTTGCACAATAAAATCGCCGGCATACTGACGTATGTCAAGATTTTTTGTGCAAGATGACGGCTGAAGATACGGTGCAGATGGA
>JAFPLH010000032.1 GCA_017402845.1 Clostridia bacterium
ACGATGTCTTTGTGGAGAATCGCGAACTGCACGTCGTATTCAGCAACCCTGTCATACGCCAGAGCAAAAAGGTGGCCATTGTCAACGACCTTTTTGGCGAGCGTGTCAGCGAAATTACCAGTAAGTTCCTTTCCTTCGTAGTGCGTCGCAATCGCGCTGTGAACCTGAAAGGTATCAGTGCTATGTTTCTCGAAATGCACCGTGAGAGCCATGGCGTGGTCTTGGCCGATTTGGCCACTTCCTATGCCGTCGATGCCGATGTTATCGCAATGGTTGGCGAACTGGTAGGTCATGTGTCGGGCAAGAACGTAGAGGTCAACGCTCATGTCGACCCTCGTATCATTGGCGGTTTCGTGGTGAAGTTCGACAACAAGATGTACGACACCCGCATTCGCACCAAGATTGCCGAATTGCGCAAGCGGTTCAGCGAAAACGTTTATGAGAGTTGGACCGGTCATACTGATGATCCTTCTGAACATGATGATGTAGAAGTATATTCCTATAAGATAACTATCGACAAATATGATTCAAGTACAAATGCAAAATTGGAAAATGCAGTATTTGTTTTGATAAATAGCAATAATGAATATTACAATCTGACAAACGGAGCAGTATCATGGGTAGCTGATCAGGCAAATGCAACCACATTTACAACAAATGCAAGCGGTGAAGCCGTAATTAACGGTCTTAAGAACGGCAGTTATACTGTAATGGAAATAACAGCTCCAGACGGATATGTACTTCCAACTACAGGAACAGATGTTACAATTAATAACGCAGACGGTGATGCACATATTTCCAATACAAAGGGCACTACAACACCTCTACCCGAAACAGGCGGTCTTGGTACAATTCTCTTTACTGTATTCGGTTTGATCGTTGTTATCACAACAGGTGTAGTTCTTGTAACAAACAAGAGAATGTCAAAGGAAAGCATTTGATCGGTCTATAATCAATTTATCATTTTTATTTAAGAGTTGAGGGGGCATTCTCCGCCTCCTCATTATTAAAGGAAGGGGAATCTATGAAAAAAACAAGTAAAATTGTAACATTGGCTTTGTTGATTGCTTTTTTCATAGGTCTCTCTGTACTATTATATCCTGCGATCAGTCAATATTGGAATTCTCGCTTAGAAATGAAAGCAATAATAGAATACGAACAAATGGCTTCAAAGATAAGTGATGACGATTTTCAAAAAATGCTTGAAGAAGCACGCAAGTATAACGAAAAGATCAACACCTTCGGTTTTCCGCTGGTAGAAGCAAAGGAGCTTGAGGAGTATTATAGTATATTAAACCTTGACGGAAAAGGTATGATGGGATATATAGGTATAGATAAGCTCAGATTACAGATACCTATCTATCACGGAACAAGCGACAGCGTATTAAATAAGGCATGCGGTCATCTTGAAGGCACAAGCTTGCCGGTGGGCGGCAAAGGTACGCATTGTGTACTTTCTGCGCACAGAGGGCTTTCGACAGCGAAATTGTTTACAGAACTTGACAAGATGGAGATAGGCGATGTTTTTACTATAACAGCATTTAATGAGGTACTGACTTATCAGGTCGATCAGATCAAAATTGTAGTACCGACAGATACAGTTGATCTTGCAGTAGATAAAAACAAAGATTATTGTACACTCTTGACGTGTACACCCTACGGAATAAATACACATCGTTTGCTTGTAAGAGGAAAGAGAATAGAAACAGAGAAACACAGTGAATTGATAATCACATCAGACGCATATCTTGTAAACAGACTTATTGTAACACCTATGGTTGCGCTGCCGATATTGTTTGTACTGATACTGTATGTAATATTCAAACCTGTTAAGAAAAAGCCAAAGATAGAGGAGGACGACGAGGTATGAAAAGCAGATCATCAACAAGATTTTTTATACTGATTACGGGAATATTTGTAATACTGTTTGCCTTCTCTGCCGCTGCTCTGCAAACATACTCTCCGATAGATACAGAAAGAGAGTGTTCTTTGAAGCTTACTTACCATTCAAAAGAAAAGTATTTTGAAGGAATGGAGATACAGATATTTCATGTTGCAGATGTATCATCTGACTCGAAATATACTCTGACTGATACCTTCAAGGCATATCCGATAAATATTAATGCTATAACATCACAGACAGAATGGGATTCAGCAGCCTCAACTTTGACAGCATATATTATTGCAGACTCTGTTTCTCCCACACAAAAGAGTGTAACCGATAAAAACGGTATTGTAAGATTCACAGACCTGAAAACGGGTTTGTATCTTGTACGTTGGACGAAAAATCAAACGAAGGATACTATATACGGATTTGAACCCTTTATGATAGCTTTGCCAAGTCTTGACGATAACGCCGAGTGGACATATGATGTCGATTGTTACCCGAAACCGGGTGAGCCGGATACTCCTACAAATGAGGAGATAGAATATAAAGTAGTTGTACTCTGGGATGATCTGGGATTTGAAGACCAGCGCCCTGACAGTGTACAGGTTGAAGTATTTAAAGACGGTGTGAGTGTAGGTATATATACGGTCACAGAATTGGAAAATTGGACTTTTACATGGACTGCAATAGACGATGGTTCTGTATGGACAGTTGTTGAGTATGTGACAGGTTTAAAATATGATGTGACTGTTACAAGATTCGGTAATGTTTTTACAATAGTAAACTATTACAGAGGAACTGCGGAGTCAAGAAAACCTGATAATACGAATTCATATTATACCAATTCCAATAATACAAATTCCAGAAATACTGGTTATTACAATTCTTCACAAACCATAAGGTATGATAGTAATATAAATCCATTAAAAACGGGTACTCATTCAAATTCTTTGGTATACTTAATGGTTGTTAGTATTATTTCTGGAATAATATCTGTTACTTTGGCAGTTAATGGAAGAAGATTAAATGATGATCAATAGAAAGTATGCCGCTTGCGGTTTGCTGATAATTGCAGCAATTGCTGCATCAGTTCTCATAATTACGGTAAACAGAAAAGCGGATATAAATGTATCTGAGGTTATTCAAAAGATAGAAGATGTTCTACCGCCGTACATTGAGGGGAAATCTGAGATGAGGTATAATACAGAAATGCCCATGATGAGTATTGACGGGCATGATTATGTTGGAATACTGGAGATACCGTCAAAACAAATCAAGCTTCCTGTTTGTTCATGCTGGGACGAACATATCGCTAAAAGTATACCGTGCAGATATTCCGGAAGTATATATAGCGACCTTATAATTGGCGGTAAGAACAAAAAAGATAATTTTGATTTTTTGAATACCGTAGATATAGGCGATACTGTAAGCTTTGTTGATATGACAGGACAAATTTATAATTATAAAGTAAATTCTGTTTATCATAAAAAGGAATTCGATATAGAAGGGGCAGAAAGTAAATTAGTAATGTTTACTTACTTGAATGATGTATCGAAATATGTTTTTGTAACTTGCGAGTAAAAACTTGTTTGCAAACTATACAAAAACAAAATCAATATGTAATATTATTATTAACAATTTGTCAAAGGAAACTGATAGTTAATAGAACAATAATCAAAACTATTGACAAAATAAAAACTCGGTGATATACTAAAAATGTAAAGTTTGCCAACAATATTTTAAACGGCAAATGCGAAAGGAGTATTAATATGATTGTTATAGAGGATATCTATTGCTAACTGAATATTGGCACGTATTTAAATGCAAGGGACATTGTGCCCCTTTAGTTGTTGTGCCGTTTAAAGAAACCTTTCGTGATTTTTGACTGCTGCAAGCACACTCGGAAAGGGTGTGCTTTTTTGTATGTTTTTTCAGCCGCAGAAATTCCAACAGGGTTGCTTTCTGCGGTATTTTTGCGCCCATTTTCAGTTAACAAAAATAACGTACTATAATATTATAACTGAATATGGAGGAATAAAAATTGAATATTACTGATTACGGATTTAATTATGATTTGATTCAGGAAAGAAGCATTCCTGCACGAATTATATCTGTTCATAAGGGACGTTTTGGCATTGTATCGGAATTTGGCGAGGGCTTTGCTCAGCTAAAAGGAAAAGAATACTATTTTTCCGGAGAGGCTTTTCCAACGGTAGGCGACTTTGTGCTTATAGATCACAAAAGCGACGGCGACAGCCGTATAATAAAAACGCTGGAGCGTAAAACCTACTTTTCACGACGAGATCCCGACAAAAGCAGAGGTGAGCAGTCGATTGCAGCAAATTTCGATTATGTGTTTATAATGCAGTCGCTGAATCATGATTTCAATGTAAAGCGGCTTGAACGATACCTGACGGCAGCCCGACAGTCAAAAGCTGAGCCGGTTATCGTATTGACAAAAGCAGATCTGACTGATGATTATTTGCCATATATACTCGAAACAAGCCGTGTGGCAGAGGGAGTAAGAACGTGTATAGTCAGCTCTAAAACAGGCTATGGAATGAACGAGCTTTTGCCGTATCTGCAAAAAGGGAAAACGCTTGTGTTTCTGGGTTCATCTGGCGTAGGCAAATCGAGTCTTGTTAATGCCCTTGCCGGAGAAAAAATTATGGACGTAAACGGAATAAGAGAAGACGACAGCAAAGGCAGACACACCACCACTCACCGCGAACTGATAATGCTCAAAAACGGAACAATGATCATTGACACCCCCGGAATGCGCGAGCTTGGAATGTGGGACATTACAGAGGGCTTGAATGATGCTTTTTCTGATATTGAAGCCTTTGCAAACAGATGCAGATTTCGTGATTGCAGGCACGAAACAGAGCCGGGGTGTGCTGTGCGGGCAGCTATTGAAAGCGGCGAGCTTGACGAGATTCGCTTTGATAATTACAGAAAGCTCAGAACAGAGGCAAAGTACAGCGAAGATTCAGGCGATTATCGCAGACAAAAAGAGCAGCGCTTTAAGGCTATTACAATAGGAGAAAGAAAAAAGAGAAAGGAAGTGTATTAATATGATATATGCAGAACATCTAAGAAAGGAATTCCGGAAAACCGTTAAGGATCCGGGACTTAAAGGCAGCTTCAAAGCGCTTTTCAAACCAAAAAAAGAGGTAGTAGTTGCGGCTGATGATATCAGCTTTCACGTACCCGAAGGAGAAATACTCGGATTTATCGGGCCGAACGGTGCAGGAAAATCTACTGTAATAAAAATGCTTACGGGGATTCTCACACCAACAAGCGGCGAATGTCGTATAAACGGAAAAATACCACAGAATGACAGAAAAAACTACGTCAAAGAAATAGGAGCAGTATTTGGTCAGAGAACACAGCTTTGGTGGGATCTTCCTCTGCAGGAAACATATAATGTACTAAAGGAAATATACGAAGTAGACGACGCGAAATTCAAAAAGCGTATGGATTTTTTAAATGAGGTACTTGAGCTTGAAAAGTTCATAAAGTCTCCTGTAAGAACTCTTTCACTCGGTCAAAGAATGAGGGCAGATATAGCTGCGTCCATGCTGCATAGTCCAAAGGTATTGTTTTTAGATGAACCGACAATAGGACTCGACGTTGTAGTAAAAGATAATATCCGTCAGGCTATTATGAAAATAAACAAAGAGGAGAAAACGACAGTAATTCTTACAACACATGATATCAGTGATATAGAGCTTCTTTGCGACAGAATAGTAATGATAGATAAGGGAAAAAATGTTTACGACGGATCACTTCATGAGCTGCGTGAAAACTTCGGTCAGACAAGAGAGCTTGTTTTTGAAACGGACAATTCTTCAAATCTTACAGAAGACCTTTTCAGAAAAGGTCTTAACCTTAAGGGCAGCGATCTTGTTATTGAGAGCGAAAAGAACAACTTCAAAGTAAGATTCAATAGTACAAAAATTCCTGTTGGTGAAATGCTAAGTTATACTTTGTCACTTACTAAAGTAAAGGATATTTCCGTAAAGGATTCGGACATAGAGGAGATCATACGCAACCTTTACAGACAGGGGGAATCATCTGATGAATAAGATAATAAAGAGTTACGCCCCCTTTATGCAAGCAGGAATACAGACGCTTATTATTTATAGAATGAATTTTCTGGGCTTTGTAATAGGTGGACTTATTTACTGTTTTGTAATGTTCTATTTGTGGAGAGCCGTGTTTGATTCAAACGGAGAGGGAATATTTCTCGGCTTTTCAATGACAGATATGGTAATATATTTGTTTTTGGCAAATACAACAAGCCAGCTTACATACAGTTCTGTCAGCGAGGTGATAGGTGAGGAGATCAAAGATGGCAGTATCAGTATGAGATTGCTAAAGCCCGTTAATACAGATCTTAGTTATATGTTTTCAGAGCTTGGAGAAGTAACGATGAAGCTATTAGTGCTTTTTCTTCCCATGATAACAGGACTTGAAATATATAGATTTTGTATAACAGGAACTGTTATGTTCAATGCAATAAACTTTCTGCTTTTCCTGCTTAGTGTTGTACTTGCATATATAATATCGTTCAGAGTAAATCTATGCTTTGGATTCATAGCGTTTTATGTAAAAAATCTGTGGGGTATAGGAATTCTGAAAAATAGTATAATAGGCTTTTTATCAGGTTCACTAATACCGCTTGCCTTTATGCCTGACAGACTCAGAGTATGTCTTGAGTATATGCCGTTTGCCTCCATGGGCTATACTCCTGTTATGATATATATGGGAAAATACGGAGCTAATGAGATACTTTTCCGTATAGGACTCCAAGTAGTCTGGGCATTATTACTCTACGGTCTTTCAAAGCTGATATGGTTTGGAGCAATAAAAAAGCTTTGTGTACAAGGAGGTTGATAACATGAGACGTATTTGGAAAATATACAGACTTCTTGCGGCTCAGAATCTTAAAAGGCTAATGGAGTACAGAGCAGATTTCCTTACAGGAGCAGTAAGCTTTCTTATAGATCAGGCAATAGGAATTGCTTTTATATTTATCATATTCACGCAAGTACCGCAGCTTGCTGGTTTTACGTTTGAGCAGATTTTGTTTATATATGGTTTTTCTCAGATACCAAAAGGACTCGACCACCTGCTGACAGATAATCTGTGGTGTATAGGGTATTTTATTGTACGAAAAGGAGATTTCGACAAATATCTCATAAGACCTATAAATCCGTTGTTTCACGTTATAGCTGAAACATTTCAGGTAGATGCAGTAGGTGAACTTGTAGTGGGTATAGGGCTTCTTATTTATGCTGCACCTAATGCAGGACTGCATATTACAATATGGACGGTTCTTTTGTCGATCATAGCAGTTCCATTTGCAGCGCTTATATACACCTCGCTCAAGATCATGACCTCAGCACTTGCTTTTTGGCTGAAAAGCAGCGGTTTTATTATACAAATGGTTTACGGTATGAATGAATTTTCCAAATATCCTACAACTATATATAGCTTTCCTATAAGGATATTTGTAACATACATAATTCCATTTGCATTTACAGGTTACTATCTTTCATTATATATACTTACCGGAAATGATCCATTGTTTAATATAGGCGGAGTTATATTAATGTCAACTATACTATTTATAATTTCCGTTTTGATATGGAATAAGGGTATAACAGCTTACGAAAGTGCGGGGGCTTAATGAACAACTGATTAAAATGAATAATTGTAAAAACATAGGGGATGTCGCATACCAAAAGGATCATTTTATCAGGGTATGACATGGATAAACGATTGAACAATATATTCAGGTAATTCTTGTAATGGTATCTACGGTTTTTGTAAAGCAACATGTAATTGTCGATTGTGCAGCAGCAATAATAACAGATTTTACAATCTGGAGTACAAAAAGAATAGCAACAGCAAAAAATACATAGGGCAATAAAAAAAGCTGCAAAGATGTGCGATCAATCAAAATAGTGCATAAAAATGACCGCTGCTCAGTCAGTAAATGAACAGCGGTTTTGTATAATAATGTATAAAATACAAGCTTACTTATAAACTATGTTAAGCTGGACCGGTATAATTATTGCCAAATTTTATTCGGCAAAGCAGATCAATAACGAATAGACATAAAACTATTGCAGTTATCACATTACACAGCTTTTGATTTTTCATATTAATGAATTTATTGTACAACGGCAGAGCAAAATAGAACATACCTCCGCCGAGCAGACCGAATCTTACAGATGGTCTGAGGGCTATTCTTCCTTCAAAGTTGAATGGGTACTTATGATAATCCCATAATGTATTATATGGAATATTGTTAAACTGCAAAATATATGTTGCAGCAAGCTCAATAATTGTTGCCAACAGTGCTATGTATATGATTATAGTCAGCGGTCTGATATTTACTTTTCCGATCTTCAAATCTTTATGAAGAAGTTTTCTGAATATTGCATACAGAATAAGTCCTCCAAAGCCGTAAATCACAAGCCATGGTCCAAAACAATATCCTCTGTTCAGATATACTCCGTAATGAATAAATCCGAGTATAACTTCATATATCCACCCTGAAATAGAAAATAATAAAAATAAGATAGATATATCTCTTGTTATTTTGATAGCTTTTGAATCAATTTTCTTTTTTTCCATTTTTTATTCCCACATTCCTTTGTATAAATATGATAATTTACATAAGGGCAATCTAAAAACCTCACGGCGCACATCTCCACTGTATCTTCAGCTGTCATCTTGCACAAAAAATCTTTACATACGTCAGTATGAGTCTTGCCAGCCAGCTCAGTCGGTGCTGTTGCCTGCGGCAACGTCCGCCACTGTTAGACCGCACCCTGCGTTTTAATGTGCAACCTGCCAACAAAATCTACGGCACATCTGAACGACGGCAGGTTTTTAGAGATGCCCTATAAACATAATAGCTGTTATGTACATATCGTGTTTGCGAATAATCATGTTGATTATATCATAACTTCAAACCTAATGTCTACCCTTTTTCGAACTTTTAATATAATGCCGCACATATATTTTCGGCACGCTCTCTGTGCGGTGTTGCCTTTGTTATAGTTGTGTGATACAATATATAGTACAATTGGTCAAACCACGCTCTCATTACTTGAAAATATCTTGTTTGCAGCTTTCAAATCTCTTGAAATACATCAGTATATCTGCGATTTTTTCGATATACCTGTCTGAAATCTGACGGTACAGCATAACCACCGGATTGTATATTATATTTGGAAAGGATAGTATATAATGAAAAATACAAAAAAGCTTTTAGCTGCTATGTTAAGTATAATGCTTGTTTCAAGCTGTATTGTTACACCGGTACAAGCAGCAAAAAAGGACAGTACCGTCATTTATAATAAAGTTGTTACGGCAGCAAGCCAAGCAACACATACAGACGACGTAACCCCGATAATTGAAAGCGGAGACTGCGGTGCAGACGGCGGTAATGTTAAGTATGAACTGCACGAAAGCGGAACGCTTTATATTTTCGGTGACGGTAATATGAAAGACTATGATTGGAACGATAAGTTTAATGTTAAATCAATGGAGAAAGCAGTTGTAGAACAAGGAGTAACAAATATTGGAAAGCATGTATTCAGCGGCTGCCCTGATCTTGCAAGCATAGATATTTCTGATAGTGTTACACATATAAGCGCTTGGGCATTTGAAGACTGTAAAAGCTTTACAAACATAGAAATACCAAACAGTATAACAGATATTGGATGGGGTGCGTTTTCCGGCTGCATACGCCTTGCAAATATAGAAATACCAAACAGCGTTACAAATATCTCTGATTGGGCTTTTGACGAATGTGCAAGCCTTGAAAGCATAGTTATACCGGGTAGTGTTACAAATATAGGTATAGGTGCGTTTGCAGATTGTGATAGACTTTCAAATATATTTGTTAGTGAAGAAAATGAAGTGTATGCGTCAATAGACGGTATTCTGTATAATAAAAAAAAAAATCCCTGTTTGCATAGTGTTGGTATTCAGTCGAAGATAATGAAGAAATAACACTTGAGTATATTGCATCAGAAATTAACCCGGATGTAGCTGAATTAGTTGATGGTGTTACAAAAATGAGAAGAATGAACTTCTCATCTAAAAGAGATCAAAATAATGCAAATA
>JAFPLH010000033.1 GCA_017402845.1 Clostridia bacterium
CATCTGCACCGTATCTTCAGCCGTCATATTGCACAAAAAATCTTGACATACGTCAGTATGCCGGCGATTTTAAAGTGCCGTCTGCCGACTAAATCTACGGCACATCTGAACGACGGCAGGTTTTTAGAGATGCCCTTTAATATTATCGGAACAGCATATCTCTCCACTCATCATAGTTTTTGGGGTATACCTTCTCCGGACTGCCCGAACGCGAAAGAACAAAGCGTGTTCCGTCAGAATATTCGATCACAAGCGTAAAGCTTACGGGATCGGTAATATAATTACTATTATATGCCTTGCTTTTCATAGAGAAAACACCGATTTTATCAAAACATTCGAGTATATCGTCTATTTCGTCATTCGAGATAGGCTGGCTTTCATACTCGTTAAGATCGAAGAACAAATTACTGTATTCGTATGGCCAGATACTATTTTCTCTAACGTCAATATACGAACAGTTGTTTGTTGTACCCTTGTTTTCTCTGAAAGCAATACGCACTACATCTTGCGTAAAGTTATCTTTTCTTATAGGTGCAGTACCGTCAAATATATCCTCTACATTATTAGTTATTATATGATCTGCCAACAAAGCGTGAATATTATACTTATTTACGTTATCCTTCGTCAGAAGAAAAAAACCAATAAATTGGTCAAGATCTTTTCCGGCATATTCCTCCTCGGATAAGCCACATATTTCTATCAATTCTTCTTTTGTCAGCAGCTGTGCCTTTTTACTTTCTGTGCTTTCGTCATTGCTTTCTATATTGCTTTCTGTTTTAACATTCTCTTCAATGCTGTACTGATCATCTGTATTGCTGCTGCAAGACGCAAGCAGCAATATAAGCATACATAGCAATACTGATGAAATTATCTTTTTCATTGTACTATCTCCTTTTATGCGATACCTGAGAAAAGCGGCTGAAGTTTCTTATGAAAATAAAATATTTTTCTGAATATTAAAGCTAAGTCTTGCTGTGTGCATTTTGTTCTCACTGTCTTGAACGGTATTATCATCCTCAACATTATCTTCCGTATCTTGAAGCTCTTCGGCTGAGTCTGTTTCTGAATCCTCTGTGCTGTCGGTATCATTATCGGAAACTATATCTGTATTTTCCTCAGTTTCAGTTTCAGAGTCGATATTTGTTTCTGTGTTGGTTTCCGTATCAGTATCTGTTTCAGTATCGGTCACACTGTCTGTATCTTCTTTCGGCCTTTCTCTCAACACCGTTTGCGATACGGGATATTGTGAATAATGCGCTGTATTAGATATCGGATAGCCGTATCGTGTCAGTAATTCATCAACCGTAACAAAAACATAACCCTCTGACTGCAAAACATCAATAGCAGCCAAAGCACCGTCAACACTTGTTTTATACAGATCGTGCAAAAGAATTATTTTTCCGTCTCGGCATTGGTCTACCATTGCATTTTTTACGCTTACGGCATTTCGTGTCTGCCAATCGAGAGTATCTACCGACCACACCGTAAAGGTTTTGTTAATGCTTGCCGCCATATAAGACGAAAACGAACCATAAGGCGGTCTGAATGCCGTAGGTGTTTTTCCGCATATATTTGTGATTATGCTGTCTGTTACGTCAATTTCATTTCTCCATGAGTACTCATACAGAGAAGTCATAACCGGGTGACTGTAAGTATGGTTTCCCAATTGATGTCCCTCGTCTGCAACTCGTCTTACAATATCGGGATATATCTCCGCACGGCTGCCAACAATAAAGAATGTTGCATGAACATTTCGTGCTTTCAGTCCGTCAAGAAGCTGTGCGGTATAATCGCTCGGTCCGTCGTCAAATGTTATCGCCGCCGCCTTCTGCCCGTTGAGAGTATCTGTATCAATATATAATCTGCCGTACTCGTCAAACTCCTCATAATACACTACCTCGGGTTCAACAATAGGCTCATCAATTTCAGGTTCGACAGGTTCAACAACGCTTGTAGTATTCTGTGATACCGTTTCTACAGGATGTGGATCGTAATACTCGGTATAAGCTGCGGTACTGGTCACACGAGAAGCATTATTGCTTGAAGTCTGCGACGAACTGCTTTTTGACGATTCTTTCTTACTTTGAGAAGATGTCGCCGAAGATGATTTTTTTGAGCTTGTTTTCTTTGAAGATACCTCTGACGGCTCAGACTTGCTTTTAACGCTTGCAGTATGGCTTGTTTCGCTGCGCGAGGAAGCCTGTGAGCTATACAAAACACTGTTTGTGGTGCTCCGTGAAGAAAAATCCTGTTCGTTCTGTGAGATTTCACCGTTTACGGCAGTATTATCTGTTGAAACAGAGTTTTTCGGAAGTATCACCTTCCAAACACCTACACCAACAGCCGCCGCAAGTATAACAGAGCATAATGCAATTGCCGTGACCTTTGCGGCGGATTTATTGTTTGAATTATCTTTTTCCATTAATTTACACCTCTTAATGCTTTTAATGCTTTTTTATCGCTGCCTGATACTCTTAAAGAATCAACACATTTCTGTATAGTCATATTATGAGTTTTTGTATCCAGCAAACCATTTTTCAACATTTTCTCAACTCTTTGAGAATCGTTTAAATATATCTCAGAGAGAAGCCACGCCTTTCCCATCTGAACATAATACTCGTCGCTTTTATTTGACAAAACAAAGCTTTCAACTCTGTCTATATACTCATCTTTTAAATAATAGTTAAGCATGAGTACAAAAGCTGTACGCTGTGCCCACGGATTTTCAGAATCCAGATACACATTCAGATGATCGAAAAATTCCGTTTCAAATTTCTTTATCTGTTTAAAGGAATTACAAAATGTATCGCACACCGCCCAATTATCAATATACGGTATAAAAAGATCAACACGGGCGCATACCTCGTCAAAGCTGCCTTTAAACTGCGCTGTTACCAATCCTCTGAGCATTGCTTCTTCAATATAGCTGTTTCCGCATACATTGAGAAACTGTTCAGGACTGCCTTTTAATATTTCTTTGGCGATTTTGCGCAATTCGGGAAGCCTTATTCCTATTATATCACAAGCGGTATTCTTTACGATACCCGAATGAAATTTTTTATACTTTTCGTCTGCAAACGACTGCAAAAAGCGTATAAATTCTTCGTAATTATTTGCTTCTATGTGTTGTAAGTCCATTTTGACCTCCGTCACTCTTTCTTTAACGGCAAAATCAGAGAAATCCTCGTTCCGAAATTCTCATAGCTCAGTATTTCAAAATATCCCCCGTGTTTGTCGGCTATCCACTTTGCTATTGAAAGTCCCAATCCGGTGCCGCCTTGCCTGTTTCTTGCAGGATCGCTTCTGTAAAAGCGTTCAAATATTTTGTCAATATCCTCCGATTTGATACCGATACCGTAATCCTGCACATCAACAGAAAAGTATTCGTCATCTCTCTTTTGCAGTCGTAATATTATATCTGTACCGGACGGTGAGTATTTCACCGCATTATCTACCAGAATACGCAAACACTGTTTTATAAGAGAAGCGTCTGCCGCTGCTGTAATATCACTTCGCAAGTCAAGCCTAAATTCATGCGTTGTATCTATCATTGTAAATTCGTCGTAAATATCGCACAAAAGCTTGTTAAAGTCTATATTCTGCGGTCTGTATACATTTCTGCCGCTGTCGCCTCTTGCCAAAAACAATAGATTTTCAACAAGCCTGTTCATGTTTTCGGCTTCGCTCTTTATCGACTTGATACCCTCGTCAAGTATTTCTTTATCGTCGCGCCCCCAACGGTCTAACATATTTGCATAGCCCTGAATGACTGCGATCGGCGTTCTGAGCTCGTGAGAAGCGTCTGATACAAAACGCACCTGACTTTTATAAGAGCTTCGGGTACGTTCCAAAAGATTGTTTATTGCTTCTTCCATACCTATGAATTCCTGCTTGCCTGTGTGCAGCTTTTCTTCCGGCTCTGTGGGGGAAATATTATTGATAGCGTCCTGTAATGTACTGAATTCTTCGCTCGACAAGTCTGCATAAGACAGCGCATTTGTTGCCTGAGCTATTGTATACAAAGGCTTTAGCTTATCATTTACTCTTTGTGGAGTTGAAATACAGCAATAAATAAAAACAATGCTTTGTATAATTACCAGCGCGATCATACATGCGATAAAAAACCGCGCGGTATATTCGGCAGGAAAAACAAAAGGTACTTCCCTTTCGTTGTATACAGTCAAGGTGAATGATTCCATAATCCCCCTTAGTCCGTTATGCGTGCTGAAAGAGAAAACCGATTTTCCGAAATGCCGGAACGTCCCGTTCACCTCGCACTGCTTTGTATAAACAAAGCTGCCAAATATAAAGAAAACACTCAAAAAGTCTGAAGCGGCAATACCCAAAAAGCAGGAACGTATTCTTTCAATAGAGAGCTGAAGCACAACAGATCTGTTTTGTGCCGTTATACCAAGCCGCATAGATATTCTTTGTATCAGTGTAAAGCCTTTTTTTCTTTTTCTGAGACCGTGACTGCTTTTTTGCGGTTTATCCTCTTTTATTTCGGGTTTTTCTTCTGCTGTGTCAACCGCCTTTTCAGACTCGCCGCTGCTCTCACATACAGCTTTTTCTTCGCTTTCAGTATTTATTACAGCCGCTTTTTCTTCTTTGGGCATCTTTTGAGGCGGCTTTTTCTTAGTTTTATTCTTCTTTGATGACATACCCCACCCCTCTTACGGTCGTAATGATTTTTGTGTTGAACTTCTCGTCTATTTTCTGCCGCAAATAACGAACATATACGTCTACAACATTCGTTTCGCCTGCGTATTCATACCCCCATACAGTTTCAAGCAAAGCATCTCTCGACATTACTATGTTTTTATTCTGCATAAGGCTTTGAAGCAAGCTGAATTCCTTTGCTGTAAGTTCAACGGGGATACCGTTATATGTCACCTTAAACCGGCTTGCGTCAAGGGTAAGCCCCAGACAATGCAAAACAGGTTGTGCTGTCTGCAACGTTTGTTTTTTTCTGAGTATTACTCTTATTCTTGCAAGCAGTTCTTCAATTGCAAACGGTTTTGTAATATAATCATCTGCGCCCATATCAAGCCCCATTACCTTATCCATAACAGCGTCACGGGCTGTAAGGAGTATGACAGGCACGTCGCTTTCTTTTCTTATCCTGCGCAATATTTCTATACCGTTTATACCAGGCAGCATTATATCAAGCAAAATAAGATCGTAGCCGCCTTTTTCTGCAAGTGACAGCCCTGTTCGCCCGTCAACTGCTTTTTCGACTGCATACCCCTCGTGTTTTAACTCCAGCTCGACAAAACGTGCTATTTTTTCTTCGTCTTCTACTATCAATATCTTTTGCATACTATTTCACCTCTCATTTTTCCTATTATAACATAAATATTATTTATCGGCAACTTTAAACTTATAATACTTTTCAGTGATATAAAATTTATATTGAATTCCTACTAAACCTATGATATAATTATATATTGAGGTGATTATATGAAAATTTCAACTAAAGGTCGCTATGCTTTACGCTTAATGCTCGATCTGGCTCAATACGGTACAGACGAATTTGTAGCTTTGAAGGATATTGCTGAAAGGCAGTCTATCTCGAAAAAGTATCTTGAACAAATTGTACCGCTGCTCAATAAGTCAGGTTTGCTGCGTACTAACAGAGGTTACCAGGGCGGTTATAAGCTTGCTCGTATGCCTAAAGATTATACTGTCGGGGAAGTGCTGCGAATTACCGAAGGAAGTCTCGCCCCCGTTGCCTGCCTTGAAACAGAAGAAAACTACTGCGAAAGAAAAGGTGAATGTATAACTCTGGCTTTGTGGCAGGGTTTAAATAAAGCTGTTAATGAATACCTTGATTCAATTACACTGCAAGATCTTCTGAACAATTACGGGAAAATCGGTCAGGACGAATACTATATATAATCAGATCTGTTGCTTTTCTTGCGCAGTCTGACAACTGATAAACTGAATCTGCCTGCATTTCTCGCTACGTTAATATCAGCCTTAAAAAAATTTTAAAGAAAATACTAAATTCCTATTGACAAAGTAGGAATTTTATAATATAATCAATGCATATCAAACATATATGCTTTAGTCGTTATATTATGAGGTGTTTATATGTTCTTTTATCAGCTTGATATACTCAGAGCGAACTTCAGAAATGGACGAATGTGACATTGTATTACTTGATCTTTTCAAACCAAAAAAATTATAAAAAAAGAGGTATTACAATGAGCAAGATATTTAACAATAAGAATTACAGATTTGAAACCATACAGCTTCATGCAGGTCAGGAAAATCCCGATCCGGCTTCCGATTCACGTGCAGTTCCCATTTATCAGACTACATCATACGTTTTCAGAGATTCCGCACACGCAGCAGCACGTTTTTCTTTATCTGACGCAGGCAATATATACGGCAGACTGACCAATTCTACAAACGACGCATTCGAGCAGAGAATTGCAGCTCTTGAAGGCGGTGCTGCAGCTTTGGCAGTAGCCTCAGGCGCAGCGGCTATTACGTACACATTCTTAAACCTTGCAAAGGCAGGACAAAACATTGTCGCTGCAAAAACCATATACGGCGGAACATACAATCTTCTGGCGCATACCCTGCCGGAATACGGCATTACAACAACCTTTGTTGATCCTGATGCAGACGGTGCGTTTGAAAATGCGATAGACGAGAACACACGAGCTGTTTTTGTAGAAACTATCGGCAACCCGAACGCTACACTCATCGACATTGAAAAGGTTGCAGCGATAGCCCACAAAAACAAAATTCCGCTTGTGGTAGACTCAACCTTTGCCACTCCCTATCTTTTCAGACCGTTTGAGTACGGTGCAGATATTGTTGTACACTCCGCTACAAAGTTTATTGGCGGTCACGGAACATCTATCGGCGGCGTGATCGTAGACAGCGGTAAATTCGACTGGGAAGCAAGCGGAAAATTCCCCTCGCTTACAGAGCCTAATCCGAGCTATCACGGCATAAGCTTTACAAAGGCTGTCGGTGCTGCTGCTTTTGTTACCAAGATCAGAGCAATTCTTTTGAGAGATACAGGCGCAACTTTAGCGCCCTTGAATGCTTGGCTTTTCTTGCAGGGACTCGAAACTCTTTCTCTGCGTGTTGAACGTCACGTTGAAAACACACTCAAAGTTGTTGATTTTCTCAGCAAGCACCCGAATGTAGAATCGGTAAATCATCCGTCGCTTGAAAATCACCCACACCACGAACTATACAAAAAATACTTTCCGAATGGCGGAGCGTCTATTTTTACCTTTAATATCAAGGGCGGAGAAAAAGAGGCTCATGAGTTTATCGACAAGCTTGAAATATTCTCTCTGCTTGCAAACGTTGCAGACGTAAAGTCGCTTGTTATTCACCCAGCCTCAACTACTCATTCACAGCTTACAGAAGCTGAACTTCTTGAACAAGGTATTAAGCCTAATACAATAAGACTTTCTATCGGTACAGAGCATATTGACGATATTATAGCAGACCTTAAAAAAGCATTGGAATAATTAAGAAACCACTGAATAAATCACGTCATACGGAATGAGCACCCATCTCGCTTGCCTTTTTTTAGTCAAATTGCACTCAAATCACTTGAAATACGTCAGTATTTCGGCGTGAATTTCGCACAATTTGCCTGAAAAAATTCTAAGCGATACGGGCACTCGATTTAATCAGTGTTTCCTTAACAATTATTATTTTTGTTAGATGAAAATAACCTGTCTTGAAAACTTTCAAGGCAGGTTTGTTTTGATGTTATAAAGCGGTCATAAGAACTACTGTTTCGACATGCTGAGTTCTCGGAAACATATCTACCGGTGTTACTTCTTTTGTTTTATATCCTTTTTCCTCAAAAAGTGCCAGATCTCGGGCAAGCGTTTCCGGATCACAGGATACGTACACGATCCTTTTCGGATTCATTATACACACAGACTCTATTACCTCTTTGTCACAGCCTTTTCTCGGCGGATCGATTACAACAACATCAGGCAGAGTTTTTTTCTTTGCTAAGTCTTGTGCGGCTGTCTTTGCGTCAGAACAGATAAACTCTGCGTTATCTATACCGTTCATTTTCGCATTTTTCTTTGCGTTTTCTATTGCCTGCGGTATTATTTCTATGCCAAGCACATTTTTTGCTTTGTCTGCCATTGTTAATCCGATAGTACCGGTACCGCAGTACAGGTCAATCAAAAAATCATTCTCCCCCACAGCGGCGTAATTCTTTGCTATCCCGTAGAGTACCTCGGTTTGATCTCTGTTCACCTGATAAAACGACAGCGGAGAAATGTCAAAGCTCAGCTCGCAAAGTATATCGGTTATATGATCGCTGCCGTATAACGTCTCGCATTTTTTGCCAAGCACAACATTCATTTTTTCGGTATTAACATTTAAAATAATGCTCTTTATCTTTGTTGAATACTTTGTAAGTTCGTTTATCAGTTCATCTTTATACGGAAGCTTTTTGCCGTTTATTACCATACAAACCATTATTTGCTCGTTCTTTGCGGCATATCTCAGATACAAGTGTCTGATAAGTCCGCTGTGATTTATTTCATCATAAACAGATACACGGTATCTTTTCGCCCAGTCTTTAACAATTGCTGTTATTTCGTCAAACTCAGCAGGGTGAAGCTTACAAGTACCGTCACCGGTTATTCTGTGGCTGTGAGTACCATAAAAGCCTGTAATAATATTGTGGTCTTTATCATACCCGAAAGGTATTTGTGACTTGTTTCTGTATTCGTTCGGATTTTTTGCGCCTACAATATAATTCATTTTAAAGTTTTCTATTTTGCCTATCCTTGTAACTGCGTCATATACTCTGCGGTGCTTTATCTTTAATTCTTCTTCATACGAAATATGACGGAATACGCAGCCGCCGCACTTTGTATAACAGCCGCAGTCTGGCGTTATCCTGCTTTGTGACGGTGTTATAATATTCTCTATCTTTGCATAAGCGTAATTTTTCTTTACCTTTAGTATCCGTGCGTTGATAATATCTCCTATTGCGGTAAGCGGCACAAATACTGCCATACCGTCAATTCTTCCTATGCCGCTGCCCTGTCCGGTAATATCTTCAATTGTCAGAGCAACTATATCGTTTTTCTTAATCATTTATCCTTCTGCCTTTTCTTTTCATCTCAGGGCAATACCGCACAGATTCGCAGCTAACGTCAGGGGGGCATTTGCGGTATTGCATTAAGGGCAGTTCTAAAAACCTAATGTCGTTCAGATGTGCCGTAGATTTAGTCGGCAGATTGTACAATAAATCCGCAGGAATACTGACGTATTTCAAGGATTTATTGTGCAAGATGACGGCTGAAGATACGGTGCAGATGAG
>JAFPLH010000034.1 GCA_017402845.1 Clostridia bacterium
TATTTATTAAGGGCACCTCTAAAAAAATATTCATCATTTCAATTTTAAGGTCTGCCATTTTTTCGCTGTCGTTATGAGGAAGCTGCGAAAGCTGATTCGGAGCAGATCGCATACTTGCTTTTTGCTTTGAGTCTGAGTAGTACTCCGAGCCTGTTTTTTCAAAGTGATGTGTCAGTAAATATTCAAGCGTTATTTCGTGCATATATATAATCTCCTTTGGTATTATAATTACAATTCTGTTATATAATACCAAAGATAAAGCTGCAAGATATAAATTGACAAAAACAATTAAAATCACGGTGGTGCCATATAACAATGAATTTTCATATAATCAAAATTCAATGCAGTTGTTGATATCAATGTTGTTTATATGGTAAAATAATACTATAAATACAGCACAGAGAATGTATTACGGCAAATGTGCATTAATTCACGATCTTTGTGTAATTACAAAACAACGAATTAGTGAGGCTGATGTAAATGAAGCTGAAAAAGGTATTTAAAATTATAGGTAAACGAATACTGATTATTATAGTAACTTTGCTTGTTTGTATAGTGTGTATGTTTGTTTATCGTCAGATACGTCTGAAAACTGATATAGAGTATCTGAAGAAACAAGGCTATTATAATCCTGTTTCGGTTGATGACTATTCGCTTAACCTTCTGGATTTCGGAAATAAAGAAGGCAAATATACGATCGTTGCTATGGCAGGGTATGGAATACCGGATAGTTGTATTACTATGCGGAAAATGACCTCTGTTCTTGAAGCAGATAATAGAGTAATATTTCTTGACCGTGCAGGCTATGGCGCAAGCGGTGATACAGAAAATGAAATGACAGCGGAGTATATTGTTGAAGATTATCGCAAAGCGCTTAAAAATGCAGGCGTTGAAGCGCCTTATGTGCTTATGCCGCACTCAATAGCCGGTGTTTATGCTGCATATTGGGAGAGTAAATATCCGGAAGAAATTGAAGCGATCGCATTTATTGACGCTACCGAATGGTACTCTCCTTCTGCGTGGTATTATAATATAAACATTATATCTATAATTTTAAAATAAATATTGCATTATTTAGCAAAATGTGTTATGATGATTACATGATTATCGAAAAGTGACTGACATATTTAGATCAAGGAGGTTATACCATGAAAAGAAAAAAGATCATTAGTGCTTCATTGGCTGTATTGTGCTTGCTGGTGAATACAGTATCGCCTGCATTTGCTGCCGAAATTTCAGAAAGGGAAGTAAATGAAGCCGGTCGGGCAAGCGTCGGTAATATATTACCTGAGTCAGACGCTCAGACTGCAAAAAAAGATATACCGGTCAGTACAATAGTTAAGACTACTTCCGCAGAGCCTTATACGCTTACAGCAGATGACGTACATATTGAACGCTGTCGGGAGAACGATAACGACTCAGGCACACCATACATTGACGCTGTAAAAATAGTGGGCTGGAAAGCAGACGCAGGTTTGCCGCAGTATAAAAATATCGTCATTCCTGAAACGCTTCCGTTTGACAAGCCCGTACTCAATGATGATGGCAAAGAAACGCTTGACGATGAGGGCAAGGTTATTACCGAAACCGTAGAAATGCCTGTTATTAAGGCTTATTTGAATCCCGGAGATGCGCACGCAAATTTAGAAAAGGTTACATTTTCAAAGAATCTCCGTTTTCTTTCTGATGGCTTTGAGAATTGTGAAAATCTGAGCGAGGCAGTTATTCCGCAGGATTCTGCTCTCGAAGAATTTTGTACAAACGCTTTTGCAAATACAGCAATAAAAGAGTGTTATATTCCCGCAGGTGTAAAGGAACTGCCCAACGGTATTTTCAGCGGCTGCAAGAGCATGACAACAATAACCTTTGCAGAAGGCTCAAAGCTTGAAAAGCTCGGCGAAAGAGCCTTTGCGCAATCAGGAGTGAAAAAGATAGAGCTTCCCGATACAGTAATACAAATAGGCAATGACGCTTTCATTCAATGTGCTTTGGAAGAAATCAAGCTGACAAACGCAATAGAAGAAATACCCCCACATGCATTTGCATACTGCGGCGAACTGAAAAATATAACATTTGGCAGCGATCTCAAAGCGATAGGCGATTATGCTTTTGAGCATACTGCGCTTGAAGATCTGGTAATACCCGATACTGTAACATTTATCGGACGAGGCGCATTCAATGATATCAATGCATTGAGATCTGTCAAGATCGGAAACGGTCTGAAAGAGCTTGGCGGCTGTTATGATCTGAGTGATGACAATACAGGCGCTATGTTCCAGAATGATGTAAACATCGAAACGGTAGTTTTCAGTGAAGGACTTGAAAAGATCGGTGACGATGCTTTCAAGTGGAGCAGTAAGATAGAAACACTGGTTATTCCGTCAACAGTTAAGAATATCGGCAAGAATGCTTTTGGCGGCGACGGGCAGGTTCACGCTTTGTCACAGCTTACCTTTGCGGAAAACTCTCAGCTTGAAAATATCTTTACGGGTGCATTTGCTTTTAACAGTATCAAGCATTTAAAGCTGCCTGTTGCGGCAAAGCCGTTCAAGTTATGGGATCAGGTATTTGAGGCAAGCGGTGAACTCAGAGATGTTGATCTCGGAAACTGTAAAGAATTAGGCTCGGCAACAGGTTATACAAGTGAAGAAATATACGAAACCAATGAAGCAGTGTTCGGTACATTTAAGTTTTGCCGAAAGCTGACAACAGTTAAGTTCAGCGAAGAATTGGAAATTATCAATCACGGCACATTCATGGCGTGTGACAGTCTTGTAGGGCCGATAGAATTCCCCGCAAATCTGAAAAAGATAGGACATTCGGCATTTGAAGGCTGTTCTCAGCTTGAAGATGCAACATTTAACAATGGTCTTGAAACTATCGGCAATAATGCATTTACCGGCTGTGATCTTCACGAGATCATTCTTCCCGATTCTGTTACAAAGGTAGGAGGACGCTGTTTTGAGGGTAATACCCATGTCGGAAAGATAAAGTTTTCAGCTAATATGACGGTTATTCCTGACAGATTTCTCGATAACTACGCACAAGACGCAGCAGCTTATGACTTCACTCACGGCGGAAGTGATAATCTTGGCGCTCATGGAATGATGAAAGAACTCATTATTCCTGATAATATAAAAGAAATCGGCTATGACGCTTTTGACGGCTGCCTTGATCTTGAATATCTTGATCTCGGAAAAGTTGAGTACATAGGCAGAGGCGCATTCAGCTGTCATTATCTGCTGTTAGAGGCATGCGGACAGGAACACGCAGCATTGAAAACAGTTGTTATGTCACCGAATCTGAAAGAGATCGGCACACAGCCGCCGCATACTATCGAAATGCATTCTGCCTATGCAGGAGTATTTGACGGACAGGGCGACTTTGAGGGGCTTGTTCTTCCGTCAACGCTTGAAAAGGTCGGAGCTTATGCATTTATAGGCTGTCCGGCTTTAAAAGAGTTCACCATGACAGAAAATCTGAAATTTGTCGGCAGTCATGCATTTGACGGCTGCTCAAATCTGACAAAGGTTACTTTTGCCGATTCCGCAAATACAAAATTCGAGGACGAAGTATTCAAATACTGCACAGGCTTAACAGAGGTCACTCTGCCGTCATGGCTTGAGAGTGTACCCGTGGGAATATTCTGCGGGTGCAGCAATCTTGCAAGCGTAACATTCAGCGAAGGCATTGAGGAGATCGGCGGTACTGCGTTCAGTGACACAGCAGTAAAAAGCGTTGTATTCCCCGAAAGCTGTAAATATATCTATAACTCCGCATTCCAGAATACACCGATCACAAGTGTAAAGTTCGGAAGTCAGACTGTTTCTATCGGCGCAAACGCATTTATTAATAGTGAAAAAGGCGATAGAATGACTTCTGTTTACATTCCCGAAAGCGTAAAAGCGATAGGAGAAAAAGCGTTCGGATATTATCTTTACACGGAAAACAGCCTTTCATATAAAATATCGGGGGCAGCGGCTGCAAACCATGACTTTATACTTTACGGCGGTACGGCTGCAAAGAGATATGCCGAAGAAAACGGTATGATCTATGGCGGTACTCAAACTCCCGATACACCGGATATCCCCGATGAACCGCAGGTGTACGGCGATATTGACGGTGACGGAAAGATCTCCGCAAAGGATAGCTTAAATATTCAGCGTTATGTAATTAACCTTAAAGCATTTGATGAAGAGCAGCTTTTAGCCGCTGATGTAAACGGCGACGGAAAGGTTACGGCTAAAGACGCACTTGAAATTCTGAGATATACATTGAATCTGTCTGATAATGACAAAATAGGAAAGATAATTACCTGATCGTTTCCAATATTACCGGCACTGTGGAAAACCGAAGCTTTGTTTCTTTCGTTTCTTCAGTGCCGTTTTTTTATTAGAATAGATAAATCTTTTATTGAATATTAGTATTATTCATAGTATAATAAGTATAATATTAATTTCGAGGTGGGTTTTATGAAGAAGGTTTTCAAAAAAATATTAAAAGTATTGATGTGGATATTGATAGTAATTGCAGCTCTTGTTGTATTGCTGCTTGCAGTTCGTTTTATAGGCAAGAAGATAAACAGCAGAACACCCAAAAACGGCATTAACGAAAATATGTATATCGACGTAAACGGGCAGCAGCAGTGGATCAGCATTTACGGAGAAAATAAAGATAATCCGATAATGCTTTATCTGCACGGCGGACCGGGTTATTCGACAAGCTTTGCAGACTGGGCGATAACAAGAAAGCTTGCGGGCGACTATACCGTTATAAGCTGGGATCAGCGAGATTGCGCCAAAACATGGATAAAAGACGCTAAAAAAGAGATAGTAACTGCCGATATGATGAGAAGCGATCTCGAAGTTGTGGCAGATTATGTGCTTGAATATCTCGATAAAGACAGCCTTACATTTCTCGGCATATCGTGGGGTACATATTACGGCTGCGATTATGCTTACAGTCACCCGGATAAGGTAGACTGCATTATCAACCTTTCTCAGGTTGTAGATAATGAGCTGGGTTGGCTCGGTGAAAAAGAAGATCTGCTGAAAAAGACCGAGAATGACGCCGAAGCTCATAAGCTTGCAGAGGAGTATGATCCTTTGCTGTTTTATAATTTAACGGAAGAACAGCTTGCAGACTTTGATGCTTTGCAGAAAGCAGCTCCCGAAGAAAGACCTCAGATTCTCGAAAATAATGCATGGCTCAAAGATTTTATGCAGAAAATGTCAAGACAGGTACAAATAAAAACTGCGTTGAACGAAAAATACGGTGTACCCGAAGAAGGTATATCTACAAGCGATATGAATTTAGTTGCAGCGGTTTTCTTTAATCCGTACTATTCGCTGTCGGAGCTTGTTACGGTTTTAAGCTATGAGGACAAAAACAGCTTTACTATTGAAAGACAGAAAGACTTTTATACGTCATACACGCTCAAAGATAAAACGGTGTATGAAATGCCGTTCTATGTAATGCAGGGTGACATTGACGATCCGAATGACGTAGTTAAAAACTATATGGAAAGCATTACCGCACCCGATAAGGAGTATCGGAGAGTTGAGGGCGGTCACATGTCAACACTTCTGAAGTCTGAAAGACTGGCTGCGTTTGTGCATGAGATAGCCGAGAAAAATAAAGAAAACACTGATGGGCACCTCTAAAAACCTCACGCCGTCCTTCTGCACCGTATCTTCAGCCGTCATCTTGCACAAAAAATCTTGACATACGTCAGTATGAGTCTCGCTTGCCGGCTCTGTCGGTGCTGTTGCCGCAAGGCAAGCGAGAAAGGTGCTCAGTCCATAGGACGTGATTTATTCAGTGGTTACTTAAATGAATATCAAGAATTAAAACCGCATGATACTAAAATTATGTTTAGTATATCATGCGGTCTATTGTTTATTTGGTCATCTAAGCCTTATATTTTATGTGCAATTCTACAAAAATTACATAATATGTTAAAAACATATTGACTATATACCGAAAATGTATTAGTATTAATTTGATGGAATCTCAATACATAATAGGACAAATGCAGTAGAATTTTACTTGTAAATATTATGAAAAGGGGAATTGGTATGAAAAGATATAAGAAACGTCTTGTTGACCTTATAAACATAATTCTGATCATTACTCTTGTTTTCTCAGTCTTTCCTGTGTGTGCCAGTGCCTCTGAAAAAAAAGGTGACGTTAATCATAACGGTATGCTTGATTCCCGTGACGCCCTGCTTATTCAAAGATACTGTATAGGTTTAACTAAACTTACCGACGAAGAAATTAAGCTTGCAGACTATAACGGCGACTCGAAAATTTCTTCAAAAGATGTTCTTTGCGTATTGAGATGTGTTATTGGTCTTGATAAAGAGGAAGACACTGACGAGGTATATATATCAGACATTCAAGTTGTTAATCAGGTTATGGATCTCGTAAACAATGAGCGTAAAAGCGCCGGACTTAGTCCGCTTTCTCTTGATGCTAAGCTGTGTAAGGTAGCTCAGCTCAGATCGTCAGAGCTTGCTCAAAAGTTCAGTCATGAAAGACCTAACGGTACTCAATGGTATACCGCTATTGATGAAGCGGATATTTATTATCATTTTGCCGGCGAGAATATTGCAGGCGGATACTCTACCGCTGAAAAAGTGTTTAACGGCTGGATGAACTCAGAAGCTCACAGAAAAAATATTATGTCTGCTGATTTCGATAAGATCGGGATAGGTTATACGTATGATGCAAATACTGACTTCAAGCATTATTGGGATCAGCTTTTTATTGACGGTGAAGCAGATATACACTATGAGTATGATCTGTACTCTGATAATGACGATAAAACTGTCGATCTGAATGACGGTGAAACCGAGAAGAATTTTGCAAACGACGTTGTAAGATACGTTAATATAGAGCGTGAAAGAGAAGGTCTTGAACCTGTTGAACTGGATTCTGAGTTGTGCAGACTTTCTCACATAAGAGCAAATGAAACTATTGAATACTTTTCTCACGACAGACCAAACGGTGATCCGTGGTATATGCTGCTGAGAGAGGAGAATATTAAATATCACATTGCCGGTGAAAATATTGCAGCAGGTTATCCGGCTGCCGACAGAGTTGTTACCGCATGGATGAACTCCGATGGGCACAGAGCAAATATTATGACGCCGGGTTTCAGAAAAATGGGGCTTGGGTATGTGTATGCACCGGGTACTGTTTATGAGCATTATTGGGATCAGATATTTACTGACCAAGTTGATGACAGTGATACTCATGAGGATATATCTGATGATAGTGATTTGACGTTTAAAAACGAGCTGTTAAGGCTTGTTAATGAAGAACGTCAGAAGCAAGGTGTTGCTCCTCTGGAGCTTGATGACGCTCTGTGCAGAGCTGCTCAGATAAGATCGGGTGAGCTTGTTCAGAAGGTAAGTCACGAAAGACCTAACGGAGATTCGTGGAATACCTGTTTGTCAGATGAAAACATTTCTTACCGTGTAGCGGCTGAGAATATTGCTGCCGGTTTTGCTACTCCTGAAAAGGTATTTTCAGCTTGGTTGAATTCTGACGGACACAGAAAAACTATGCTGTCACCGGAATTTAATAAAATAGGTATCGGTTATACTTTTTCTAATGATTCCGAATATAAAAATTATTGGGATCAGTTATTTACAGATTAGTTTAGTTGTGTGTGTACGCCGGCTTTGCGCCGGCGTATTTTTTTGCTTGACTAAATGGGTAAAAGAAAGTAATATATATATAAAGGGCAGTTATAATAACGAAAGCTTCAGAGCTGCCCTAATAACATACGATAATAATATGAGGTGCGAAATATGCAGAAAATAGGCAGAAATGATCCGTGCTGGTGCGGCAGCGGCAAAAAATATAAGAAGTGTCACTGTGATTTTGACGAGATTATCGAAGAACATAAAAATCTTGGTGAAATAGTACCGCCAAGAGATATTATCAAAAACAAAGAGCAGATTCAGGGCATAAGAGAAAGCGGTAAGATCAATACCGCCGTACTCGACTATGTAGCGTCTAAGATCAAGGCAGGCTGTACCACAGAAGATATTGACAAGTGGGTTTACGAAGAAACTACAAGACTCGGCGCTGTTCCTGCACCGCTGAATTATGAGGGATATCCAAAGAGTGTTTGCACGTCTATTGATGATGTTGTGTGCCACGGTATACCGTCAGAAGATGTCGTTCTGAAAGACGGTGATATTATAAATGTTGATATTTCTACTATTTACAAGAATTATTTCTCCGACGCTTCAAGAATGTTTTGTATCGGTCAGGTGAGCGAGGAAAAGAAGAAGCTTGTTGAAATTACTCGTCAGTCGGTATATCTCGGTCTGGAGCAGGTCAAGCCGTGGGCTCATCTGGGCGATATCGCACAGGTTATTAACGATCTTGCAAAGGCTAACGGTTACAGTGTTGTTCGTGAAATAGGCGGTCACGGTATAGGACTTGAATTTCATGAGGATCCATGGGTAAGCTATGTTACCGCTAAGGGTACGGATATGCTGCTGGCTCCGGGTATGTGTTTCACTATCGAGCCTATGATAAATATGGGAACACATAAGGTGAACCGCAACGAGGAGGACGGCTGGACTATTACTACCGCCGACGGTAAACCCTCTGCACAGTGGGAAATTCAGGTGCTTGTCACCGATACGGGATACGAGGTCATTTCTCATTAAATAAAAAAGTTACTGCTCATGCAAATCAAAGCATGAGCAGTTTTTTTGTATTATACCATTTTGAGGCGCCGAAGCTTTACGCTCTGTGCCACTTTATGCCTTGCGGTGTATCCTCAAGTATGATATTCATAGCTTTAAGCTGATCTCTTATCTTGTCGGCTGTTGCCCAGTCTTTATTCTTACGGGCTTGTGTGCGCTGTGCTATCAGAGCTTCTATTTCGCTGTCGTCTGAGTCTGATCTGCTTGTATAGATCAAGCCTAAAACATCTGTAAGCTCGGTGAATATGCTGTCGGCTCTCTGCACAAGCTCTTGTGAAGGCTCGTTTGACAATGCCGTGTTGATATCACGCACAAGCTCGAATATTACAGAAATTGCGTCTGCCGTATTCAAATCATCATCCATAGCTGCTATGAATTTTTCTCTGTATGTGTCAAATTTTGCCGTGATCTCTTTTTCGTTCTCTTTAAGTGTGCCGCTTACCTTGTCAAGCATAAACTTAATGTTGTCGTTGCAGTTGTTGAGTCTGTCAAGAGAAGCCTTGCACTGCTCCATAACTGTTACGTTGTATTCAATAGGACTTCTGTAATGTGAGGCAAGCATTAAGAATCTTATGGGTTCATAACCGTATTTTTCTGCAACATCTCTTGTTGTAAAGAAATTGCCAAGTGATTTTGACATTTTCTTTTTGTCAACGTTGATATAGCCGTTATGCATCCAGTAGTTTGCAAACTGAACAGAGTTGCAGCATTCACTCTGAGCTATCTCGTTTTCGTGGTGCGGGAATATGAGGTCCTGACCGCCGCAGTGAATATCTATGGTTTTTCCTAAATAGCGGCGAGCCATTGCCGAACATTCAATGTGCCAGCCCGGTCTGCCTTTGCTCCACGGCGACTCCCAGAACGGCTCGCCCGGCTTTGCGGCTTTCCAGACGGCAAAATCCATGGGATCTTCTTTTATTTCGTCTACCGCTATTCTTGCTCCGGCTTTCAGATCTTCAAGCGGCTGGTGACTGAGTTTTCCGTACTCGTCAAACTTGTTTGTTCTGAAATATACATCGCCGTTTTCTGCACGATAGGCGTATCCCTTTTCGATGAGAGTCGATACAATGCTTATTATCTCGTCAATGTTTTCTGTGGCTCTTGGGTGAATAGTAGCCTCACGCACGTTCAAACCCTTTGCGTCTTTTTTGTATTCTTCGATGTACTTCTCCGATACTGTGATGTAGTCGGAGTTTTCTTCGTTTGCACGCTTGATTATTTTGTCGTCGATATCCGTAAAGTTCTGTACAAAGGTAACCTTGTTTCCTCTGTATTCGAGATAACGTCTGAGTACGTCAAAAACACATATCGGACGTGAATTCCCGATATGTATGTAGTTGTATACCGTAGGACCGCAGGCGTATATTTTGTATTCGCCCGGCGTTATGGGTATAAGCTCCTCTTTTTGCCTTGTTAATGTGTTGTAGATTTTCATATTTATCAATCCCTTTTAATAATATAAATATATTATATCTTAAAATCGCTGGTTTGTGAATAACTTAACGTAAATTTTTTATTTAATACACTTCGCCTATCGGATAATTGCTCTTATACCCGATAGAGTAGCGTGTTATCTGCATAGAATCGTTTGCGGTTATTTTGCCGTCGTTATTTACGTCGCAAATGTTTATGCGGTTTTCGTCTATCTGTGTGATGTTTATTGAGTGACGCAGTATTACAAGCGCGTCTGAGGTTGAAATTTTATCGTCGCCGTTTGCGTCGCCCCAGAGTTTTCCTTTTACCGTTTCGCCGTTTGTTTTTGATACAACGCATACTGCTGTTTGCGGCAGATCTGTCATATTTACGTCAAAAAATTCTTTTATATAGTACGTCATTTTCTTGTCGTCAAGGCTTATGTCTGAAAGTGCGGTAAAGTTAAAGGTAATTATTTCTTTTTTGGTATCAAAATCAGTACCCTTTGCGTTAAACAGCGTGCTCCATGAAAGCTCGTAGTCAGCGTCGTTTATTACCAAAGCTTTTCCTTCTGATGAAGTATAGCTGTTGTATTTCAGACAGCTATTGTCAAAAGTAAAGACAAGATGTACTCCGCTTGCTTTTTTTACTCCGCCGACTGATACCGAAATCTCTACCGTATCGCCCTTAGCGGCTTTTAGTGCAACCTTTTTTCCTTTGTATGATATTTCGTCTGCCGAAACGCTTAGCATACAACACAGCATTATACATATTGATAGTAATAGTGATATAGTTTTTTTCACAGTAATCATCTCCTTCTACACCTAAAATCTTAACATTATAGCTATAAAATGTCAATAACTATCGCTCTTTTCAATGATTATTTTAATAATTGCATATTTGTATGCAATATTTCTCACTGTATGAACGGCTAATGGTATTTATTTAATTATGCCTGCATACATTTTTAGAGAAAAAATCATTATGGGAGGGATAATCGTGTTTGAAACGGTTGGAGAACGTGCCGCCGAAATAGGAAAGTATATTTCTCAAACAGGGTGTACAGTCAGAAAAGCCGCCGATATTTTCGGAGTGTCTAAATCTACCGTACATAAAGATATTACGTCAAGACTAAAGGATATAGACCTCGAACTGTTTGAGGCTGTTGAACGTGTTATGCAAAAAAATAAAGCCGAAAGGCATATCAGGGGCGGACTTGCCACAAAAAGAAAATATGAGCTTAAAAGAAAGAGCCTTGAAAATAAAAATTAAAATGCTGTATCAATTTCGTATCGTAAATGTATTTGAATTGTAATTAAATTCTGAGGTTTTATGCGTAAATGTAATCTTTACATTTTTGTTATGTCGGGGTTTGTCGAAATGTGTTTTTATTAGTATGTTGTATAAAGTTTTCGTGTATTTTAAGCACTATATTAACCATTTGTACCACTAAATAATAACACTTTGAAAATTATTATTTTTTTATTAATGCCTGATGAGAATAATAATATATTTAAAAAATGTATTTATATAATCTATAACAATTTTGAAATTTAATAAAATATAAGTATAAAGCCGAAATTCAATAATTCACAAATGTATAAATATACAAAAGTTACGTATAAATATACAGATTATCTTTTTTGATACGATGTTTAAGAAAATGTAACCACCTCAAATTCTACATTATGCACAGTGAAACGGGCGCAGTTGCTCGAACGTATGGTCGAATAAGCCTTTGATTTAGAGTTTTTAACAGAATTATGACAGAAATCGTTGTGCAACATATACAAATTACAGCGTTGTTATTTATTTGACGTTACGAAAGTAATTCGCTATAATATAAGCGTGGTGCGAAATAAAAGACGATAGCTGTCTTGTGACGCTTTTTGGGGTTATCGAAAGATATTACATTTTCAGTATGCAAACTGATAAAAAGTGTTTTTTGCGGCGGACAATAAGCTATCCGAAATTATGACGTATAAAAGGAGAATATTATGAATACTTCCCAAAAGCATGGCTATGCCTATTGCAGAGAGAATAATTCAGGCTTATCCACATTCAAAAAAATTACCATGGTGTTTGCGGCAGGACTGCTTCTTGCAGGCTCTGTGCTTACGGCGGCTTCTGACAGTAAGATCGCCGTTATTACAGACGGCAGCAATACCTACAAGGTAACTACGGCAGAAACAGATACATCTAACATTATCGAAGAAGCAGGTTTGGAGCTGAGTTTCTATGACGAGGCTTATATAACCGAAGAATCTAACGAGCGTATCGACATCAACATCAAAAGGGCTTATCCTGTAAAGGTAGAGGCTGACGGCGGCGCAAGATTTCTTTATGTAACAGGTGGTACTGTTGCAGATGTTCTTGCTAAAACCGATATTGACGTTTCTGTAAACGACTTTGTGTCGCCTGCATTTGAAAGCGAAACAAGCGCCGACATGGTAATTGAAGTTAAAAGAGGCGTAAAGATATACACAGAATGCTGCGGAGAACGTGAGCTTGTTTATGTGCCTGAGGGTACAGTAAGCGACGCACTTAAAGATATAAGCTGTGAGCTTACAGAAACAGGCAACGATAATATTGAGCTTAAAGCACCTGTAACCAACGGTATGGAGCTTAAAGTAAACAAGATATTTGAAAGAGTTGTTTACGTACAGGAAAAGCTTGAACCTACGGTTATAGAAGAAGCTTGCAAATATCTGCCAAAGGGTGAAACGCAGATAAAGCAAGAGGGTTCGCAGGGTGTTATTGAGATTTCGTATAACGAAAGGTATATCAATGGTATCCGCACAGAAAAAACCGAAAACGGAAAGCAGGTTATAAGAAAGCCTGTTGACCGAATTCTGCTGGTGGGTACAAAGGAACAAAAGGAAGATAAGATAGAGAGCAAACCCGTAATTATCGAGGAGAATTCCGACAGCGATACTTCTTCTGAAGATAATTCTGTTTTTGCACAGTTTGGCAGTACCGACACAGGCAGCGAAACTGTTACAGCCGTTGCTGATGTTTCGACAGACGAAAGCAGCTTCGGCAAGACAGAAGATACATCGGGAAATGATTTTTCTTATTCAAAGCTTATAATCGGAACCTGCACCGCATATTATGAGATAGACGGCATAACCGCAACAGGTACTGCGCCTAAGGTTGGTACAGTTGCTGTAAACCCCAATGTTATTCCGTATGGTTCAAGATTGTACATTTGTTCCGCAGACGGCAGCTTCGTATACGGATACTGCATTGCCGAGGATACCGGCGGCGCCTGCATGGCAGGAGATATTGTTGTTGACCTGTATATGAATTCAGAAGAAGAATGTAACGCATTCGGCAGACAGGATCTTCTTATCTACATTTTGGATTAAGACAGAATTTGAGAGGATAGAATTAAAACGCAGACCATTTTCGGTTTGCGTTTTTTTATTGTCGTCTTTTGACTGAAAAATGAGCTGAGAGCCATATAAACTGTTGAAAACGGTCAACCGCTATGATATACTAAAAGTATATATTGTTTAATGGTGGTGCGTATATGAAAGCGGAGAATAATTACGGCACAAGCACAAAGTATGAGCAAAAAAAGAAAAGGTTCGGCATACTCACGCCGCAAGGTCCCGACTTTGAACAACAGCAGCAAAATGAAGCGAATCAAAGAATGGCAGAATTAATGGAGCAGCTTCCCTTTAACGGCTCAGATGTTTCGGGAAAAGACGGGGAAAGTTCCGTGTTAAAACGTATAAGAATACTTTGGGCGGCAGTCGCTTTTATTGTTTACGGCGTATTTATCGGCGGAATCGTGTGCTTTCTCTTTCAGAAGATCACTTCAGCCTTTCATGGTTCTGATAATTATGCGGCAGCTTTTTCGTTTATGTTTGTTCTTATAGGCGTAGTTGTTTTTTATTTTTTCTCACGTTCGTCACTCAACAGGATAAAGTATTGTACCGTACAGGTAGAAGGGCTGATAGTATCATATCAAGTGGATCGTGTTACAGACGAATACGGAAGATACCAGAGAACAACTTATATCCCCATTTACGGGTATATTTATAACGGGCGAAAATATACCGTACAAGGACATAGTTCTGATTCGGGAATATCAAAGCTCGGCAAAAAGGTGAGATTATGCATTGATCCCAATGAGCCCACAACGTATTTTATGACAGGAAGCGAAATACAAAAGATAATATTTATGATTATTTATTGCACTTTGTTTATTGGCTTGGGTTACTTCTTTGTGTTTTTAAAAGTTAGATAAGGGCACCTCTAAAAACCTCTTGCCGCTCATCTGCACCGTATCTTCAGCCGTCATCTTGCACAATAAATCCTTGAAATACGTCAGTATTCCTGCGGATTTATTGTACAATCTGCCGACTAAATCTACGGCACATCTGA
>JAFPLH010000035.1 GCA_017402845.1 Clostridia bacterium
AAAAACCTCTTGCCGCTCATCTGCACCGTATCTTCAGCCGTCATCCTGCACAATAAATCCTTGAAATACGTCAGTATTCCTGCGGATTTATTGTACAATCTGCCGACTAAATCTACGGCACATCTGAACGACATTAGGTTTTTAGAACTGCCCTTAAGAATAATTACAAATTGCCATTCTTTCCTTTTCGGGAAGGCGGCAATTTTCATGCGATAATATATCAGATAGTCTTACTGTGTGTTATTATTGGATAATTTTTGGGGCGCTTTCTGAGTTAAAGAGGGAGTAATATTTCTCTTGTAAATTGCTGATTGAATTTTATCTTGAATTGTAGTATAATATAACCGACCATATTTTTATGTACCGGAAACGGGTACTGCGTGGGGGTTGTATGAAAAAAATATTCAAAAGGATCAGCTCGGCTATACTCCTGCTCGTTGTGCTTTTGCTGTGCGTGTCGGGTGTATGCTGCTTTAACGAGCTTCGCACACTTCTTTCAGTTTCTCTTGTTGAGGGAACTGACCTTTATACAATGGAATACTATGCAGATTATCATTTCGATGATTTTCTGAAAACCGGTGCGTCTGACAATAACGAGTACTACCGCTATATAGACAGTATGATAAACGATAATATCAACGGTAATTTGCCGGGTATCGAGATAAAATCTTCTGTAAGAGGTACTCCGACTGACAGAGCATGCTCCGCTTTTACGTTCAGAAATCAGGATAATAACCGCTTTCTTGCAAGAAATTACGATTTCAAGACAAATCCTGTTATGCTGGTGGTTACTGCTCCGAAAGACGCTTATAAATCTATCTCTGCTGTGAATATGAACCTTATCGGCTTTAACAGCGAAAGACTGCCTAAACGTGTTGACATTAAAACCTTTGCCGCACCTTATTTTCCTACCGACGGCGTGAATGAAAAAGGCGTTTCGGCGGCTGTGCTTCAGGTGAATTATGCAAGAAAACAAAAGGCTGCCGGCAAAGCTCCTATCGGCGTTTTTGCCGCTGTTAGGTTGGTGCTTGACTATGCCGATACCGTTGACAACGCCGTTGCGCTTATAGATAAGTATAACCTCTATTTCGATCCGGCTTTTATGGCTCATTTCATTATTGCCGACAGTTCGGGGCAGAGCGCTCTTGTCGAGTTCGTCAACGGTAAAATGTATGTTATCAAAAGTGATAAGCCTTATCAAATGGCTGCTAATTTCAACAATATGGAAGAAAAATTTGATAGTGACGGCTATGTTTTTCCCGAACTGTACAAAAAATGGCTTGCGGATTCCTCAGTCACCGCTTATGAGGCTGATAAGGCAGGATACGTCCGTTATGATTTTATCTATGACTCGCTGTATAACAGAAGCGGTATTTTGTCGCTTGAAGAAGGCTTTGAGCTTCTTGAAAATGTCGCTTCTCCCGATGACCTGCAATATTCGGTCATATATAACCTGAATACGTGCGAGGCGGTAATTCTTACTGATAACGACTGGGAGAAAAAAATTACCGTTGCACTGTCAAAATAGCAAAAATTCAAAGTGAAAAGTTAGTCACTTTTATTCCTTTACAAAATTGCTGACATCTGATATAATGTAGTAAATAAGTATGCATTATTAGCTCAAAATGTGTACGATAAATTTGTTATTATGGGAGGAATTAAACATGAATGGTACGGTAGTAAAAAAGATAATTACACTTGCTTTGGCATGCTCAATGCTTGCCGGAACTGCTGTAACTGTAAATGCCGCAGAAGTTGATACAATTCATGCTTCAAAAACAGAGACTTCTAAGGTCGGTTACTCTGATCTTTATAAGTCTTTTGAAAAGGGTGACGTAAAGGTAGATCCTAAGGGCGTGGGTATTGCTCCGTTTAGTGCCGCAGGTACTGTTCTTACACCTTCGCAGGCACTTCCTGCAAAGTATAAAACAGATACAACACCTATCAAAGATCAGGGCGAGCACGGTACATGCTGGGCTTTCTCGGCTATGGGTTCTCTTGAAGCATTCTTAGGATTAGACGGTAAGGGCAAGCAGGATCTTGCAGAAAATCACCTTGCATGGTTCTCAACAATTACTCACTCACAGGGCAACGGCTGGCAGCTTGACAATATTGATATGGGCGGCTGGAGTATGATCGGCGCAGGTTATCACCTTTCTTGGCAGGGCGCTAAGTATGAGAAGGATTTCCCCTATGACGGTACTACTGCTAATTCATATCCTTCAAACTGGTATTCCGGCGAGACTCCTTACCATGTTACAGGTATTATGTATGTTCATAATGATATTGAATCAGTTAAAACTGCAATTATGAGATATGGCGCAGTTGGCGCTTCTTATAACAGCGGCGACGGCTACAACACCGATATGACAGCATACTATCAGAGTCAGGAAACAAGCAATTATCAAGGCCATGCTATTACGATCATCGGTTGGGATGACAACTTCTCTAAGAACAACTTCTCATCTTATGACCGTCCTCCGTATGACGGCGCTTGGCTTATCAAGAATAGCTGGGGCGAGAACTACTGCGATCACGGCTATTTGTGGATCTCTTATTATGACAGATATCTCCTTGACTCACAAACATGGGGCAACAATGTTGCTGTTACAAGCGTAAGAACAAACAGCGGTCACGATACTCTCTATCAGAACGAGGAGTGGGGCGCTACCGGTATCGGCTATTATGGAAATGATGCGGACGGCTACGATAATCAAATAACCTTTGCAAACGTTTATGACTTCGATTCTACACATAAGTATTTGCAGAAGGTTATCTTTGAAACGATCAACTCAGGTGTAAACTATGAAGTATATTATATGCCTGTTGACGCTTCCGGCGCTCCTGTTGCTAATTCTTCAAAGTGGACTTCTCTTGCTGCCGGCAAATCTAACTCTGCAGGTTATGTGTCTGTTGATATTAAGAATTTTGCTGTTCCCGCAGGTAAAGGCGCTATCGGTATTGCTATTGACAGCGGTAATGCCGACGCATTTGATATGGATATTGCATTCTTCGGCACCGCTGAGTGGATGGGTAACTCTTATTCTGGTCAGACTTACTTCGATCAGAAGGGTGAGCAAGGCGAAAGCTATATTATCCGCAACGGTCAGTCAATAGACCTCTTTGATTACTATTACAACAGTTACGATTATGAAAACGGCGCAACTGCTGTTATCAAGGTTATCTGCTCTGACGCTACTATCGGCGACGTAAACGGCGATGGCAAGAGCTCTACTGTTGACGCACTTCTCGTTCTCAGAAATGCTATCGGTTTGTATGATTTCGATAGCCGGAATAAGGTAAACGGTGACACTAACTTTGACGGCAAGGTTGCAGCTTCTGACGCACTTCTTATTCAAAGACACGCTGTTGGTCTTATCTCAGAGTATTAATAATTATTGTTCACATAATTTTTCTGTTGACTCAACGTTCAGCACCATAGGAAACTATGGTGCTGTTTCTTTTTTAGGAAAACTGACAAAATTTTACAAATACGAATAAAACTCTTTATTTCTCGAAATTTATATGTTAGAATAAATCACGGAAATATTTGATATTTTTTAATGGCGAAATATTACTTGTTTTCCGGTAAGGTGTTTCCTTAAAAGTATTATTAAATCTGAAAGGAATGAGGTTTTTTATGAATCTGATTCAGCACGAACTTAAAAAATCTGCCGCAAAGCTGCTGGCTTTAATGCTTATGCTGTCTATGGTGACAGGCGTTCTGGGCATAACTGCATACGCAGACGAAGCAACAGTTCAGGCAAGTGTTAAGCAAGAGCCTATTGTAACTTATTATTTCGGAAGTGACACGGGTTTTTGCTTCCGTTACAATGCTTTCAGCATTTTAGTTGATGATCCCTCTTGTGATCTTGAACATGTTTCAGGTATTAATTACGTTGCAGAATTCTCAAACGGTGAAGCAGTAAGCGGCACATGGAACGGCAGAAATTATTCTTACAGCACAAAAGCTTCAGAAAGCGAAGATTACGGCGCTCCCGTTACAGGAAGATCAAATGTAAATGCTTATTCGGTTATAAGTAATATGAATACCGTTATTATTACACCAAACACATTCCCGAAGGTCGTTTCAAAATCTAAAATGGAGAATTTCACTATTGAAATCCTGTTTGAAAACGGTACAGCTTTACCGGTGAATACGAGTATTGAAAAAGAAAACTTTCATATTAATTTTGACGGACAGAATAATACGAGTAAAGCAATGGTTATAAATCTTTCTCATTATTCTTCTATTACTCAAAAGGATTTCTATGAGCTTGATAACGCTATTTTCGGCAAGCAGGCACTTTATGACGAAACATCCGGCATAGTTTACGCCGATATAGAGTCTAAAGACAATGTTAAGATACCTATGAACGATATGACGGGTACGGCAACTCTTGTTCAAACTCGTATAGGCGACAATGTTGTGTATAATGCTCCCGGCGCAGTCGATTTTCAAGAGTACGCTTTGCCGTCAATGCCGCAAGGCGCTGATTACGGCAGAGTATTCTATATGCCAGACGGTACTTATTCAAGTGAAGAGGACGTTCACCTGCTTTTACAGCTTCTGATCTCTGAAAATCCGATACTTGTTTATAATGGCAAGATGTACCCCGGTCTTACTCAACAGGATTTCTATGAGCCTCTTGTAACAGCAAAATCTCCTGAGGTTGCAAAGCTTGGTATTAAGTATATAGACGAGGGCGAGCTTATGCTCAACGTTTATACAGGCTTGCCGAATACACAGTTTACAAGGGAAGATATCGACAAGCTTATGAGCGATAACCCGAAGCTTTTTGAATTTGGCGATCCTGACGATTTTAAGGGATATTTCAAAGCTCAGTTTAACAAGGGTGCAGAGAATAATAATATTGATGTATTAAAAAAACTCAGAGATTTTGCAAATGCCGAGGGTACGCCAAAGAGCGTTCAGGAAATTTTGTTCCCGATAATAAATCCTGATAATGATGACTACAACGAATATGACTTCTACGGTAAGGTTGAGTATAGTCTTTCTTCAAGTCAGAATAATAATACATACACAACAAACAGTCTTAATACTGCTATAAACAAACTCGAATCAAAAAAGAACGGCTTGGATACATGTAATGCAATCGTATTTAAGTATGAAGCCTTTACCGAAGGACGAGTTGAAAATATCAGACTTGTTACCGAAGGCTTTAAGGCAATTTCAGATTTTCTTATTCAGGAATTCGGCGTTAGTATTGTTGATCCTGCCGGTTCTGTTATTCTTGATCTTGATAATGCAGAGAAAATGTCTGCTTATGATTATCTTGAAAGCAAGGGCGTTGTTGAAACTGTCGGCACGGTTCAGTCTTTGTTCAAAAACTTTGATTATAAATATCTCAAGTACGGCAAATGCACCTCACCCGACTTTGCCCCTCAGCCCGCAACCGCTGATAATGCAGAAAAAACCTTTGTAAACGGCGAACTTTCTGTTTCTGCCGATAGTATGAACATTAAAAAGGGCGTAAGCTACAACATAATAAATCAGGTGCAGATCATCAACGACTTTGAAAGTGAAGGTCTTGGACTTATCAATGTAAGCGAAAACGGACGCAGCTGGACATCTAAGGGCAATACTTACTTTACAAAGGGCGAGTTTATTACAAGCTCACCTGTATATACCCTTAATCCCGCAGCAGAAAATGCAGGCTCAGGCGATCCGCATAATTCTGAGCTGGAGTTTGACGAGATCGCTAATACCGAAATAGTTAAAGTGCGTAATACTGAGTATAAATGGGGCGAGATCGCATTTGCTTCACGTCCGGCGCCTGTTACCGAGCTTAATGTTGACGAAAACTACCTTGTTTCGTTCACAAAGCCGGTTGACGAGGGCTTTGGTATTACCGACGACGGAAAAACAAATGCTGACAGCTTCGTAAGAGTTAATTCATACAAAATTAAGCTTTATGACGCTGAGGGTAATCTTGTTTACAGAACTACTATTCTTCGTGATGAAGATAAAGAGTCTGTAAGTATACCACGCCCGCTTATAGAAGAAGGCAAGCAGTATAAAGTTGTTGTTTGCGCTGTAAATCCTATCGGTGACAGTGATCCGGCAGAGTACGACATATTTATTGATGTACCCGGTATCGAAATTGATATCAATGCTACCGGCGATCAGGCTTTCTATTACAGCGATGAAACTGTTGTTTTTGAAGAAACTATTACAAATACAAGTCCTGTTGCCTTGACAAACGTTACTGTTACTCAGGATCTTTTCGGTGAGTACGAAACAAACGCTCAGGTTATTGTAAAGCTTGGTACTACTGCACAGATTCCTGATCTTGAGCCTAAGCAGTCGTTTACACTCACTTACAGCGTATCTGCAAGTCTTGCGGAGAATGGTATTCTCACTCAGAAAGCCGAGGTTACTGCTGCCGAGCAGGTTTCTTCTTCTGACGTATGCGAGGTCAGTGTTATTGACAGAGAACCGGAAACAGATGACAGCAATAGTGATTCGTCAGATAATACCGACACTCAAACAGATGATACAGCAAGTGAGTCTGATAATATGAGCGATACCGATTCTTCAAGCGATAACGATAATTCGGATAATACCGATTCTTCAAGCGATAACGATAATTCGGATAATACAGATTCGTCAAGCGATAACGATAATTCGGATAATACCGATTCTTCAAGTGATAACGATAATTCGGATAATACTGATTCTTCAAGCGATTCCGACAGTTCGGGAGATACAGATTCAAGCGATAATGACGATTCGGATAATATCGATACCGATTCAAGCACAGACGGCGATACTGAAAATGATAACGACTCCGATTCTGACAGCGATTCCGATAAGGGTTCGGATAGTGACACAGACAGTAACGACAGCAGTAATGATTCGGATAAGAACGACAGCGAGAGCGATTCGGACAATGCTGTTTCAAACGGCGATAATTACGATTCAGACAAGAATACCGATAAGTCAGATTCCGATACAGAAAATAATGATACGGACTCAGACTCAAACACAGACGTAACTGACACAGATACAAGCAATTCAGACAATTCTGATAATTCTGATAATTCTGACAATACAGACAGTGGAAATGATTCAGATACATCAGGAAACGACAATTCGGACAGTGAAGATGACAGTAATACAGATAATTCCGACACTGACACACAAAATGACAGTGATGATTCAGACTCTGACACTGATACAAAAGATCAGCCTGACACAGATTCCGACAGAATTCTGCCGTATATCATGGGCGACGTAAATATCGACGGCAAGGTTACAGCTAAAGACAGTCTTATTTTGCAGAGAGCAATTATCAGACTCGAAAAGCTCACAGACATTCAGCTTTTCTTGGGTGACGTAGATCAGGACAACAGAGTAAGAACGGGTGATTGCCTTAATATTCTGAGATATGTTATCAAGCTTCATACTTCAAGTATTACAGGACAGAGAGTTGATGTTGCTGACAGCTACAAATTTGACGGTATTATAGGTTAATAATTAATATGTATAAAGACCGCTAAGCTTCAGGACTTGGCGGTCTTTTTATTTGCGGGCAAGCTTTTTTCAAAAGTCTTGGCGGCGTGCAGGGGACAGATAATATCATTAACTTTTGGGATTTTTTATATACTCCCCCAATCATAAGCGAGGGGAGAGAGTAGTTGATTCGTGACAAAATATTATCCTATAAGGGCACCTCTAAAAACCTCTTGCCGCTCATCTGCACCGTATCTTCAGCCGTCATCTTGCACAATAAATCCTTGAAATACGTCAGTATTCCTGCGGATTTATTGTACAATCTGCCGACTAAATCTACGGCACATCTGA
>JAFPLH010000036.1 GCA_017402845.1 Clostridia bacterium
AAGAAATTGTGAATAATTAAAGTTTTTTGTCAAACTTTTTTTCAAAAAAGTTTGCGGGGTTCTAAGGGGCAGCGAGTCTCGCCTGCCGGCTCGGTCGGTGCTTCTGCTTCGCAGAGTTCTCCACCGGAGAACCGCACCCCCCTTAGCTGCCGGAGGCACGCTCCAGCCCTTTGCAAGGGGTGAATTTCAACACAGTCCGTAGGACGGTGTTGAAAGAGGTGACGCTTTGGCAGAAAGCGTCACCTTATATAATAAATTTATTAATAGTTTATTTACTTGTTCAAAAACCCTGTTTCATCAACCGCTCTTAAACTAAGCCATTCATTAACAGTGGTATTTATTTCTTCTTCGGGTATATCGTTTGTTTCTGAGCTTACTTTCATTACGTCGCTGATGAAAGCATTATCAACAATTATTGTTTTACCAGAAGTATCTTTTGTAAACATCGAATGATGAGGATGATCGAGTGCTGCTACAACATAACCGTTGCTTGCAAGCTCCATATATGTTGAAACATTACTCTGATAATATCCGAAGGCGCCGTGTGAGAATACTATCAAAGGGAATTCGCCCTCTGCATTTTCGGGATAATAGAAGTGAACAGGTACTTCTCTGTTTGAGCCGTCTGTTTCAAACGGATCAGGGAAACCCTCGTTTACAAGAATTGCACTTGTTTCTTTTACTGTATACTCGCCTGTTGTAGGAAGTCCGTTATAGTTTGAAAATACAAATGCCGGAGTCAATGCAGCAAATACGAAAAGCAAGGAGCAAATCGTCACTTTTGATGTGTAACAGGCAGCAGCATTATACCTAAAAGTATAACAGCCTCACCCATTCTTAAAACAAATCTGTTCAGAAGCCACGACGCTTTGTCTGATTTCTTACCTAAAGTACACCCTGCAAGCAAAACCTCTGCAATCAACATAACAATCAAAAATATCTTTCCCATAATAACCTTCCTTTCTTACTCTTTGGTTAATCTTTGTTTGATCTTATGTTTAAATAATAACGTATTAGTCATTATTTTGCAACATAGTTAAGGGTAACCTGCAAAAAACGAAAGTAAGTTGCAAATAAGTCATCAAACAAATCAAAAAGGCACATAATCGCTGTTTTTCGATTATGCGCCTTGCTTTTATATGGTAATCATTTCGTATTGTCATGCAAGATCAATATTTATACCCAGCTCTTTTAAAGAATCAACATTTACCCAGATAGCAGGGCGAACGGCATTGTTCATAGCGTTGATAACTCCGCCGTAATAGTCAATATCTCCGCCATAGTCTACATCTGCTGCATAATTCTGCATTGTACCCGGAGATCTTAACCACCACCAAGAGTTACCTCTTTCGTCAACATATAAACCTTTGCTTCTTGCAAAATCGGTAACCTGTGCGGCTCTGTCAAGATTTGATTTGAAGTATCTGTTTGCTTCTTCAAGACTTAACAAGAAAACGCAATCTTGTGTTTTTTCTCCGCCGTTTGTATAATATACAGCATTATTCGGCGTAAATAATCTTACCGGAAAAATAGCCTCACGCTGTTTATTTGTAAATGCCATATTTAAAAAGTCGATATTCAGCCAACGGCGAATATCACTGTGCGACCAAGTAATATCTGTCGGAACATTGTGGAACGGTAAACAGTCGATTCCTGACTCTGTAATAAGCAAAGCTTTATTGTTATCACGTTCAAGCACTCTCCAGACAATAGGTCCTCTGCTCATATTTTTGTTGGAGTAATAACTGCCAAACTCCAATGTAGTGTATCCGTTTACGTTTTTAACAACATTGCTCTGTGAAAATCCTGCTGCTGAACCACTTGTAAGCTCACCAGTGTTGGCTTTGATCCTTGTATAATCGTCAAGCGATATCCACATTGTCGGACGAACAGCATTTACAGAAAAGAATCTGTCGCTGCCGTATGAGTCCACATCTCCGCCGTAGTCTACATCAGCGCAATAGCCCGGAGTATTTCCAGATGAACGCAGCCACCACCATGTAGCACCGTTTTCGTAAACAAATACGCCTCTGCTTATTGCAAGATCGGTAGGATACAGAATACGATCTTCATTTTTCTTAAAGTATTCGTTAGCCTCGTATAGACTAAGAAGAAATATCGAGTCTATCGTATTAGGTCCGTTATCACACTCATACACTGCATTATCGTTGTTGATAAGCTCGGCGCTGAGAATAGCGTATTTCTCCTCGTCTGTAAATGCGATATTGTAAAAGTCGTAATTAAGCCACATACGGATAGACGAATCTTCCCATGTTGTGAATCCCGGAGCCTGATCGAACGGAATACCCTCTATACCGTATTCGGTAGTTATTAATGCTTTCTCGTCTTGAATATTGAGAATACGCCACTTTATCGGTGAGGTTACGTTGCTGTTTGTCATATAGTAGCTGCCAAACTCTATGATATTGCCAACCTCTATTACGATCGGGCTGTTATTATCATCATCTGTTGATTCGCTTATGTATGTATATTCGGGCGTTGACTGCATTGCAAGCTGTTCACCCTGATATTGACCTGCATTTGAAGAATAATTATCGCTGTTCGATCTGCTTTTCTTTTTCGCAAGCAGATCTCCGTTAAGAATACTCAGATCTTCAAGCATTTCGCCCATATTCTGATAACGGCGATCCATATCGTTTTCACAAGCTTTAAGAATAATTCTTGAAAATTCTTCTGATGAATGTGCAGGATACGGAAGCGGTTCACCGTTCATTCTTCTGTCTATGGCTGTATCCATATCGCAATTATCATCTTCAAACGGGAACAGCAAATCGTTCATAAACTGATACAAGCATATACCGAAGGAATATATATCAGCCTGACTTGTATAGTTTACGTCAACATTTGATTTTGCTCGGAATATTTCAGGTGCCAGATAGCCGTGTGTACCTGCAAATGTACGTGTAGCGTCGGTCTTTTTGGAAATATTGAAATCGCCCAGCTTATATACTCCCAATTCGTCAACAAAGAAGTTGTCAAGCTTTATATCTCTGTGAATTACTCCGATATCATGAGCTGTTTTTATGCCTTGCCCGATATTCAGAGCTACCTTTATTATATTTGCCTCAGAGTAATCAAAAGTATTTGCCATCATAAGATCGGTTATACTGTTCAGATACTCCATACGAATGAGATAATAATATCCCTCAAAAACTCCGTTAATATAAAGCTCTTTTATATCCTCTTCTTCGTATGCAACTATGTAGGGTGATTTTCTCAAGCTGTACATTATTTCCGCTTCATTTTCGGAATATTCTTTTTTCTGCTCGATATAGTTTCTTTTTCTTTCTTCGTTAATAAAATGTTTTCCGTCAGATGTTATTGGCTCTATTTTCAGAGCTGCAACGCTGGTGCGTTTCGAGCTTCTTTTAGCCTCGACCTTATATACTGCACTGAAAGCTCCCGAACCGATTTTTTCTTTTATATACCAATTCTCCCATAAGGGCTGCTTGATCTGCTTGATTATTTCATCAATTATATCGTTCGTGTTCATTTCGTACAAATCCCCTGTCAAATCTTTATTACTATACAGGTTACGTTATCTTCTCCACCATTTTCAAGGGCTTTTTCAATTAAAAGCTTTGCCGGATTATCACTGTCTTGAGATAATATTTCCTGTATCTCTTCATCGCTGCACATATCTGTCAAGCCGTCACTGCAAAGTAAAATTGTAATATCGTTAGCCTTTATCGGTTTATACGCCAAAGCCTTTAAGCCTACATCACGGGAATCTGATCCTACATATGATGTTATTACATGACTGTCGTTAGTCTTTTTGGCTTCTTCTTCGGTATATATGTTTGCTTTTATCTTCCTTACTGCCAATGTCTGGTCTTCTGAGACCTGAACAAGATCGTTTCGATAACTGTATACTCTGCTGTCACCGATGTTGAAAACGCTGACATACCGGTTGTCTACACATACAAGCGCCAATGTGCTGCCGCTGTGACTTACTCGTCTTTCTTTTATCATTTTGCAAACACGATTGTTCGCCTCGCTTGCATATTTGTTTACAAGCTCATGCAATTCACTTTGAAGAGATGTTTTCATTATCTCTGAAAACTCTTGAAGTGTTTCGGCTGTTATCTTTGATGCTTCTTCGCCAAGATCTTCTCCGCCCATACCGTCGCATACAGCAAATACTCTCCTTTTTTCAAGTGAAAAATCTGCTGTTTTTGTATGATTATCTATAATACTCACACCAAGCTCATCAGCAAAATAGTTATCTTCATTAATAGTTCTGTAATAACCCATATGAGTGGCAATAGATACCTTTGCGACCTTTGGTGTAGAACTTTCTGTATCGGCTGCTTTAGTATCTTTAGTTAGATATTTTTTTAATGCGTCCATATTAACTCCTCGTTACGAATCTTTATTTCTGATTTTCAAGCTGATAATGCTTATCAACACGCATACAAGACCTATAAGCATTATACAGCCCCAAGCTGTTAATAAATTCTCCGTGGTAGATTCATATGCTGCCTCTGTTTCAAGACGTACTACCTGCGGAAAAACAAGGCTCATTTTCAGCGGTAATTCATCACTGTTTAAATTTCCTATACTGCCGAGTGCTGACATTCCCCATTTACTAAAGGTTATGTATGCAACCTTCTCTGACCACCCACTCAGCTCAAAAAGAACTCCACTCATTACAAGCTGCAAGATCAGTACAAACGGCATTGCTGTCATTGCTACATTCGGGTTTGATGCAACAGATGAGATCATTATACCCATGATATCTGAACTCCAGACGATCAACAGCAGAGTTATAAAATACTCTATTATCGACTTTCCGAAAATTATTCCGTCTTCGGGGAAGTCTATAAAAACAGAACAGATCACTATCAAGGCGATAGATTGAATAAGGCATACAAAAAAGTCAAAAAAAACGTGTGCCAGAATATACGAGCTCATATGCAGACCAGATCTGCACTCGCTTGTAATAGTGCTGTGTTCTTTACATATAGATTGAATAGAATTAAAGATACCGATCCATATCGCTGCGGAGATGATCGCAAAAAATCCTGATTTTGTAGACTCATACGTTTCAAACATATCCTCGCCTACTATTCCGCAAACAAGAAAAGATATTACAGCGGCTATAATTATGAATTTCCAGTCCTTTTGATTAAGAAAAAGACGGAAATTCTTTTTCCAATATACCCCTGTTTGTTTAAATATTGATTTCAGCGCCATTTTATCCTCTCCTCATATTCTCGAACTTTTCTATGTAGTAATCTGCAAGACCTTTTCCGCCCTCGTAGTTGATCTCTTTTACTATCTCTGACAATCTTTGAACGCCAAAGAATGTGTATGCATTTTCTACCGTACCGTAATATGCAAGATGTCCTACCTCGTCGCTCTTGCTCTTTGCAAGCACAATTACCTTTGTAAACATATCTGCAGCGTCATCAGGAGAGTGCGAAATAACCATTACTACACCGCCGTTTTCTGTACACGCTTTTAGGTTTGCCATTTCATCTTCTGTGTAGTTTTTAAGCGTACTCATCAGCTCAACTCTTGTTGCAACGTCCATACCAGAATCAGGTTCGTCAAGTATGAATACCTCCTGATCTCCGATAGCCTGAATAGCAACCTCTACTCGCTTTTTCTGACCGCCGCTGAGCTTGCTTATCAATCTGTTTTTAAGACTTCCCAGAAGCATTTTTTCGATTATCTCATCTACTCTGTTTCTTATTTCAGCCGGCGTATACTCGCCTGCAAGCTTTATATTAGCAGCGTCCATAATAGTATTATACACAGTATCATTATCTCTTGTTGTGGAAAACTGCGGAACCAGACCTATCTTATGCTTTAGCATACGATAATTCTTATAAAGATTCATATCATCAAACATGATCTGACCTTTGAACTTAGCCTCACGACGAATAGTACCCAGAAGCGACTTGATAAAGGTAGTTTTTCCTGCACCGGAACCGCCAAGAATAAGTATAAAGTCGCCCGATTCAACATCAAGGTGGATATTTTCAAGCAGACTTCTCTTTCTTAAAGAGCCTAAAACACCAACCTTAACACTCTCTATGTTTACGCCCATTACTACCTTTCTCGGCTTTTCTGCCGGCTGTACTGTTGAGCTGACCTCATTGTAAATAACACGATCGCCAAGATAGATCATAGTAGTATTTGCAAGGTTGATAACATCATAAACATTGAGCAGGCGTTCACCGTTTACAGTTTCTCTGTTGACTGCAAGACCGTTTACACTTCCGCAGTCGAAGATCTTCCACTTTTCATATTTACTTGAACCGATAGTGTCATACATAGTTTGTTCTTTAATAAGTCTTGCATGATTTCTTGACACCATAAAGTCTGTCAAAGAAATTCCCTGAAGGATATTTCTGCCTATATTTACATTGCTTTGCATTTCAAGGGAATACTCTTTCCAGATATCAGTTTTTGAGAATCGAGTACTAAATATCATTATTACGGCATCTGTACGAGATACAGCAGGATTTTCGCAATCGATACGAAGTACATCACCGTCATTAAGCTTTTGGGCTCTTGTACCTCTTTCGTTCATCTGTTCCATTTTTACGCCGTTAAAAAATGTACCGTTCAGACTGTTATTATCTTTGTAATAATATACACCCTCGGATTCTTCATAAAAGATCTCGCCGTGATTTCTCGATACTATCTGAGATGACAACGAAACATCATTAAATACACCCTCGCAGGCACGCCCGATTTTAGTTGTACCTTGTAATTCAACTACCTTTACTCCCTTACCCCTCTCTACTACAAGCAGTGTTGCAGGCTGCGGCGGCAAAGGTTTATAGTAGATTGTCTGATTATTCATATATTTCTCCTTTGGAGCGCAAACGTAATCAAAACCGCAATTTGCGCTGTGATTAATTGTAAATATAAAAATATGCAATAGTACCGCAATTTTAGCATTTACAACTAAAATTATTATAATTCATTTTATTACTAATTGTCAATAGCGAGTCAAAATTGTTTCTATATTTTGCAATACCAAAACTATGTAAAAAAAACAGGTCACCGTTCAGTCGTCATGAACAGTGACCTGTAATCATTATTTCTTTGCCAAAAGGATATATACAAGCTCTGAGAAGATACAGAACAATGATGTAAGTCCGATCGAGCCGTATGTTACTATCGAATGAACTGTATTCTTCTTGTCAATGTCTTCTCGCAGCTTGTTTACGAACATACCTATAAACATAGCTCCGATTATCATTGTGGGTACTATATATCTGAAATCCATTGAGCAGTTATGCGGGAATTTAAAGCAGAAGCTAATAAAGTTTGCAAACAACAAAATCTGATAACCGCCAAAGAATACCTTCATTGTATTATCAAGATAATTGCTTTTCTTTATGAGGCAATATACAAATGTGGCTATTGAAAATGCTATCATCAATACATTTAATACCAAGAGAGTTTTGCAGAAAAACTCCGGTATTTTGTCGTACTTGTATTCACCAAATATAGATGTCTTTATCAAAGATACAAACGGATTGTACTCATAATATTCAGCTCCGGTTGCTATTCTGTTCAAGAATATATTTTCAAACGGATGATATGACATATCAAACAGTCTTTCATACGTAGAATAATTTCCCAGATACTGATCTGAAGCGTCACCCAAGCGAGGTACATAAGTAAACGATACCTTATACTTTATAAAATTGCGTACATAGAACCACATTCCCAAAGGAATACAAAGCAGACCAAATATACAATATTGACCAAGATATTCGTAAGCTTTTTTCTTTTCAAAAATAAGCTTTAACAAATATACGGCAGCAATTGGAATTGCAACCAAAGCAACCGACAATTTTGTTGACATACCAAGACCTATTGATAATGCGATCATTAATATATTCTTAGTGGTAGATTCCTGATACCATGCAACTGTATGATAAACAGCAAGCATTGTAAACAGCACTGAAAGGCAGTCATTATTTATACTACCGGAAAGCAATATCATTTCAGGATGAAATACAACAATAGATACTGCAAGTATCTTGCCCAGTCCGTCGATTTTCAGCTTGCTGAATAATCTTTCACACACGATCATACAGCAGGAAGAATAGAACAGCGGCAGAAATTGTATGCTGCTGATTGCTCGTGAATATGAAGCTCCGAATGTGGTTAAAAGACGCATCCACAATGCAGCGAGAAAGTGGCTCAGCGGCGGATGATAAAACTGTGCTTTTGTTGTCGGATCAAAATCAGGAAGCTTAAAGCCGTTCTCATAGAAGAACTCGATATATCCCGAATGACCTTTTCCCGATCCGAAATCATAAACATCATGCTGACGAAGTCTCGATGTTTCCGAAAGCTTCGTAAATAATACATAATCAAGACGCAGTATGAAGCCTGCGGCAAACAACAGCAAGATAATATTCTGTGTAGTAAGCTTTTTATTTATCGCCAGATATATTGCTAATCCGATCACCACTATCATTCCGCACACTACCAAAGCAGTACCGTCGTATGACTGTGTTACATCAAATACAATAGCCGAAAGTATACAAAGTATTCCGAGTACAATAACGCACTTGTTTATCACGCTGCCGTCTACATCAGATTTATACTGTTTTACTGCGTTTTTTGGCTTGGCAACAGAAACATTTTTTGATACCTTGCTCATATTTATCAGCCCTTATCTTCTTCGTCTTTTGTTTCGTGGTAAGACTTTTCTGTATTAACGTTCCAGATTGCATCTTTATCTGTTGAACCAGATTTAATAGCTTCAGCAGTCTTGAATGCTGTAACCATGGAGTGATCCATATTATTATAACGGTGCTGTCCGTTACGTCCTACACAGTACAGGTTTGTGTACTTATTAAGCTGATCGATAAGAGTATCCATTTGTGCGTAAGTATCGAAATATGCAGGATATGCTTTCTTGATTCTCTCTCTATGTGAATCAAGTATCTTCTGACCGGAAGATATAACGCCCATAGTTTCAAGCTCTTTTGCAGCCATTTTTACACATTCATCTTCACTCATGCTCCAAAAGCTGTCGCCCTCTTCGCAGAAGTACTCCAAACCTATCCATACATACTTTTCAGGATCCTTAACGAGATAAGGACTCCAGTTGTTGAATACCTGAATACGTCCAAGCTTAACATTTGTATCCTGAACGTAGATCCAACAGTCAGGCACAATATTGCCCAATGTTTTTATATCTGTTTCGTTTACAAGGTTAAGCTTTTCAACAAGCAAACCAACTGTAACGAAATCTCTGTAAGGCAATCCCTTTGCGATGTTTACGATTTCATCAGACGGCTTGTCACCTGTCATACCTACAACAAGATCCTTTACAGGCATTGATGAAATGAAGATATCACCCTCAACGGTAATACTTTCCTTTTCTGTTTCGCAGACTACCTGAGTAACCTTATTGTTGTTGAGTACGATATTCTTTACGGCATAACCCATTTTAATTGTACCGCCAAGCTTTTCTACCTCTGCGGCAACCGTTTCCCAAAGCTGACCGGGACCGTATTTAGGATACCAGAACTCCTCAATAAGAGAAGTTTCTACCTCTTTGTTGTTCTTCTTTCCGCCAAAGGCTTTTTTGAACATATCTTTAAGCAAAGCACGAATTGACAAGCCTTTTACCCTCTGTGCGCCCCAGTCGGCTGAGATTTCACTCGGATGACGTCCCCAAAGCTTTTCTGTATATCCTTCAAAGAACATACTGTAAAGCTTTTTACCAAATCTGTTTATATAGAAATTTCCGAGGCTTGTTTCAGGCTTCTTAAAGATTGCTGCCTTAATATAGCTAAAGCCTGCAACCATGGTTGTAGCAAAGCCCATATTCTTTATGGTCTGCCATTTCATGGATATAGGATAGTCAAAGAATTTTTTGTTGAAATAAATACGTGAAATACGTCTTCTGATAAGCATTACCCTATCTTCTTTATTTGGGTTCGGACCGCCTGCTGCAAGCGGCTTTTCTCTGCCGAGCTTTTCGTCGTCAAAGCTGTTTACACCCTGAATAGGCATCATGGACTTCCACCAGTTCATTACACTGTCGTCCTTAGAGAAGAAACGGTGTCCGCCGATATCCATTCTGTTTCCGTTATATCTTACTGTCTGCGAAATACCGCCGATAGCATGAGTTTCTTCAAGTATCTCAACGTCGAACTGATCTTTGCTGTCTTTCAAGATCTCGTATGCAGCTGTCAGACCTGCCGGTCCAGCACCTATTATTACAATTTTTTTCTTCATAGAAAATATCCTCCGCAAAAAGTTTCTTTCTTTAAAAATGTACTATTATATCATTCCTCGCAGTTGCGGTACAATATAAATTTTCTTGCACAGAAATTCCATATATATACAAGCACAACGGCTAAAAGTTTTCCGATTATATAATACTTATCAGTCGGCATAAGCGAACCGAAAACTGCATTTTTTACTAAAACACCTACGCCGAATATTCCGTCTTCGGCAAAAGGAGCGATTATAAGCTGAGTTAATCCGAGTCCGATCACACCTATTACTCCAAAGGCTATAAAATCGAACATTCTGTTCTTGACCTTTGCTTTTGCAAAAACCCAAAAAGTTGAAATGATATAGTTTACAGCCAGTCCGACAATAAAACCGAATACAGCAGACAAGCTCTCTGACATATGGAAAAGCTCTCGGCAGAGTATCAGTATACCCATATCGGCAACTGTTGCCACACCGCCTACAAATACACTTCTGAAAAACTGGATAAAGGTGTTATTAGTTTCTTCAATAAACAAAGAATTAAACCATTTTTTTAACATCAGCAAATCCTCGATTCTTTTAATACATACTTGATCTCTTTTATTACACAAACAAGTATATGATAACACATTTTCAGTGATAAAACAACAATTAACTGAATTTTTTCAAAAAATCTTCATAATAAACAGAAATAACGAAATGACACAAATACTTTTTTTTACTTCTTATTAACAAAATAAAAAAACAACAAAAAATCCACTATAAAAATCAGAGAAAAAATACATTTGAATGTACAATAGACAATTTATGATACTGTATTTCATCTCTTGATTCGATAGTGGATATCACATCTTATAATTCTTCTCCGTTTTCGATCTTTGTAATCTGATCTATTCTTCTTTGATGTCTGCCGCCCTCAAATTCTGTGTTCAAGAAAATATCAGCAAGCTTTACGGCTGTCTGAGCGTCAATAACTCTGCCGCCCATTGCAAGAATATTTGCGTCATTATGACGTCTTGTCATTTCTGCGCAGAATTCATTTGTAACAACTGCTGCTCTTATTCCCTTCACTTTATTTGCTGCAATAGAAATGCCTATACCTGTACCGCAACAAAGAATACCTTTATCAGCCTTGCCCGAAGCAACAGCTTCTGCAACCTTTTTTGCATATACGGCATAATCTACCGATTCTTCCGAATAGCATCCATAGTCTGTATACTCGATATTATTCTCCTTCAAGTATACAATAATTGCCTCTTTGAGGTTATATCCTCCGTGATCTGCACCTAAAGCTATCATAACTAATTCTCCTATCTCAATTATTAATTTTTTCCTTATTCTGTTTTGCAAGCAGCTCTCTTTGTGCCTGCGGTAATCTTAAATACTTAGGCATAAGACTGCTTGCGCTTACGGTTTTACCGTCATTTACAGCCTTTATTGCGACTAATGCAGTTGATGACGCTCTTTGAAAACGCAAATTCTGCGGCGCAAGACTCACATTCTCCAATGTATCCTTCATAGCGGAATAGCACAACTGCGCACCGTCACCGACAAGCATTACTTTTCTATTCAGCTTCAGCAGTTCTTCGGTAAGCTCTGAAATACTCAAGGCTCTGTCTTGACACAAACGTGATACATTATTATTCTCAACTTCAAACAAAGCGTTATACACCTGAGAACATCTTGCGTCCATAACAGCACATATAATACTATCTGTATCAGAAAAATTATACGCCATAGATTCAAGAGCAGAAATACCAACACACGGTTTACCGACTGCATAAGCCATACCCTTGACAGCGGCTATACCGATTCTCAAACCCGTAAATGATCCGGGACCGTCATTTACAGCGAATACGTCAATATCTTTAAGTTCGCATTTTGTACTTTTAAAGAGTAATTCTGTCATTGGCATAAGCGTTTCACTGTGAGTGAGCATTGTATTAATAAAGTATTCACCCTTTATTGCGCCTTCTTCTACAATCGCAACAGATGCAGATCTGGCTGAGGTATCGACAGCAAATATTTTCATACGTCCAAGCCCTCTATTTTAAAAATTCTTTCATTCTCGTCATTTCCGTGGGAAATATATATTTTTATGGTATTATCCGGCAGGGCATTTTCTATATTTTCGCTCCATTCGATTATTATAATACCATTGTCAAGATAATCAAAAAAACCTGTTGAATACAGATCGTCCCAATTAGTTACACGGTACATATCAAAATGATAAATACTACATTTTCCCTGATATTCGTTTACAATCGCAAAGGTCGGACTTGATACGCAATCACCGCCGCCCAATGCTTCTACAATACTTCTTGTGAGCGTAGTTTTGCCCATACCCATTCCGCCGAAATAAGCAATAACACTATCCTCTTTGATTTTTCCGGCTATACGCTTGCCCAATAAAGCGGTATCTTCAAGACTTTTTGAAACATATACAGACATAATAACTCCTATATAATAATTCTTTTTGAATTATACCACGTTTTTTTTCAAATTACAACTAACTTTTTTCTTTTTACTCAATGGTACAAAAAACAAATACAACGTCTGAAAATTGTAGTTAATAATACAAAACGGCGGTTGAGATAACCCAACCGCCATTATATTTTTATAGATCAGTATTTTGGGAAACACTGATTAAATCAAGTGCCCGTATCGCTTAGAGTTTTTTCAGGCAAATTGTGCGAAAATCAAGCAGGAATACTGACGTATTTCAAGTGATTTGAGTGCAATTTAACTAAAAAAGGCAAGCGGATGGGTACTCAGTCCGCAGGACGTGATTTATTCAGTGGTTCCTTAGATTACTTAAATCTTACTCTGTCGCTTACATATGTTGTATGCAAAAGCTCGTGTGCCTTATGAGAATTCGGCTCGCCGAGGAACTCTTTATAAAGCTGCTGGATCTGCGGATTGTTATGAGACTGACGAAGTGCCTGTCTTTCATCCTCTGAATACAGAGCTGCTGCACGCTTCTCTTTGTATGTGTCGAGAATGTCGAGGTCCTCGTTAGGCAGCATTGTCGGACGAACATAAGACTGACCGCCACCGTTGATGCAGCCGCCGGGGCAGCACATGATCTCGATAAATGTATAAGGAGATTTGCCTGCACGAATGTCATCCATAATCGGCTTAGCATTCTTCATTCCATGAGCAACAGCGATCTTGATCTCTTTGCCTGCGAGTACAAATGTAGCTTCTTTGATGCCGTCAAAGCCTCTAACCTCTGTAAAGTTTACAGGACCATACTCTTTGCCTTCAAGCACATAGTATGCTGTACGGAGAGCAGCCTCCATAACACCGCCTGTAACACCGAAGATTACGCCTGCACCTGTGTATGTGCCTACGAGATCCTGGTCAAACTCTTCATCAGGAAGCTTTGCAAAATTAATACCGGAACGCTTGATAAGATTTCCGAGTTCTCTTGTTGTAAGAACAACATCAACGTCTTTCAAGCCGTTTGTTTCGAGTGCCGGACGATCTTTCTCGTACTTCTTAGCAGTACAGGGCATAATTGATACTACGAAAATATCCTTAGGATCAATGCCATTCTTCTCTGCATAGTAAGACTTAAGGATAGCGCCCTCCATCTCGTGAGGAGATTTGCAGCTTGAGAGATGATCTACACAATCACCGTAATAATACTCTGCATAGTTTACCCATCCCGGTGAGCAGGAGGTTATCATAGGTAATGTGCCGCCGTTGTTGATTCTTGCAAGAAGCTCGTTTGCTTCTTCCATGATAGTAAGGTCTGCACCAAAGTTTGTATCGTATACCTTAGCAAAGCCAAGACGCTTGAGTGCTGCAACCATTTTGCCTGTTACAGGTGTGCCGACTTTCATGCCGAATTCTTCACCCAAAGAAGCTCTTACTGCAGGAGCTGTCTGTACGATAACATGCTTGCCTGCTGCCATAGCTTCGTCGATCTTTGTGATCTCTGACTTCTCCATAAGAGCGCCTGTCGGACATACGGATACGCACTGACCGCAAAGCAAACACGGAGAATCTGCAAAAGAACGGTTTCCGGCAGGAGCAACTATTGTTGAGAAGCCGCGGTTTTCAAAGCCGAGAATACCGTTGCCGTGTGCCTCCTGACATCTTGCAACACAGCGTCCGCAAAGAATACATTTTGATGTATCTCTTACGATAGACGGTGTTACGTCGTCAAAGGTTGTGGGAGTTTTCTCACCTACGAATACATTTTCACGAGCGCCTGTGATCTTTGCAACATTAAGAAGCTCACAGTTGCCGTTCTTAGGACACTGCTGGCAGTTCTTATTATGGTTTGAAAGAATAAGCTCAACAGATGTTCTTCTTGCTTTAACAGCCTTGGGAGAAGAAATACGAATTTCCATTCCCTCTGCAACAGGATATACACACGAAGCTACCAATCCTCTTGCGCCTGTTGCCTCTACAAGACATACTCGGCAAGATCCCTGGGAGCACTGACCGTTATTAAATGTACATAACGACGGAATATCGTAACCACATCTTCTTGCGGCTTCAAGAATTGTTAAGCCGGCTTCTACCTGATACGGTACTCCTTCTATTTTTATATTAACAAGTGACATTTATATCCCTCCTGATTATTCCTTAACAATAGCCTTGAACTTACAGGAAGCCATACACATACCGCACTTAATGCACTTTTCAGCATCAATCTGCAATGCCGGCTTCTTCTTGCCCGGTGCAGTGTAGTCTGTTACGCTGATAGCGTCAACAGGGCACTGACGTGCGCAAAGTCCGCAACCGAAGCAGGAGTCTTTTACAATAGTGTACTTCATCAGGTTCTTACAAATACCTGCAGGACAACGCTTGTCAACAATATGAGCAATATATTCATCCTTGAAGTGTGTCATTGTAGATACGATCGGGTTTGCAGATGTCTGACCGAGTGCGCAAAGCGAGTTGTTCTTAACTGCCTCTGCAAGAAGCTCAAGTTCTTCAAGGTCTTCCATTGTACCCTTACCGTCTGTGATCTTTGTAAGAATTTCAAGCATTCTCTTTGTACCTATACGGCACGGTGAACACTTACCGCATGACTCGTCGCAAATAAATTCCATATAGAATTTTGCGATGTTTACCATACAGTTATCTTCGTCCATTACGATAGCGCCGCCCGAACCCATCATTGAGCCTTTTGCTACAAGGTTATCGAAGTCGATAGGCTCATCAAGGAATTCTTCTGTAAGACATCCGCCGGAAGGTCCGCCTGTCTGAATAGCCTTGAACTTCTTGTTGCCGGGAATACCGCCGCCGATATCGTATACGAGCTCTCTGAGTGTTGTACCCATGGGAACTTCTACAAGGCCTACATTGTTTACTTTACCGCCGAGTGCGAATACCTTTGTACCCTTTGAACCGTCTGTACCGGTAGTTGCAAATTCGCCTGCACCCTCACGGAGAATATACGGAACACAAGCAAGTGTTTCTACGTTATTAACTATTGTCGGTTTGCCCCAGAGTCCTTTTACTGCCGGGAACGGCGGTCTCGGACGAGGCATACCTCTTTTACCCTCGATAGAGTTGAGCAATGCTGTTTCTTCACCGCATACGAATGCGCCTGCGCCAAGACGAATGTTTGCTCTGAATGAGAAGTCTGTTCCAAGAATGTTATCTCCGAGAATACCGAGCTCTGTCATCTGATCTATTGCCTTCTGCAAACGATCTACTGCGATAGGATACTCTGCACGAACATAGAAATAACCCTCTGATGCGCCGATAGCATAGCCTGCGATCATCATACCTTCGATAACTGCAAACGGATTTCCTTCAAGAATTGAACGATCCATGAATGCACCCGGATCACCTTCGTCACCGTTACATACAACGTACTTCTGATCTGCCTCATTTGCATAAGCAAAAGACCATTTACGTCCTGTGGGGAAGCCTGCGCCGCCTCTGCCTCTGAGTCCGGAAGCTAATACCTCGTCAATAACTTCCTTCTGAGTCATTTTAAGAGCTCTCTGCAAGCCCTTGAATGCGCCGTATCCCATAGCCTCGTTAATATTTTCAGCATTAATAAGACCGCAGCCGTGAAGAGCTACTCTCTTTTGCTTTTTATAGAAATTGATATCCTCCTGCTTCTCTACTTTCTCCTGTGTTGCAGGATCAACATAAAGAAGTCTGTCAACTATCTGACCGTTCATAAGATCTGTTGTTACGATTTCTTCTACGTCCTCTACCTTTACAAGACGATAAAGTGTATCCTCAGGGAAGATCTTTACAAAAGGACCTTGTGAGCAGAAACCGAAGCAACCAACCTGATTTACAGTTACTTTATCTGCAAGACCGTTTTTCTCGATAAGCTCGATAAACTTTGCTTTGATCTCATTTGAATTTGAAGAAAGACATCCTGTACCGCCGCAAAGTACAACTGCACGTTTGCCGTTTTCTCCGCTTATTTTGCTGTTAAGACATTCTGTGCAGCTTTGAAGCAAGCTGTCAAGCTGTTCGCTTGTTGTTATTTTCATATCTTAATCCTCCTTACTGCGATACTGTGCAATAACATCGGCAACCTGTCCGACTTCCATTTTTGGGTATACAGTGCCGTTTATTGTTACTGCCGGAGCAATACCGCAAGCACCTATACAACGAAGTGCATCTATTGTGAACAGACCGTCTTCTGTTGTCTCTCCGGGACCAATGCCGAGGATCTCTGAAAACTTGTCTATAATCTGCTGAGCACCTTTAACATAACAAGCTGTACCAAGGCAGCAGCCTATTATGTATTTTCCCTTCGGCTTGAGTGAGAAGAATGAGTAGAATGTTACAACTCCGTAGATCTCAGCTACCGAAATACCTGTTTTCTCGGAAACCAACTCCTGAACCTCAACAGGTACGTAACCGTACTCCTTCTGAATATCGCTGAGGATCATCATCAAAGGAGTTTTGTCATTGATATGCCTGTCACAAATCGCATTGATCTGTGCAACAGCGGCTTCACTTAACTTTTGCATAGTTACCTCCTTCAGCATTTCTGCAAAACTGCTTAATGCCCGTTTTTTTGGCATTTTACACCTTTTCGGATATTACGTCTTGCAAAATACTAAAATAATTTATTTTTTTAAAACCGGTTGCAACCGCAACAAAAAAAGGTTATAATATAATGGTGACGAAAATTTTACATTTGCAGGTTACCGGCATTTTCAACACAATGTTGTGTAAAGATACATAGAATATATTATATCATCTTTTTTATTCTATCACAAAACCGAAAATAAAACTGTTGCAACCGCAACGACTATTTTTTAAAAATATTGTAGAATTTTAGTTAATAATTACTAATTGGGACAATGATTAAATGAATACTAAACTCACAGAAACCAACGCTGCCAATACTGCACACTCCGTTTCAGGCTCGGAGTTTTCAGATCATATCAGTAAATTCTCTGATATAAAAAATTGCGAATCAAAAAAGTATGAAACCTTTGAAAAAGGCGACATTATTTTATCACTGAGCAGCAACAGTGATCTTATAGGTCTGCTGCTTGAGGGCAAAGCCTGCATTACCTGTATTGAGGAAAACGGACATGAAAGCATATCTGATTTTTTGACTGTTGGTGACAGCTTCGGGCAATACATCATTATGCCGCTTGACTCAGTTGAATATATCGTTGTTGCGGAAAGCAAATGCAGAGTTTTGTTTGTCAACTACACAAATGTTATGAACAACTGTAAACACAACTGCGAAAATCACAGCGAGCTTATCAAAAAAATGCTTATGTTTACTTCTCAGCGAGCACAGTATATGTCGCTGCACATAAATATACTCAGTAAAAAATCTCTCAGAGATAAGTTAATGGCGTATTTTGAGTATCTCAGACAGACTTCTTCTGATAACTGCGAGATCAGAATACCAATTACCTTTGACCGCCTTGCAAGTTATCTTGGGGCTGACAGAAGCGCTTTAATGAGAGAAATACGCCGTATGAACAACGACGGAATCATTGTTTCAAACGGACGTACAATTACTTTCCCTAAATAACACACTAAATGGCACCTCAAAAAAGGCAGCGTATCATCAACACGCTGCCTTTTTATTCTTTTTTTAGAGGTGCCCGTTAGTTAGTCTTTATATTCACCGGCAGGTATCAGAATTGCTTTGATAGGATAATTATCTATTGCAACATCATCAGCGCTGTCTTTCTTGTATTCTCCGGGCATTTTTTCCTTAGAATAGAAGTTAAATGTTGTGTCGGTGAGCTCTTGCCTGATCTGAGTCATATCAGTCCATTTACCGTCGCTGAAACGATAGCTTTCGCCCTTGTTTATTACGCCCTTTGCAAACGCACCGTTTTTATTGGCAGGTGCATAAGGTATAACGTCTGTATAAGTCTGAGTACCTTTATCGGAAGTATAAGTCATCGTTATAACTACCGAGTATTTGTCGCCCTTTTTCAGCTCGTAACAATTTTTGAGGTCTATTTTATGAGCTCCGCCGAACCAGTGGAAATTGTCACCTTCTTCAAGCAATGTGCCTGAATCGGGATCGTCACTCTGCAAATCCTTATATACAGCATAATGAGCTGTGGTATTCGGCATTTTTGTTCTGTAACTGATCTGATACAGATATTCGTCTTCTTCTGCGTCAAAAACATTTGCCATTTTTGTTTCGCTTTCATAGTCAGAATATGCACACGCACCGAAGAACAGCAGATCATACTGATCGTAATTGAGATTTGTATATTTTACTGAATCCGCTTTATCAAACTCAAAGCTTATCGGATTTGTCAGCGTATGATCGTGGTATGATATATAATAAGAACCGGCACCGTCATATCCGCCTACATCACCGTAACTATCCTTGATAATAAACGCACCGTCTGTCGGGGGGATACTGTCTTCGAGCTGTTCGCCGTCGCTATCTGTCACCGCAAAATTCTCCTTCGGTTAGTTATCATCATACCCCACAATAGTTATAACGTGGTTTACTGTGTCATCATCAGTATATGCCGCCCAGTTTTGATAGTTCATACGTCCGAAAACAAGAGCCGTTACTCCGACTGCATGGCCCTTTGCAATTTCAGATTTTATTGCAAGCAGACCATCTTCACTGAACACATAGTTTCCTTCTGAATCTTTTGCCGAGGGTGAAGGCAGGAAATTGCCGTTTCTGAGAAGTGCTTTCAACGGAGCGTTGCGGTATTTTTCATTCAAAGGGAAAGACCAGTCGCCTGACGCTGAATAATCTTCATAATCCTCTGTATTGACTATATTCTTATCAGAATATGCATAAGGGTATTCTCCGTCTACCTGCGTGTATTCGTCAACGGGACCAAATCCCGACGCAAACATTGCAGCTCCGGAATATCCGGCTGCGCCCATAAAGAAAGCCGCATTAGGAGATTTTTCCTCTGGTTTGCTAAGATCGTATCCTTCGCCAACCTGAGAGGCACGAACTTTTCCGGTTTTTACATCTTCTTGTGTAATGCTGTGAAATACACACCAAGACATATATCTTTCCGAGAAGTTCACATTGTCATTCACTTCACCGGCAGGAACGCCTAAATCATTATCATAAAGATAAGAGCTTTCGGCTGCGCCGATATTTCCGAATGACCAGCAGTCACCAAACGCCTGACGCTTAACCGCTGTAACATAATTCTTTCCGTTGTAATCTCTCAGATCAACTGCAGAAGGCAGCTCCTCCGGTTTTATCTTCTCTTGCGTCAACACTTCTGATGTATCGTCTGAAACGACTGTTACAGTTTCTGTATCAACAGCAGATTCATTGGATACAACGGTTGTTTCATCAGTTGCACATGCTGTGAATATTGCAGCAAGCATTGCCGCTGCGAGTATTGCTGATAACGGTTTTTTCATAGACAGATTTCCTCTCTTTTTTGATAAATGTACGTTTAAGGCAATACTTCACTTTGATGTCTGGCGTTTGCTGCGAAGCTTCGGCACGATCTATGTGCGGTATTGCCTTAAGGGCACCTCTAAAAATGATTTCTACTATCGTTACTTCAAAATGTTTAAAACCTCAGGGAATATCTCAAGACTTCTTTTCAAAATGCCGTTTGTATGCGCAATTGTCATTCCATAATTTGTTATTGGTACTCCGGCGTCTGCGGCGCACTTGATCCTGTATTTCATTTCACGTTCATTTAGCATGCAGCCGCCGCAATGAACTATCAGTGAATACTTCGACAGATCATACGGAAACTCTGTTCCGCTTGTAAACTCAAATGTTATTTCTTTGTTTGTATATTTCTTTATCCAGGCAGGCAGCTTAACTGTTCCTATATCTCCGCATTGTCTGTGGTGTGTGCAACCCTCGCTGACAAGTATACAGTCGCCGTCTTTAAGGCTGTCGATTTTTGACGCACCCTTTACGAGCTGTTCAAGATTACCTTTATGTCTTGCAAAGAGTATAGAAAAAGATGTTAAGCATATATCCTCAGGAACTACTGCCGAAACCTTTTTGAATGCCTGAGAATCGGTAATAACATATTTGGGCGGTGCTTTGAGCTTTGAAAGTGTTTGTTCAAGCTCTGAATCTCTGCAAACAAGAGTTGTACACCCGCTTTCTAAAAGCTCTCTGATCGTCTGCTGCTGCGGCAGAATAAGCCGTCCCTTCGGTGCTGATGAGTCGATTGGTATTACAAGCACCACGCTATCATCTGACGTTACCTTATCAGATATTATCGGATATTCCGCTTTATTCTCCTTGACAAGCTTCGGCAGGGCTTCTTTAAGCTCATTTATATTTTCACCGGTTACTGTGCTTACACAAATGCAGTTTTCTTCTTTTTCTGATATTCCCGATAAGTCGCACTTATTATATACGATAATATACGGAATGTTCTTATCCTTTATACGATCAAGAACAGCTTTGTCAAAATCGTTCATACCTAAAGTGCTGTCAATAACAAGTATAGCAATATCGGTCTTATTAAGCACCTGAAACGTTTTATTAACTCTGAGTCTGCCAAGCTCGCCAATATCGTCAAGTCCCGGAGTATCAATTATTACAACAGGGCCTAACGGAAGAAGCTCCATTGCCTTTGAAACGGGATCAGTTGTTGTACCCTCAATTTCAGATACAATAGCAAGATTTTGTCCTGTTATCGCATTTATAAGGCTCGACTTGCCTGCGTTTCTTCTGCCGAAAATACCTATATGAACTCTGTCTGCAACAGGTGTATTATTGAGACTCAACAGTCAGCCCTCCTGTCAGAATCTGAAATCTCTTTGACCAAGATGAATATTGTCTATATACTCCTTAGCCTTTTGACGAGCTTTCGGATTTGGTATCTTTTCAAGCTCACGTGCGATAAGCTTTTCGCCTATTTCTACTGTTTCAGGAGATGCATAATCCTCCAGAAACTCTTTAAGCGTCATCAATGCGTTGGGGTGACAGCAGTTCTGAATCTGTCCTGTTTTGCACAAGCTCATAAAGCGGTCGCCCGTTCTGCCCTCACGATAGCAAGCAGTACAGAATGAAGGAATATAGCCCATATCCATAAGCCACCTTACAACCTCGTCAAGAGAACGCTGGTCTGATACGTCAAACTGTTCTGTATCGTGCGGTCTTTCATCTTCAGAGTAGCCTGCATAGCCGCCGACAGATGTTCTTGAAGCTCCTGAAATCTGCGAAACACCTAAACTAATAACCTTTTCACGGCAGCTTTCGCTCTCTCTTGTTGATACGATCATGCCTGTATACGGAACAGCAATTCTGATACAAGCGATAATTTTTGCAAATGTATCATCATCAATACCGTTGTCAAATACGCTCGGATCTATATCATCTGCACGCTTGATTCTCGGAACGCTTATTGTATGCGGACCTACTCCGTGTACAGCCTCAAGATGCTCTGCATGCATTAAAAGTCCTGCAAACTCGTACTTATACAGCTCAAGACCGAACAGTACGCCCAGACCAACATCATCAATACCGCCGTCCATAGCTCTGTCCATAGCCTCGGTATGATAAGCATAATTATGCTTTGGTCCTGCTGGATGAAGCTTTTCATAGCTCTCTTTATGGTATGTTTCCTGAAAAAGTATATAAGTGCCTATTTCTGCTTCTTTAAGTCTGCGGTAATTCTCAACAGTGGTTGCTGCAATATTTACATTTACTCTGCGGATAGCTCCGTTTTTATGCTTTATTGAGTAGATTGTCTTGATACAATCTATAATGTACTCAATAGGATTATTTACAGGATCTTCGCCTGCCTCAATTGCAGCATGCCATCTTTCCAACTTAGCGGCATCCTCATCGCTGATAAATACGCTGACTGTTGCACCTTTATCCACCTCTACCTCGGCCCCTGGAAGCAAGCTCGTATTC
>JAFPLH010000005.1 GCA_017402845.1 Clostridia bacterium
ATTTTCGGTCAACTCATCAACTATCTTTTCAAAAACCTCCTCGTCGCCGTTAAGCTCGATATTATCTTCTATCTGAATATCAAGAGCAAGCTTTTGGTCTTTAAAGGCTTCACGTCGTCTTTCAAGAGAAGTCTTGACAACGTATGAAAGATCAAGCGTTGTTTTATTAAGCTCGCTTTCATCAAAGATAGCCAGTGTGCCCAACTCTTTGACAAGACCGCCCATTTTCTTTATCTGTCTGTTTACTGTTATCGTATAATCGTCTGCGCCTTTTTCTTTTTCGATTATCTCCATGCTTGCGCTGATTATCGTCAATGGTATCTTGAACTTATTTTCCACATTTGCAATAAAGCTTTTTTGTTTTCTGTCTGCCTCCTCAAGCGGACGGAAAAGTCTGTTTCCGATAATCGTTAGTACAAGAAAGCTGATAGCAAGTCCTGCCAGTTCGCCGCAAACAGAGATAATAAGAATTCTGTATGACGGTAAAAGCTCTCTGCCCTGGTCTATTATGGTAACATACGTTCTGTGCTTATACTCAAACACTCTGTAACGGTAAGTGCCTCTTGTCCAGCCTGTTGATTCGTTTATCAAGCTTTCCGCCCACTTTTCAGCCTCGTCCTCATCAACTGCGGATATCTGAAAGGCTGCTTTTTCGCTGTGTCCGTCGCGGTAGAAAATATAAGTGAAATATCTCACAGAATTATTTGTTTCGGGTGAGCCCGGTCCCATAGGACCAAAAGCGCCTGAATCATCAAACGGCGGTATATCCTCGTTTTTATCGGAGGAATCGTTCTTCTGCGGCGTATCTGCTGTTTCTGTATTCTTTTTATTCTTATGCTTTCCGCCGTTAAGCTTTTGCTGTTCTATAAGATAACCCTTGCGGTCTGCAATTATTTGCGTAATTCTGTCGGCGTCGTTGGCAGCCATGGTAAAATTCACGGCATTTATGATACCAAGTACGACCGTAAGCAAAATAAACAACGAAAGCATAGCATAGCATAAATATTTAGTTTTAGCTTTTTTCATTCATCTGTCACCGACCTGTTTTTGTATTATAATTCACCTTTACTCAGCGGCAAGCTGCTTGTGCGATAGCTGCTCTCATTTCGCCGGGAGAAAAAGGAAATCTCAGATACGTGTTTGATCTGCCATTTTTAGAAACACGTTTTTTTGCGCTGCCCTGCCCTGTTAAAATAACTACGGGAACATTCTTATTATTAAGCGAGGTAATAATTCTGTCGCTGTCGGCGCATGGGATAGCGTTATCAAGAATAACCAAGTCGTAATCCTCGCTTGATGTTTTGATAGCGGTCTGCACGCCGTCGAAAACGTCTGTAACCTCGTGTCCGTCCATAGAAAGCAGTTTTTTGTAGCACATAAGAAGATCTCTATCAGATTCTGCAAACAGTATTTTCATAATAATCACTCCGTTTCAAGGAACCACTGAATAAATCACGTCCTGCGGACTGAGTACACCTCTTGCTTGCCTTTTTAGTCAAATTGCACTCAAACCACTTGAAATACGTCAGTATTCCGGCGTGCTTTTCGCACAATTTGCCTGAAAAAATTCTAAGCGATACGGGCACTCGATTTAATCAGTGTTTCCTTTATTCTCAATTTATTGTGTTAAAATCATATCAAACAAAGATTGAAGAAATGTTGAAGTTAATTTAATTAAACTTAAAATTTGGTGAATTTCACGAAAAATTCAGCCGCGCTGCATAAGATCAACACATTCGTTATACACCGCTGTTTCTTCTTGATATTATGATACACCCACTGTCTAAAGTTTATCTAAAGATTTAGACAGTTTTAAAAAAAGTTGTTTTTTCTTTTGGCGTGCCTCCGGCGGCTAAGTGGCTCTGCCCCTTAGGACCCCGCAAGCCTTTTGACCGAAAACTTAAATTTTGGTCATCGCACCTTGCTAATTTACTTTCACCGTCAAAGTATCACCGTCCATTTTCATTTCGTACTTGATACCGTGAAGATCAAATATAGACTTTACTATCGACAAGCCTAATCCGTTGCCTTTTTTGTGTCTGCTCTTGTCTATACGTTCATACGGTTCCCAAATACGCTTTAAGTCGGATTTTGAGATCGGCTCGCTTTTATTCGATATAGTCAGCGTTTTGTCGTTCACGGAAATTTTGATCTCGCTGTCAGCCGGTGAGTACTTAACGGCATTATCTGCAAGATTTCCGACAGCAGTTCTGATAAGCTCAATGTCAGCGGAAATTGTGTTGTCGCCCGATCGCACAAACACCATACTTTTTCCGTTTGGTAATACGCCGTAATTCTCTGTTATCTCCTTTACAAGGTCAGCCAGATCAAACTCTGTCAGCTTTATCTGTGTTTCATAAGAATTAAGCTTGCTCAGATTAAGCATTTTATGTACCATAGAATTTATATTTTCAGTTTGTGCGATTATCTTTTCGAGGTACTCCTCACGTTCGCTTTCGTCAATGTCCTCTTTCAGGCTGTAAGCATATCCGCTGATAACAAACAGCGGAGTTTTAATATCATGCGCAAGTGCGTTTGTAAGGTCTGCTCTTTTCCTCTCCTGAACTATTTGCTCCTTAATGACCGTCCAGATCATCAGGCACAAAATAACTGCTATAATGAGGAAAAATCCGAAGATCACCCCAAGACCAATTATAATACTCAACCTGCAATTTTTAAGCAGATCGACCTTTTTTGCGTACTGGATAATATACGCATATTCAAGCGGATCTTTTTCACTGTCGGTATAATAACGGCTTTCGCTGATTATAAGATAATCAGACGCATAAAACACATACTGAAAATACCCCGTAGATACTGTTTCCATAGGCTTTTTGCGCTGTTCGTCAGTTAGCAGGCGTATATAGTCCTTGTCGTAGAGATCAGGCAAAAAGAAATCCTTCGGCACGATATTACGGTACATTTCACTACATTCCACCCTTCTGCCCGACTGCGATATATTAGAAAGCTCAAAGGTTTCTATAACCTCGTCTGAGATAAACCAATCGTTTTCGTCATTGACAAGAACCACCTGCAATTCTATCGGGATAATAGGTGTGATATCGTTTCTGTCATAAAAGAACTTTGTACAAACAAGCTCGTAGGTTTTCCCGTCTGAACGCTCTGTTTTAAGAAGCTGTGAAATTCTGCTGTACTGCTCGTCTGTCAGCGAACGGCGCACGATATTATAATCGAGAAATCCGTATACCGTAGACGAGTCGTCGCTGCGCCGCTTAAAGCCGTATTTCACCACAATTTTTTTTGCGGTATTAAGAATGACCGAGCCTGTTTCTTCTTCTGTGATAATGATTTGACTATCCCAGTCACGCTGTGTTGTATTGTTAAAATAGATAAGACTTGCTGCGGTCATATACACTCTGTCAGATATACCGCTTGTGCCTGCGCTTGCCGTCAAGATCTGCTTTGCGTATGTCAGGTTTGCAAGCTCTCTGTTTTGTACTCTGCTTTTCTCGATATTAAGACAAATTGCGCAATACGCCCCCGATACCGCCAGACATACCGCAAGCAAGATAAGACAAACTCTTACAAATAAGCGCTTTCGCTGCTGCTTTAGTTGCTTTTCCATATATCAAATATCCTCTGCCTTGTAGCCGCGGCGAATAACCGTTTTTATGATCTTTCCGTTTGTGCCGAGAGCCTTTCTGAGATTTCTCATGTGAGTATCAAGCACACGTTCATCAGTACCGCTGTTATACCCCCAAACGATATCCATTAGTTTTTCACGGCTGATAATAACGCCTTTGTTTTCAAGCAGCACCTTTAATATGGCGTATTCACGGGCAGTAAGCTTGACCTCTCTGCCGTCGCTTATTACAAGACCGTTATTCGGGTTTAGCGATAAGCTGCCAACGCTGAATATTTTTGAGCGAACAAGTCCCTTTGACCGCTTTATAAGGGCGTTCGCCTTTTCGTAAAGTACGGGCAGAGGAAAAGGCTTAATTACGTAATCATCACACCCCAGCGCATAGCCGCCTAAAATATCAGACTCATTTGCACGCGCGGTAATAAACATAATAGGAACATCGCTTTTTTTGCGTATCTCTTTGCAGATCTCAAAGCCGTCAAGTTCGGGCAGCATAACATCAAGAAGCAAAAGATCGTAGTTATTCTCATACGCTTTTTCAAGTCCGATCTGACCGTCAGACGCTACCTCTACTTTATACAGATTTTTCTCTTTTTTGGTAAAATAATTACATACCAACTCTTGAATGTTTTTATCATCTTCTACAAGTAAAATACGATACATATTATTATACTCCTTGTTTCTTTAGGGCACCTCTAAAAAACCTCACGCCGCCCATCTGCACCGTATCTTCAGCAGTCATATTGCACAAAAAATCTTGATATACGTCAGTATGCAGGCGATTTTAAAGTGCCGTCTGCCGACTAAATCTACGGCACATCTGAACGACGGCAGGTTTTTAGAGATGCCCTTTATCTAAAAATCTTTCGTATTTAGATTAAAATTAGTACATAATTATTATACGATAATTTTCTGCAGATAGCAATAATTTAATTGTACGAAAAAACAGGAGTGCAGAGAAATAACTCCACACTCCAAGCTCTGACAAAATTCAAACTATCTCAACATTGTATTCCCTGAACCAGAAATCAAGCTGTGCAATATACGCAAGAATTTGCGGCGCACGCATAAGCTGACCATACCACGGAGAAGAAATACTGTCGGGATATTCAATGATACTCTTTATACCCTCAGCGTCAAGCAGATCAGCAAGCGGGAAGTTTTTGTTCTCCAAAACCTTCAGCGCACCCTCGGCGCACAATTTCATATATATGGGATTATGCGTTTTCGGGTATGGGCTTTTCTTTCGCTTTATTATCTCTCTCGGCAGAGAATCAGCAAAGGCAGTACGAACAATACCTTTTTCTCTGCCGTTGAGCGCTTTTATCTCCCACGGCATATTGTAGGCGTACTCGACAATTCTGTAATCGCAAAAAGGTACTCTTACTTCTAAGCTTGCATACATTGAACAGCGGTCTTTTCGGTCTAAAAGCGTCTGCATAAACCAGTTGAAATTAAGCATAAACATTTCTTTCATTCGCTTTTCAAGCGGTGAATCAGTCGGCAGTACATCTGTACTATTGACCGTTTGCAGATATTTTTCTCTGACGTACTCCTCACCTCTCGGAAGCACGCCCTTTTTGAGAATACTCCGCCTTATCTGCTGTGAACGTGACCACGGAAAGCAATCCTCGAAAAGAATATCTTTGTTGTGATACCACGGATACCCGCCAAAAAGTTCATCTGCACATTCGCCCGAAAGCGCAACGGTAAAGCGTTTTTTTACCTCACGGCAGAAAAGCAGCAGCGAGGAATCAACATCAACCATACCGGGCAGATCTCTTGCCTTTACCGAATCAAACAAAGCGTTATACAGATCGGTATTATCAATTACAACTTCATTGTGCTGTGAGCCTATACTTCGCACCATAAGATCAATAAATTCTTCGTCACTGTTTGGCTGAAACAGGCTTTTTTGAAAATACTTTTTGTTGTCGGTATAATTCACCGAATAAGTATCAAGCTTTTTCCCTTGCCTTTTATAATACTGAGCCGCCGTGCAGGATATTATACTGCTGTCAAGACCGCCCGACAAAAAGGTACAAAGCGGAACATCACTTGCAAGCTGTCTTTCTATTGCGTCAGTCAAAAGATATTTAGTGTATTCAACAGTTTGCTGTATATTGTGCGGGTGCGGCTTTGCTTTCAGTTTAAAGTATTTTGTTTTATTAAGTCTGCCGTTTTTGTATACTGCACACTCGCCGGGCAAAAGCTCCTCTACACCCTTGAATACTCCGCCGCCGCCCGTTCTGCCGGGACCTATGAACAGTAATTCCATAAGACCTGTTTCGTCTATTTGCGGCTTTACTATCGGATTTGCCAAAAGAGCTTTTATTTCAGAAGCCGTAAGAATACCGCCGTCATACAAATAATAAAAAAACGGCTTAACTCCGATAGGATCACGGGCAATAAACAGCTTTTCTTCACGGGAATCATAAACCGCAAAGGCAAAAATACCGTTGAGCTTGCAAACGCACTCATCGCCCCAAAGCAGATAGCATTTGAGCAGCACCTCAGTGTCGGAATGTCCGTTAAAGGTATAGCCTGCCTTTGAAAGTTCATCTCTTAGCTCAGAAGTATTATAAAGCTCTCCGTTATACACAAGACAAACGTCTTTTCCCGATATATTTTCAAGCATAGGCTGTTTGCCGTTTTGCGGATCAATGACGGTCAAACGGCGGTGCAAAAGAGCAGCTTTTTCTGAAAAATACTCTCCGTATTCATCGGGACCACGCAAACACAATGTACTTTGCATTTTTAAGAGTATCTCTCTTTTATCTGATATAGACTCACTGTCTGAAAACCAAGTGCAGAATCCGCACATAATATCACTCCTTATGTATAATACTATCACAAATAATTTAAGGGCACCTCTAAAAACCTCACGCCGTCCATCTGCACCGTATCTTCAGCCGTCATATTGCACAAAAAATCTTGACATACGTCAGTATGCCGGCGATTTTATTGTGCAACCTGCCGACTAAATCTACGGCACATCTGAA
>JAFPLH010000037.1 GCA_017402845.1 Clostridia bacterium
CAGATGTGCCGCAGATTTAGTCGGCAGGTTGCACAATAAAATCGCCGGCATACTGACGTATGTCAAGATTTTTTGTGCAAGATGACGGCTGAAGATACGGTGCAGATGGACGGCGTGAGGTTTTTAGAGGTGCCCTTTATTTGTTTTTAATAGTATGAATTCAGCTTATGTAAACGTTTGCGGCGTGCAGCTTAGTCAATTAGGAATTGTCAATAACAATAATCGCCTATTTTTGATTTTGTATTTATTCCTATCGAATGACGCTGTATCAGTAATGCGTCAGACGTATTTACTTTGTTGTCACCGTTTACATCTGCAACAGATTCCTGCACTGTTGTAAATGAGTAAAGCTTGATAGTATACCGTAAAAGTAAAAGTGCATCTCTTGCTGTAATATTGCCGTCATTGTTTATGTCACCGTAAACGCCTATCGGGTTTGGCGTATCAAATTCCGCAAGTCCGCAGTAAATACAATATCCGTCTACAAATTTGTGAGGTACTGTCGGCAAAACCTCCTGAGCCTTCAATATCTCGTTACATCTTGAACAGTGACTTCCCTCTGTAAGTCCCGTTTGCTGACAGGTGGCTTCTCGTGCGGGATCCGTTACCGGGAGATGTCCCAAAGCCGGTATTTCTTCTGCCGGCTTTAGTACAAAGCCGCATACAGAGCATACTACTTCTTCGGTCTTTCCGGGAGTGGTACAGGTCGGATCTACCGGAAGTATGAGTACGTCGTCATGACCTCTCGGCGGAATTATAAGTCTTGGTGTAAGCACTTCGCCGCAGGTTGAGCAGTCAACCCATTCGCTGTAACCCTCTGTTGTGCAGGTTTCTTCAACAGCAGGGTGTACAACAGGAGAATGTATATGCGGTGTATCAGATTCGGTGTCGTAAATGTTGATAGAGTTATTATCTACTCTGTATCCAAAGCATTGGTAGTTGATATCGTGAAGATGTGAGTCGATCAATTCTCTGAGGGTATATGACAAAACAGCGTCCTCTTGTTCAATGTCCTCGATAAGAGTATACGAAAAAGAAATGATCGTCTTTTCATCAGTAATATTCGTGCCGTTAGGGCTGAACAGTATAGAGAAAATATTAAAGCCTGCATTTACCGTTGTGTTTACCGTATCGGGGTAGTATTGGTCATAGCCGGTAAATTGAAGCTTTGCGGGATTGTGGCGTATCTCGCACCAGATACCGGAAATATCAGGGCATTGTTTAATAGACAGATACAGAGTAATATTATGACCTTTGAGCGCATGAAAATGAATAAAATCTGTATAAGACGCATCTTCTGACGGCTCGTATTCACCGGCTTTTATATCAGTATCACCGCTTGGAGAATATGCTGTATATGAATACGGCTCTGTCAGAGTATTATCATTGTGATCGTGACTGCAGTAGTGGTTACAGTCGTGTTCACAGCAGCAACAGCAGGTATGATCTGCATTACAGCAAACAGCTGTATTGTAAGCATTAGCGGAAATGCAGCAGACTGTTGAAAGAATAACCAGTGTGACTGAAAGAAATGCACACAGTATTTTTTTCATAGGAGATCCCCCTTTTTTTAAAATACCGAACAATGCTGTTCGTTTAATAAAATATAGTTGTATCATATTAATTATAAACTATTATTGTATAAAAATCTATATCTATTTCAATTTTTTTTATAAAAAACAGTAGAAAAGCAAAAAAACAGGCAGTACCTTTCAGCGGTACTGCCCGAATTGTTTTTGTTTTATCGTTGTCAAACTTTGTTGAGCCGCCTTGGTGTAGAACGGTACTAAGGGGCATTTTCTGCCAAAATGCCCCTCTTTCAAAAACAGTCGTTTAGACTGTTTTTGAAATTCACCCCTAAAAGGGCTGGAGCATGCCTCCGGCGGCAAAGGGCTCTGCCCCTTTGAACCCCGCAAGCCTTTTGAAAAAGGCTTGCGCCAAAGCTTGAATTCGTTGTTGAAAAATCCAACTTTTTTTGTGAGCTATGAATTTATTCTTTCAGCCCTGCACGATAGAGATTATAGTTATGATCTCCGATAGTTGCAGCGTAATAAGCCTCAGCTTCGCTGTTCTCTGTTGCCGGCTTGTGGCAGAAGTAATAGTTGTTTGAAGCTTCAGGATAAAGCGCTGCCTGAATTGCCTCCATACCGGGGTTGCAGACAGGACCTGCCGGCAAGCCTTGAATCTCGTATGTGTTGTATTTACCCTTGAAGTTTGCAGGTGCGGTGCCTTTTTTGTAAGGATAGTAAATAGTAGGATCAGAACCGAGAGTACCGTTTATATTCTCGCCGAACTCGGTAAATCCGCCTGTCTTTAAGGTGTCGAGTCGGTTGTGGAATACAGAAGATACCTTATACATATCATCTCTGTTTGCAGCCTCGGCTTGTATCATAGACGCAAGTATCATTACCTCGTCCATTGTCATGCCCTGCTTTTTCGCCTGTTCTTCAATGGTGAGCTTTTCATATTTCTTTGTCTTTCTCTTATCTGTATCTGTTTCTTGTTCTTCTTCGTAATAGTAGGCGTACTCGTCTGTATCCTCTTTGATCTCTATTCTTTGCTTTGTGTAGTAAAGACGTGTTTCGTAGTTGTTTAAGAAACGGTAGATCGTCGTCTTTGCACTCTCGCCCTGATAGAATTCATACGTATCAGGGAACAGATAACCTTCAAGCTTGTAGTATACGTTAGATACATTCTTTCTGCCGTTATTCAGGAAAGTGAAGTCCTCGTCAAACTCGTTTGAATTACAAAGCTCAAGGAAATAATCCTTGCTGCATACATTGTTTTCAGCAAGCTTGTCAGCAATTTCAAGTACGGTCATACCCTCTGTAAACTGAAGACTTACGGTATCAACTCTGTTTGCGTTGGATTGCAGATAGTTTATAATTGCCTCGTAGTCCAGATTATTTTTTATCTCGTATGAACCCTGAGTATACTTATAGCCGTGTTTTGTGATCTTTGCGTAAAGCTTGAAATAATTGGCGTTGCTTATAACTCCGTTGTCAGACAAGATCTTTGTTACCTCGTCAAGGTCTGCATTTTCAGGAATCTTAATGATTATGTTTTCTTCGTCGCCGCGGTTGCGGCCTAAGAGATCGTTAATACCCACAAGCAAAAACTCTGCCAAAAATACGCCGAGTATCAGTACCATTACAAGCCAGACTACTCTGAAAACACAGCCGTTCTTTTTTGCTTTTTTCTTTTTGCGTTTTTTTTCTTCTCTTAAAGCACGGCGGCGCTGTTTTTCTTCGTCAATAGCCTGTTCGTCATATTCTTTGTCTGTTGTTCTTTTAGGGGGAATAAAATTTTCATCGTCCTTGAGATCGACATCAAGAATATCGCTGTCGGTGTCAGCAGGCTGGAAGATGTCGTCGTTATTGTCGTTTAAGAAGTCTATGTTAAGATTAAAGTTTTCAACTTTTTTCTGTCTGCTGCCGGAGAATCTTTTTCTGCTCTGCTCATCATTTTGCTGCAGTTCGTCACTCATATCAACAGTTTTCCTTTCTTTCCTTATTTTTTGCTTGTGCGTCTAATATATCTGTCTGTAACTATCACATCAACGGGGCGATCGTAATATCCGTGAGGGAGAGTCCATTTTATACAATTGCTGTAACAAAGTCCTACGGTATCGCCGCCGAATACCGACAAAAATCTGTCGTAATAACCTTTTCCATACCCTAAGCGGTAGCCCTCTGCGTCAAAGCTTAAACCGGGAACAATGCAAAGTCCCGAAGAAAAATCGGTAACAAGAGTACATCTTTCGGGAATGGGTTCATACACTCCGAAAGCGCCCGGTGCAAGATCGTCTGTATTCTTTATGTAGTAAAACTCCATTTCACGTGTTTGCGGAACACATCTCGGCACGGCAACGGCTTTTCCGTTTGCCCATGCCGCACGGATAATTGCAAAGGTGTCTACCTCCATATCCTTTGAAACATAGGTGAAAAGGGTTTTACACTTCATATACTGTCTTAAGGTAAGAAGTCTGCTTTGAATTTCGGAGTCCATTTCGAGCTTGATTTTCTCGGACATATCGGCTCGTTTTGTTTTGTACCCCTGCCGCAGCTCTGATTTTATGCGGCGAATATCGTTATTTACGGGCATTGCATAGACTTCCTTGTTTTATTTGCGATATCCTCTCCGCAAAGCTTAGCGGCTATAAGAAAACCAAATTCCATAGCGGCGCCTGCACCTTTAGCCGTAATAATATTGCCGTCGGCAACAGCGAATTTGCTGCTCAGCTTTGCGCCGTAAAGGTCTTTTTCAAAGCCGGGGAAACAAACGGCATCTTTATTATTAAGCAAATTCTTATGTCCGAGAATAGAGGGTGCGGCGCAAATAGCGCATATATACAAATCATTTTCGCTTGCATAGTCGATAAAGCCTTGAACTATCTCTGATTTTTCAAGGTTGAGCGTGCCGGGCATACCGCCGGGAAGAATAACGGCATGCAAGTTGCCTGTAGTTGCCTGTGTGTCTGTAATATCTGCAATTACGGGGATTTTATGCGAGCTTGTAACGGTTTTTTTGCCTACGCCGACTGTTACAACATCTACACCGCAGCGGCGCAGTATATCAACGGGTACAAGAGCCTCGGTTTCTTCAAAACCGTCTGCTAAAAATACGTATACCATATATTTCATTCCTTTCAAAATTACATGTTCTGAGAAAGCAGTTATTGATCTGATATTATACTTTGTGCAAGCGTGCGGATCTCATTTGAGATATCCTCAATACTTCTCGGTGAAATACCGTTATCACAATATACGATTTTCCAGCCGAGCTTTTCGGCGGTATAAATTGCTGTTTTTCTGCACTTTTTCAAAAACTTTATATTTTTTTCGTGAATATCCTTTTTTGTTTCGTCGCCGTTATACCTTTGGAGCATAAGCTTCTGAGAAACAGCTACCGACATATCAAGATATATAACAAGATCGGGTTTTGGTACTTCTAATTTATTGTACTCCAGATCTTCAAGCCAGAGCAGAAAGCTGTCCCAATCTTCTTTAGGCAGCTTGCTTGTCTGATAAATAGCGTTTGAGGTAGAATATCTGTCTGAGATAAAAAGTCTGCCGTTTTCGTAATCGTGCTTATACTCCTTAATAAAGGTTGCGCACCTGTCGGCGGCATAGAATACCGAGGCAGCGTATGGGTTTACGTCGTCGGCAGAAGTGCCAAGCTCGCCGCCAAGATACATTTTCACTAATGCAGATGAAGGGCTTTCGTAATTGGGAAAGCTCATTTTTGTGTATTCAATGTCAAGCTTACTTAATCTGTCGCATAAAAGCTTAGTCTGAGTGGCTTTTCCGCTGCCGTCAAGTCCTTCTATAACTATAAGCTTACCGCTTTTATTGTTTTTGTTCATCAATAATTATTCCTTATATTCTGTGGCAGCGCCGAATTCACGGCGTACCTCTTTAGCCTTTCCGCACGACATTTTACCTTCGGGGCAAGCACCGTAAAGACACGGCGGACCTGCCTTTGCAAACAAGATCGGAGCGACTTGCTTTACAAGTATGAGCATTTGTCGGGCAACATCTCTTATTTCCCACTGGGCACGATTGCAGCAGCGGTGTTCAAAGAAATTGTAAAGGCTTCTTGCGTTGAACGTACATATTATTTTTGTTGTGCAGGCATTGGGGAGAATAAAGCGAGCGTCCTCGTTTGCGAGCTTTTCAAATGCAGAAAAACGCTTTTTGTCGTACTCCTTGAAAATATCGGTGATCTCCTCGTCTGTTTTGATAGAAAGATCGCCTAACGCTAATTCGGCGTCACCGTCTGATTGTACGTACTCTTTTATTTTTTGTACTATAAGTGCGTTGCGAATTTCGGCATAAAGCCTTGATTCTGTTTCGAGAGCCTCAATATACTTGTCGGCAATATCGGGATTTTTAGCTATTTCGGGCGGAGTTACAAATTCAAATGAAGTACCGTCAACGTATCTTTGTGACTGCTGGCTGTAAGACGCTATTCTGTGTCTAACAAGCTGATGAGAGCAGGCACGAGAAATTCCCTCAATACCGAAAGTAAAGGTTACGTGTTCAATTGGACTCTGATGACCGAAGGAGGACAGCATATTAAGAAAGGACGCTGTTTTTTCTTCGGTGAGATCGTTTTTAACATCATCAATATCACTTTTTGAGTAGCAAAGCTTTGCAGACATTGCAACTGTTTGTTCAGGGTTTGGGGTGTAGTTTAAAAGCTGCACTTTTGCAGACATATTTGTCACCGCCTTTTTTATTCTGTGAGTCTATATATTTAAAGTATTAAAAGATACTTATAGACTTTAAAATTATAGCATAAACCAAATAAGTAATACAAGTAAAAAAACAGAGAAAAACCAAAAATATGTATATTAATCTTGTTAATTATGCCACTAATGCGAAGTGAACAATTGAATGTATACATCATAAATAAAAAATCAAAGTTTTCAGTCAAGCGTCCTCAGGCAATTACGCGGCTGTACACAATTAAACCTAAAATTTTTTAATATGGTACAATAGTCCCACAAATACCTTAGCGCCCACGCAGCAAAGCTCCGTTTTTATTATGTTTGAGTACAAAAATAAATATTGACTTTTTCTCTTAATAGTTATATAATTCATATTGATCGGGCTGAGAAGAGAAGAGCCGCAAAAGTTATGCCCTCAGAGAGAAAGCGTTCGGTGCAAGCTTTCGACACAACCTGCGGCAGCCACCTCGGAGCCTCTGTGTGACGAATACAGCGTATTTCTGCGTTAAAGAAAAAGAGTGATGTGCAATAATTTTTGTTTGCACATAATCAGGGTGGTACCGCGGTAATTATATCGTCCCTTAAAGCGTGTTCGGCTTTAGGGGCTTTTTATTTATTAAGGAGAGATTATTGTTATGGAATGGACAGGTTTAAACGAACTCAGAGAGAAATTTTTATCATTTTTTGAGTCAAAAGGTCATTTGCGCTTGAAAAGCTTTTCGCTTGTTCCCCCGAAGGACGATACAAGCCTTTTGCTTATCAATTCGGGTATGGCGCCTATGAAAAAGTACTTTACAGGCGAGGTAACACCGCCTCGCAAGAGAGTTACCACTTGTCAGAAGTGTATCAGAACTCCCGATATCGAGCGTGTTGGTATTACCGCGCGTCACGGCACTTACTTTGAAATGCTCGGAAACTTCTCTTTCGGTGATTACTTCAAAGAGGACGCTGCCACATGGGCATGGGAATTCTTTACAGAGGTTCTGAAAATGCCTAAAGAAAAGCTCTATGTATCTATCTATGAAAACGACGAAGAAGCTTTCGAGATCTGGACAAAGCACAGAGGAGTAGAACCCTCGCATATTGTCAGACTCGGAAAAGAGGATAATTTCTGGGAGCATGGTTCAGGTCCTTGCGGCCCTTGCTCTGAGATATATTTCGACAGAGGCGAGGATAAAGGCTGCGGCAAACCCGACTGCGCCGTTGGCTGCGACTGCGACCGTTACGTTGAAGTGTGGAATCTGGTGTTTACTCAGTTCGACAGCGACGGCAAGGGTACTTATACTCCTCTCGATCATCCGAATATCGACACAGGTATGGGACTTGAAAGACTTGCATGCGTAATGCAGGGCGTTGATAACCTTTTCTTAGTCGATACCGTTCAGAATATTATGAAGCACATAAGCGAGATCACAGGCGTTAAGTACGGCACAGACGAAAAGAGCGATATTTCTTTGCGCGTTATCACAGACCATATACGTTCTACAACCTTTATGATAAGCGACGGTGTTATGCCGTCTAACGAGGGCAAAGGCTACGTACTGCGCAGACTTCTCAGACGTGCTGCACGTCACGGCAGAATGTTGGGCGTCAAAGAACCGTTCTTGTATAAGGTTTGCACAACAGTTATAAAGGAAAACGAGGGCGCTTATCCCGAACTCAGAGAAAAAGAGGAGTTTATAACAAAGCTTATCAAGGTAGAAGAAGAAAACTTCAACAAGACAGTTGAACAGGGTATGGCTCTTTTAGAAAAGATCATGGCTTCTTCTGATACAAAAACTATCAGCGGCGACGACGTATTCAAGCTCAGTGATACTTACGGCTTCCCTATAGACCTTACAAAGGAAATTGCCGCAGACAACGGCTTTACTGTTGATGAAGAAAAATTCGCACAGCTTCTTGCAGAGCAGAAAAAGAGAGCAAGAAACGCACGTAAAAACGCAGGCGCAGACGCTTGGATAAGTGATTCGACAGACCTTTCAGATATAGCTAAGACAGAGTTTAAAGGCTATACCGATTTCGAGTGCGATACTTGCGTACTTGCGCTCATCAAAGACGGCGAGCGTGTGCAGGCAGCTTACGAGGGCGACGAGGTCATTATAATTCTCGGTGAAACTCCTTTCTATGCAGAAAGCGGCGGTCAGATCGGAGATACGGGTACTATTGTATGTGACGATTTTACAGCGCAGGCAGTTAATACCACAAAGAATAATAATGCTATCATATTCCATACAGCAAAGATCACAAAGGGTATGGCAAGCGTAGGCACAAAAGTTAAAGCTTGCATTAATGCTCAAAGACGTGAAAACATTATGAGAAATCATACTGCTGCTCACCTTTTGCAGGCAGCACTGAGAGAGATTCTCGGCACACACGTTCAGCAGGCGGGTCAGCTTGTATCTGATGATAAAATGCGCTTTGACTTTACACATTTTTCAGCTATGACTGCACAGGAAATTGCCGAAACAGAAAAGCTTGTAAACAAAAAGATACTCGAAGCAATTGAGGTAACAAGCACAGAAATGCCCATTGAGGAAGCAAGAAAGCTCGGCGCTATGGCTTTGTTCGGTGAGAAGTACGGCGATGTTGTAAGAGTTGTAAAAGCAGGTGAATTCTCCGTTGAATTCTGCGGCGGTACTCATGTGAACAATACTTCACGTCTTGGACTTTTTCACATTCGCTCAGAGGCTTCTGCTGCCGCAGGTATCAGAAGAATAGAGGCTGTAACGGGTTATGGCGTGCTCGATTATCTTGCGCATACTATGTCGGTACTCGCTCGATCTGCCGAAAAGCTGAAGATATCAAATCCGTGGGAGCTTGTATCGGGTTGTGAAAAGGTGGCAGAAACGCTAAAGGAGAAGGACAGAAAAATCGAGGAGCTTAACAACAAGCTTGCAGGCGGTATGATTGCAAATATTCTTTCGTCTAAGAAGGATATTAAAGGCGTTGCCGTGTTTGCAGGAGAAGTTGAGGGTGCGTCGGCAGATATGCTCAGAGATATCTGCGACAAGATAACAAGCAAAAACGAAACAAGCGTTGTTGTTCTTGCAGGCAGAAACGAGGGCAAGGGAACATTCTGTGTATCATGTACTAAGAATGCAGTAAAAATGGGCGTAAAAGCAGGTGCGGCTGCAAAGGCGGTCGCACAGATCACAGGCGGCAACGGCGGCGGCAAGCCTGAAATGGCAATGGCAGGAGCTAAGGATTGTTCAAAAATCGCTGCTGCGCTTGAGCAGGCTTATGTGATCGTTGACGAAATGTTGGGTTGATTCAGAAAATATATCGTATGCAAAAAAGGGCAATGTACAACAGAGGAATAACTCGGAAAAATTCATTCGGATTCACAGCTTTTGACAGGCGGTCTTTGTGAGGTGCTGCCTTAGTAGATAAGACAGTGTTAAAGTGTTTTCCGCAGAATACAAGTGTGAGATATAATTCAAAAGGTCAGTATCTTACATTTAGTAAAGAGGAGTGATTTTATGTGTAAGCTTTTTGATGATCGGAAGAAAGAAATCAGAGATTATTGCGAAAATAACGGACTGAGTTTTGAGGCTGCTGAAAAGCTTTCTCAGTCATGAAACTCGACTACCATTGTTCTATATCATTGCGAATCTCAAAATTCAGACACTGGTTTGCTTAATGATGAACCGTCCCCGGCAGTGTTGCTGATCAGGAGAGAAAAAAACGGCAGACTCATTTTTGAGCAGACCGAACACACAGACAAATATTTAAAGGGCATCTCTAAAAACCTGCCGTCGTTTAGATGTGCCGTAGATTTAGTCGGCAGACGGCACTTTAAAATCGCCGGCATACTGACGTATGTCAAGATTTTTTGTGCAATATGACGGCTGAAGATACGGTGCAGATGGACGGCGTGAGGTTTTTAGAGGTGCCCTAAAATGAGTTAAAGCCAATACGTTATTGCAGGAAAAAATAGTATTGGCTTTAACAGTATCAACAAAATACAGAGGATAAACTATATGAACAAAAAATATGAGGTCCTTTCACCTGCCGGCGATCTGGAGTGCCTTGTTTCCGCAGTAAATTTTGGTGCTGACGCCGTTTACCTTGCAGGGCAGCAGTTCGGAATGAGAACAGCTTCAAAAAACTTTGACAATGATAATCTTGCAAAGGGTATTGAATACGCACATTCAAAGGGCGTTAAAGTGTACATTACCTGCAATACTCTGCCGAGAAGCAGCGAGCTTGCAGCTTTGCCCGAATTTTTACAGACGGCTCAGTCTTTGGGCGCCGACGCTTTTATTATTGCCGATATCGGTGTTATGGAGCTTGCAAAAAAATATGCTCCGAATGCAGAAATACACATTTCTACTCAGGCAGGTATAGTAAACTATGCAACCGCAAACGCTTTTTATAATATGGGCGCAAAAAGAGTTGTGCTTGCAAGAGAATTGAGTATACCGGAAATTAAAGAGATAAGAAAAAATATTCCCGATGACCTCGAAATCGAGGTCTTTGTACACGGCGCTATGTGCGTTTCATTTTCCGGCAGATGTCTTATTTCAAGCTATATGACAGGCAGAGACGCAAACAGGGGCGACTGTGCTCAGCCTTGCAGGTGGAAATACCATTTATACGAAGAAAATCGAGAGGGACAGTATTTCCCCGTTGAAGAAACAGAAAAGGGTACATTCCTTTATAATTCAAGAGACCTGTGCATGATAGAGCATATTCCCGAACTTTTAGAGGCAGGCGTAACAAGTCTTAAAATCGAGGGCAGAGCGAAATCAGCGTATTATACGTCGGTCATAACAAATGCATACAGCAGCGCTGTGCGTGATTATGAGCGTATGGGCAGCGCTTACACTCTTGCGCCGTGGATAAAAGCCGAGGTCAATAAAGTGAGTCACCGTGAATACAATACAGGCTTTTTCTTCGGTCACGAGCCGGGACAGGTGACGGGCAGCGGCGGTTATATCAGAGAATATGACGTTGCTGCTGTCTGTGAGGAAAGCGGCGAGGAGTATAATACTATTACTCAGAGAAACAAGTTCTATAAGGGCGATATTCTTGACGTACTCCCACCGTCGGGAAGATCGTTCGAGGTTTGTGCAAAGCAGATAAAGAACGAGTACGGCGAAGAAAAGGAAAGCGCTCCACACGCTATGGAAAAGCTCTATTTAAAGACAGATGTTGAGATACCAAAGGGAGCATATCTGAGAAAAAAAAGAAATTAAGCACAACAAAATACGAGTAATTATTTGAGAGCAATGCTTTATAATTTGGTAAAGCGTTGCTCTTTTTTAATGCGGAATTCGGAATGCGTAATTCGTAATTACCGCAGTTCGGTAAAAATAAAACTTTACAGCATAGTAATATTTTTTACGGTGTTATGCTTATGGTTAAAGCTTTCTGTACACTGCTGCATACAATAATTCCGCATTCCGAATTCTGAATTAACCTCGGGGGTGTTTGTTATGACTGTAAAAACTGCTTTTAAAAATGGTGTGCTTATCGCATATCTCGGCGGTGAGATAGACCACCATACCGCAAGACTAATGCGTGAAACAATTGACGGCGAAGCCGAAATGCAAAAGCCGAGAATATTGACTCTCGACTTCTCAAAGGTCAGATTTATGGATAGCTCAGGTATCGGCTTGATAATGGGCAGATGTCGAATGATGTCTTTGCTTGGGGGAAAGGTACGGCTTGAAAACATACCGCCGAATATAGAAAAAATAATTGCGCTTTCCGGTGTGAGAAGTATTACAGGCTGAAAATGAGGTGATAACAATGGAGCTTTTAAACGAAATGACTCTTACATTCGCAAGCAAAAGTATGAACGAAAACTTTGCAAGGGCGGCTGTCAGCGCTTTTGTACTGCCGCTTGATCCTACAATAGGCGAGCTTGCAGACATAAAAACGGCAGTTTCAGAGGCTGTGACCAATGCAATAATACACGGCTACGAGTACGGCGAGGGGAGTGTAACGGTAAATGTGAAAATATACGATAACGGCAAGGTGTCTATTAAAGTTAAGGATAAGGGCAAGGGTATTGCAGACGTACAGCAAGCTATGGAGCCGCTGTTTTCAACCGTTGGCGGCGAGCGTGCAGGACTCGGCTTTGCAGTAATGCAGAGCTTTACAGACAGCTTGAAGGTTACCTCAAAGGTGAATTGCGGCACTACGGTAACTATGGAAAAATACATAATCAGGCGGAGCAGGGCTCAGATTGCCGACAAAAACTCGTGACGAAACAACCCTTGAAAATATAGGGCTTGTTCATAGCATTGCAAATCGTTTCAGGGGCAGAGGAATAGAATATGACGATCTTTTCGGCGCAGGGTGCTTAGGTCTTATAAAAGCCGCCGACAGATTTGACGAAAGCAGAGGTCTTTGTTTTTCTACGTATGCAGTACCGCTTATCATGGGCGAGATAAAAAGCCTGTTTCGCAAAAGCGGCGTTGTAAAGGTCAGCAGAACTCTTAAAGAGGTGTATATAAAAGCTGCGCGCATATCTGAGGAGTACGCAAGCGCCTTCGGTGAATCTCCTACTATTACGCAGATAGCTGAGAGGTTAGGTGTAGACGAAGATATCGTATCTCAGGCTTTTTGCGCATGCCGCGCGCCTTTGTCGCTTAGTGCAGACGATCGTGACGGCGAGGACAGTACCCCGATAGATATACCCGTAGAATCAGAGGAGGAGAGCATAACCGAGAGAATAAGCCTTGAAAAGGCGCTCGATAGCTTGCCCGACGAGGATAAAAGACTTATTGAACTGAGGTATTTCAAGGGCTTGACTCAGACGCAGACAGCCGATATTCTCGGTATTTCTCAAGTGCAGGTGTGCAGGAAGGAGAAGAAAATTCTTACTGTACTCCGAACATTAATGCAGTAAGTAAGATATATTCAAGATATTGCCCTAACTCACTGAATAGCAGTCCGAATTACTCTTTTGGGCACGCGCGCGTCAGAGTATAAGAAGAATAATATCATATTGCACGCGAACAAACGATCACGGCTCTTGAACTGTTTGGCTCTATATCGACGGGAGACATATAATCATATAATTAATGATGTTCAGAAAAGCTTTCCTGAATATAAACTTCAGATCGCATTGGATACCGATTTTTCAGAGGAATGATCTAAGGCAACACCGCACAAAGACCGCCTGACGTCAGCTGCAAATCTGCGTGCATATTTTCCGTCATAGCACACAAAATTCCCTTGAAATACGTCAGTATTGCCGGGTTATTTTCGCACAATTTGCCTGAAAAATTCTAAGCGATACGGGCACTCGATTTAATCAGTGTTTCCCTAATAAAATTTTTTCGATTTAAAGCAATAAATCAAAAAACATATTGACATTTGTTATTTCATTTGTTATAATATACTCGATTTAATAAGAAAGGTGTACGACTGTTATGAGTAAAACCATGAATAACTTTACATATTCATACTTTTACTTTAGAAGCTGGGGTTATTATGATTCCGGTTTGCTTGTCGTGCGCAAATTCTCTTAAATCTCTGAATAAAAAATAATGATAAAAATTAGTTTTATTTAGTCTTTTAACCGATGTTTGCACACGCAAATATCGGTTTTTTTGTTTTGTCAAAAATAGTTTATGGAGGTCAAATTGTCATGAAAAATTGTACATTCAAACGCAAGCTGCCTATCCCAAAGGAGCTTAAAGAGATGTATCCGCTTACCGAAGAAATGAGTCGGATCAAACAAGTACGTGATGAGGCGATAAGAAAGGTATTCACAGGAGAATCAGATAAGTTTTTGCTTATCATAGGTCCATGCTCCGCCGATTATGAAGGCTCTGTTATGGACTATGTTACAAGACTTGCAAAGGTTCAGGAGCAGGTCAAGGATAAGCTCATTCTTATTCCGAGAATTTATACAAATAAGCCGAGAACCACAGGAGCAGGATATAAGGGTATGCTTCATCAGCCCGATCCGCTGACCGATTCAGATATGCTTAAAGGCGTTACTAAGATCAGAAAGCTTCACCTGAGAGTGCTTGTCGAAACAGGGCTTACAAGTGCCGATGAAATGCTTTATCCCGATAATCATAGATATTTGTCTGACCTGCTATCTTATGTTGCAGTCGGAGCTCGTTCAGTCGAAAATCAGCAGCACAGACTTACAGCAAGCGGTATAGAAGTTCCCGTAGGTATGAAAAATCCAACCGGCGGAGATATTTCGGTAATGCTCAATTCAGTGCTTGCAGCACAGTCGGGGCACACCTTTATTTATAGGGGCTGGGAGGTTGAAAGTATGGGCAATCCGCTTGCACATGCTATCTTAAGAGGATATATACACTCAAATGGTCATTGTGTTTCAAACTATCATTATGAAGACCTCCGTTCGCTTTATGATGAATACGGCAAGCGTAACCTTAAAAATCCGGCTGTTATCATAGACACAAACCACGCAAATTCCGGTAAGCAGTACCTCGAACAGATAAGAATAAGCAAAGATGTTATTCATAGTATACATCAGAATAATGATATAAGAAAGCTTGTTAAGGGACTTATGATAGAAAGCTATATAGAGGACGGCTGCCAGAAGGCAGAGGAGTCTGTATACGGAAAATCTATTACCGATCCTTGTCTTGGCTGGGAAAAATCGGAAAAGCTAATTTACGAAATTGCCGATATCATCTGATATGATAATTCTTTTATTGATTTATATTTTAACGGTTGTATAATTTGATTGAAATTTTGTGTTGTCAATTATGTTTTTTTAGACTTTGTTTTTTTCGTGAAGTATATGAAAAGCGTTGACAAAAACGAATTGTAATGTTAAAATTATTTCGGGTAAGACTTTTTGTAGCCGGCGGATGCAGGTGTGTAAAAATACCGTCATCCTTTATTGGCAAAAAAATTCAAAAAGGTACAGTAATGCCGACCGTCCGAGCAGTCCTACTTGTATGGTAGGACTGTATTTTTTTTCAGCGGCGGGGCAGTATGGGGAGGCTATCTTATTTATGAAGAAAATTGCAGTTATAATGGGCAGCGACAGCGATCTGCCTGTTGTTGAAAAGGCTCTTGACGTGCTGAAGGAATACGAGGTTCCCTTTGAGGTACACGTATTTTCCGCACACAGAACACCCGTTGAGGCAAGAGATTTTTCGGTGAACGCAAGAGAAAACGGTTTCGGAGCAATTATTGCCGCTGCCGGCAAGGCTGCACACCTTGCAGGTGCAATTGCAGCAAATACAACGTTGCCCGTTATCGGAATACCGATAAAATCATCAACGCTTGACGGTCTTGACGCTCTTTTGTCAACGGTTCAAATGCCTTCGGGTATACCCGTTGCAACGGTTGCAATAGACGGTGCGGCAAACGCTGCATTGCTTGCGTTGCAGGTGCTTGCAGTTGAAGACAGCACACTTGCCGAAAAGCTTGCAATGGCTCGCGCAAAGGCTATGCAGACTGTTCTTGAAAAAGACAGAGCAGTAGCTGCAAAATATAACGGCTGATAATATAATAAAATATAGATTTATTTAAAAAATCGGAGGAAAAAGCTATGGAAAAGACAGTTCAGATGTATGAAGGCAAGGCAAAGAAGGTATTTGCAACAGACGACGAGAATTATTGTATCGTATCTTACAAAGACGACGCTACTGCAAATAACGGTCTTAAAAAGGGCACTATCCTTGGCAAGGGCGTTATCAACAACAGAGTAACAAACCACCTTATGAAGCTTGTAGAGTCTAAGGGTGTACCTACACACTTTGTTGAGGAGATCAGCGACAGAGATACAATCGTTAAGAAGGTATCTATCGTACCGCTTGAGGTTATCGTTCGTAATATTGCAGCAGGCTCACTTGCAAAAAGACTCGGTCTTGCTGAGGGTACAAAGCTTGGTAAAACTGTTCTTGAATACTGCTATAAAGACGACGCACTCGGTGATCCTATGGTCAACGAGTATCATATCCTTGCTATGGATTATGCTACAAAAGAGGAGCTTGACACAATTGCAAAGTATGCGTTTATGGTAAATGATATACTCACAGAGTACCTCAAAGAGGTAAACATTGAGCTTGTAGACTTCAAGCTTGAATTCGGCAGACTCAGCGACGGCACAATTGTGCTTGCAGATGAAATTTCTCCCGACACTTGCCGTTTCTGGGACAGCATAACAAACGAAAAACTTGACAAAGACCGCTTCAGACGTGATATGGGCGGTGTTGAAGACGCATACCAAGAGGTTATGAAGCGTCTTTTGGGCGAGTAAAATATAATTCCTTTTTAGAATAACGCTTGACCTAACAGCCGAGCGTTATTCGTGTTATATGCGGACAGTGTCCGTTTAAAAAATATTGTATCGGGAGAAATGTATATGGTAACAGATTCAAATAAATTACATGAAGAATGCGGCGTATTTGGCGTATTCTGTTCTGAAACAACAGACATTGCTTCAACCGTGTATTACGGTTTGTTTGCTTTGCAGCACAGAGGTCAAGAGGGCTGCGGTATAGCTATCAATAGAAAGGGCGTTATCAAGTGCTTTAAAGATGTAGGACTTGTAAACGACGTATTCACACACGAAAATCTAAAGCTTCTCGGTGAGGGCAATATGGCTGTCGGTCATTGCCGCTACGGTACAACAGGCGCAAACGACAGAATAAATGTTCAGCCTATCGTTGTAAACCACGTTAAGGGCAGAATGGCTCTTGCTCACAACGGTAATCTTGTAAACTCTGCAAAGCTCAGAGAAGCTCTTGAGCTTCAGGGACTTATCTTCCACACAACAAGCGATACAGAGGTTATCTCTTATGAGATCACAAAAGAAAGACTCCAGTGCGATTCTATCGAAGAAGCCGTAGAAAGAACAATGACAAAGCTTGAAGGCGCTTATTCTCTTGTTATTATGTCGCCCACAAAGCTTATAGCAGTTAGAGATCCCCACGGATTCAGACCGCTTTGCTACGGTGTAACAGAGGACGGACGTTATATTATCGCATCTGAAAGCTGCGCTCTTGACGCTGTTGGCGCTAAGCTTATCAGAGATATCAAGCCCGGCGAGATCGTTGTATTCAGCAAAGAGGGTATCAAGAGTATCAAAACTCACTGCAAAGAAGAAACAGAGGGTGCTTTGTGTATTTTTGAGTACATCTATTTTGCAAGACCTGACTCTGTTATTGACGGCAGAAACGTTCACGACGCAAGAGTAAGAGCAGGCGAGCTGCTTGCAAAGAGTCACCCTGTTGAAGCAGACATAGTGATCGGCGTGCCCGATTCAGGTCTTGACGCTGCTATCGGTTATGCAAGAGCTTCGGGCATACCCTACGGAATAGGCTTCATCAAGAACAGATATATCGGCAGAACCTTTATTTCACCCGGTCAGGCTTCAAGAGAGGATAAGGTAAAAATAAAGCTTAACCCGATCTCAGAGGTCGTTAAGGGAAAAAGAGTTGTTATGATAGACGACTCTATCGTTCGTGGTACTACTTGTGCAAGAATAGTTCGACTCGTCAGAGAGGCAGGAGCTAAAGAGGTACACGTAAGAATATCTGCACCGCCGTTTGTAAGTCCATGCTATTACGGCGTTGATATCGACTCTAAGGATAAGCTTATAGCTTGTAAGCATACAATAGATGAGATAGCTGAGATAATCGGCGCTGATTCTCTCGGCTATCTCGGCAGAGATGTTGTTGAAAGCATTGCAGAAAACGAGCTTTGCAAAGGCTTGTGCTGCGCTTGCTTCGACGGAAAATATAAAACAGACGTTCCCGACGGAAATGTAAAAAACAGATTTGAAACCGAACTTCCCTAAAAATAATATTCAAGAAAGGTGATACAAATGAAAAGTTGCAGCGAAAGCTATAAAGCCGCCGGTGTTGATATTACTGCCGGGTATAAGGCTGTTGAACTTATGAAAAGTCATATTGCCCGCACAATGACAAGCGGTGTTGTTTCCGATATCGGAGGATTTGGCGGCTTGTTTGAGCTTGATATGACAAATATCGAAAAGCCCGTGCTTGTAAGCGGTACAGACTGTGTAGGCACAAAGCTGAAAATCGCTTTTCTTATGGATAAGCACGACACAGTCGGTATAGACTGCGTTGCTATGTGCGTAAACGATATTATCTGCTGCGGTGCTAAACCTCAGTTTTTCCTTGACTATATAGCCTGCGGAAAAAATGTTCCCGAAAGAATAGAGGCTATTGTTAAGGGCGTTGCAGAGGGCTGCGTACAGTCAGGCTGCGCTCTTATCGGCGGCGAAACAGCAGAAATGCCCGGTTTTTATCCCGTTGATGAGTACGATCTCGCAGGCTTCTCAGTAGGTGTTGTAGATAAGAAGAAGATACTCGACAAAGCCTCTGTCAAAGAGGGAGACGTTATTATAGCTTTACCGTCAAGCGGTGTACATTCAAACGGTTTTTCTCTTGTAAGAAAGGTGTTTGACGTTGAAAGTGCAGACATTAAGTCGCCTGTTTCGCAGCTGGGCGGTAAGTCTGTTGGCGAAACACTTCTCACACCTACCAAGATATACGTAAAGCCTATGCTTGCTTTGTTTGACGAGGTTACCGTAAAAGCAGTATCGCATATTACGGGCGGCGGATTCTATGAGAATATTCCGAGAAGCTTGCCCGACGGTTACAGCGCAAAGATTAAAAAGGCAGATGTAAAGGTGCTGCCGATATTTAAGCTTATCGCAGAAAAGGGAAATATTCCCGAACGCGATATGTTCAATACCTTTAATATGGGCGTTGGAATGATCGCTGTTGTAGATAAAAATGACGCAGAAAAGGCTTTGGAGGTACTCAAAGCAAACGGCGAGGACGCTTATGCTTTGGGCGAAGTCGTAAAGAGTGACGACGGCGTTATAATCGAATAATTTCGGGCGGTGAACGGTTTGAGTGACGATAAAATAAAAATAGCCGTTTTTGTGTCGGGCGGCGGAACTAATTTGCAGGCGCTTATTGACAAGCAGAAAAGCGGCGTTATCACAAGCGGTGAAATATCGCTTGTGATCTCGAATAATCCTGAGGCTTATGCACTTGAACGTGCAAAAAAGGCGGGCATTAAATACGCTGTTGTACCCCGAAAGGAATGTGGTACACAAAAGGAATTTGAAGATAAACTCAATGACCTTATAGCAGAAAATGACATTGATCTTATTGTACTCGCAGGCTTTATGTGTATTCTGAGCGAAAGCTTCACAGCAAAATATCTCAAACGCATAATAAACATTCACCCGTCGCTTATACCGTCATTTTGCGGCAAGGGGTATTACGGCTTGAATGTACACAAGGCAGCCCTTGAATACGGCGTGAAAATTACAGGCGCTACTGTACACTTTGTAAACGAGATTCCCGACGGCGGCGAAATAATCATGCAAAAGGCTGTTGCCGTTGAAGAAGGGGATACTCCGGAAGTGCTGCAAAAAAGAGTTATGGTCAATGCCGAGTGGATAATACTTCCGCAGGCTGTTGAAAAGGTGAGCAGAGAAATAAAGGAGTTAAAAAAATGAACGTTTATCAAACTTATGATATAGGAAAGCTTATAAACGGCAACCCTTATGTTGGCAGAGGTATTGTTATAGGCAAGAGTGCAGACGGAAAAAAGGCTGTAACAGCTTACTTTATTATGGGCAGAAGCGAAAACAGCCGCAACCGCATTTTTGTAGAGAACGGCGACGAGGTCATCATACACCCGTTTGACTCGTCTAAGGTTGAAGATCCCTCGCTTATCATATATTCTCCCATTAAGAAAACAGGAAACAACCTTATTGTAACAAACGGCGATCAGACCGATACAATATACGATTTTGTAAGCGAGGGCAAAAGCTTTGAGGCGGCTCTCGATACACGCTGCTTTGAACCCGACGGCCCGAACTGGACTCCGAGAATAAGCGGTATGATGACATTCGGCGAGAAGTTTACTTATAAGATGAGTATTCTCAAAAGTGCCGATGTAGAGGGCAGCGAGTGCAGCCGTTATACTTTCTCTTACAACTCTCTGAACGGTGTAGGACACTTTATTCATACGTATGTGACAGACGGAAATCCGATACCCACATTCATGGGTGAGCCTGAAAGAGTAATGATTCCCGATTCTATCGACGAGTTTCTGGAGAATATCTGGACAAATCTCAACGAGCAGAATAAGATCTCTATTTATGTAAGATATATTGATCTTGAAACAGGAAAAACAGAGAACAGAATGATAAATAAGAATTCGTAATTCGGCAGGCGATTTTTAAAACGAAAATTAATAGCTCACGTTTAAAGTTGGAATTTTCACCAACGAAATTAAGTTTTCGGTCAAGCCTTTTTCAAAAGGCTTGCAGGGTGCAGGGGGCAGAGCCACGCCCGCCGGAGGCTGGAGAAAGCCCTTTCAGGGGTGAATTTCAAAAACAGTCTAAACGACTGTTTTTGAAAGAGGGGCATTTTGGCAGAAAATGCCCCTAAGTACCGTTTTGAGCTAAAGTCGCCCCGCCGCACCAAGGCGGCGCAACAAAGCTTGAGAGCGATAAAACAAAATAAGCATTACTTTTGGCACAGTCTTTAAAAATATTAAATTTCAAATTTTAAATCTTTCACACTAATAAAACGAAAGGAACGGTTTGACAATGGCAGCCAATAAAGAGAAATACATTTCTCCTTTTTCGACAAGATATGCAAGCGAAGAAATGCAGTATATTTTTTCGGAAGAATTTAAGTTTACCACATGGCATAAGCTTTGGATCGCTTTGGCTAAGGCAGAGCAGAAAATGGGACTTGACATTACCGACGAGCAGATCGCAGAGCTTGAAAAATACAGAGATATAGTAGATTTTGAAACAGCAGAGGCAAGAGAAAAAGAGGTTCGTCATGACGTTATGTCGCACGTTTACGCATACGGTAAACAGTGCCCGAAGGCAGAGCCGATAATTCATCTGGGCGCAACATCATGCTATGTAGGCGATAATACAGACGTTATCATTTTAAAGGAAGCGTCTGAGATCGTACTCAAAAAGGCAGCGCAGGTAATAAAGAATCTTTCTGATTTCGCCGACAAATATAAGGCTTTGCCGTGCCTTGCATATACACATCTTCAGCCTGCACAGCTTACCACAGCGGGCAAAAGAGCAACACTCTGGATGTATGAGCTTATTTCCGATATCGAGAACTTAGAGTACCAGTTATCGAATCTCAAGCTTTTAGGCTCTAAGGGTACAACAGGCACACAGGCAAGCTTTATGGAGCTTTTCGGCGGCGACGAAGAAAAGGTAAAAGCCGTTGAAAACCTTATCGCAAAGGATTTAGGCTTTGACAAGTGCGCCGCTGTATCAGGTCAGACATATTCAAGAAAGGTTGACGCTTATTTTCTCGCCGTTCTTTCGGGCTTTGCACAGAGCGCTTATAAATTCTCTAACGATATGCGCATTTTGCAGTCGTTTGAAGAAATGGAAGAACCCTTTGAGAAAAAGCAGATCGGTTCTTCTGCTATGCCGTATAAGCGCAACCCCATGAGAAGCGAAAGAATTTCTTCTCTTGCAAGATATGTTATAACAGATTCTTTGAATCCCGCACTTACAGCAGGTACACAGTGGTTTGAGAGAACTCTCGACGACAGCGCAAACAAGAGAATTTCTGTTGCAGAAGCTTTTCTTGCTGTTGACTCTATACTTAATATTTATATCAATATCACAAGCGATATCGTTGTAAACGATAAGGTCATCACAAGACGAGTTATGGATAAGCTGCCGTTTATGGCAACTGAAAACATTATGATGAAAGCTGTTAAAAACGGCGGCAACCGTCAAGAGCTGCACGAGCTTTTGCGTCAGCACAGCCACGCAGCCGCAGCAAGAGTTAAGCGAGAGGACGGCGTAAACGATCTTATAGACCGTATTGCCGCAGACGACGCATTCCCCGTTACAAAAGAGGAGATCATAAGCGAGCTTGATCCTATTTTGTACGTAGGCAGAAGCGTATCGCAGGTGAACGAGTTTATCGAGAATGAAGTAAAGCCCGTTCTTGACAGACATTATACAGACAATATCACTTCGGAACTTAAAGTATAAATGGTGACAGTATGAGAGAGCTTGAAACAGAAAGACTTTATCTTCGCAGGGTAAAGGAGAGCGACGCACAAACAATGTTCGACAACTGGACAAGCAGCGAAAAGGTCTCGGAGTATCTTCAGTGGAGCGCACACAGAAGCGTTGAAGATACAAAAGCGTTTTTGTCGTATATACTGCCGCAGTATGAGCAGGACGATTGTTACCGCTGGGGTATAGTGCGTAAAAGCGACAATACGCTTATGGGTATGATCGACGTTGTGAAGTTCAAAGACGGCTGCCCCGAAATAGGCTACTGTTCGGGCGAAAGGTTCTGGGGCAACGGTTATATGACCGAGGCTTGCAAAGCAGTTATTGACGAGCTGTTTAATGCAGGGTATAAAACTATATTCATATCCGCAATTAAAGAGAATATCGGAAGTAATCGAGTGATCGAGAAAAGCGGCTTTAAATTTGTAAAGAGTGCAGAACGCGCACAATCCAAGATCAAGCCCGAAATTGTTACAATGAATTATTATAGGCTGGATAAAGAATAATCGTTGATCTATAAAATCAACCGAAAGGAATAAAGAAAATGAAAGAATTTGAACTTAAATACGGCTGTAACCCTAATCAGAAGCCGTCAAAGATCTTTATGTCAAACGGCAGCGATCTGCCGATAGAGATATTAAACGGCAAACCCGGTTATATAAACTTTCTTGACGCTTTCAACAGCTATCAGCTTGTTAAAGAGATAAAAGAAGCAACAGGCTTGTGTGCTGCTGCTTCATTTAAGCACGTAAGCCCTACTTCTGCCGCAGTTGGCAGAAAGCTGCCCGATAAGCTTAAAAAAGCTTGCTTTGTTGACGATATAGAAGGTCTTGACGATTCTCCGCTTGCTTGTGCTTATGCAAGAGCAAGAGGCACAGACAGAATGTCGTCATTTGGCGATTGGATAGCATTGAGCGACGTTTGCGACGTTACAACAGCAACTATCATCAAAAGAGAAGTATCCGACGGTATTATTGCTCCCGGTTATACAGATGAGGCATTGGAGATATTAAAGTCTAAGAAGAAGGGCAATTACAACATTGTCAAGATAGACGAGAACTATACTCCCGATCCCATTGAGCGTAAGCAGGTCTACGGAATTACATTTGAGCAGGGCAGAAACGAGTTCAAGATAAACAACGAGCTTTTGCAGAATATCGTTACAGAGAATAAAGAAATTCCCGACGAGTCAAAAATTGACCTTATCATAGCTCTTATCACTCTTAAATACACACAGTCTAACTCCGTTTGCTATGCCGTTGACGGTCAGGCAATAGGTGTTGGCGCAGGTCAGCAGTCAAGAATACACTGCACACGCCTTGCAGGCAATAAAGCAGATATTTGGCACCTTCGTCAGCACGAGAAGGTTTTGAATCTGCCTTTCCTCGATACACTCGGCAGACCTGACAGAGATAACGTTATTGATGTTTATATCTCTGATGACGATGAAGACGTACTCGCAGAGGGTATCTGGCAAAACTACTTCAAAACAAAGCCGGCTCCGCTTACTCGTGAAGAAAAGAAAGCATATCTTTCAACTATTACGGGTGTTGCTTTGGGCAGTGACGCTTTCTTCCCATTTGGAGATAATATCGAACGTGCAAGAAGAAGCGGTGTTTCTTATATTGCACAGCCGGGCGGCTCTATTCGTGATGATAACGTAATTGAAGCCTGCAACAACTACAATATGGCTATGGTATTTACTAAGATGAGATTGTTCCATCACTGATAATACATTAATTGACCGCACATTGCTCTGACAAATTCAATTTTCGGATTTGTCATTGCTTTTGTGCGGTATTTGTGTTAATTGGTTCTTGACGAAATATATGTTTATACGATACAATAAATATGTATGATGAAAAAAACGGAGGTCATTGCTATGAAAATAATGGTAGTAGGCGGCGGCGGACGTGAACACGCTATTATCAAGGCATTAAAGAAAAGCAAAAGTGTAAATACAATATACGCTCTGCCCGGAAACGGCGGTATAGCAGCAGACGCACAATGCGTAAATATCGGTGCTACTGATATTCCAAAGATCGTGGAGTTTGCAAAGGAAAACAAAATAGACTTTGCTGTTGTTGCTCCTGATGATCCGCTTGTACTCGGTGCTGTTGACGCACTTGAGGGCGCAGGAATAAAGTGCTTCGGACCTAAAGCCAATGCCGCAATTATCGAGGGCAGTAAGGTTTTCTCTAAAAATCTTATGAAGAAATTCGGTATTCCCACCGCAGAATATGAGGTGTTTGATAATATTGACAAGGCTCTGGAGTATGTAAAAACAGCTCCCATACCTACGGTAATAAAAGCTGACGGTCTTGCTTTGGGTAAGGGCGTTATTATTGCCGAAACAAGACAGGACGCTGAAAACGCTGTTCGCTCTATGATGCAGGATAAGGTTTTCGGTGAAAGCGGAAGCAGAGTTGTTATAGAGGAGTTTTTAACAGGTCCGGAGGTTTCTGTTCTTTCATTCACAGACGGTAAAACGGTAATACCAATGGTTTCAAGTATGGACCATAAACGAGCTTTAGACGGCGATAAGGGCTTGAATACAGGCGGTATGGGTACTGTTGCGCCGAATCCGTATTATACACAGGACGTGGCTAAAGAATGTATGGAGAAAATCTTTTTGCCGACAGTAAAGGCAATGAGTTCACTTGACCGTCCGTTTAAAGGCTGTTTGTATTTCGGTCTGATGATAACTGAAAACGGACCAAAGGTAATTGAGTATAACTGTCGTTTTGGCGATCCCGAAACACAGGTAGTACTGCCGCTTCTGGAGAGCGATCTGCTTGAAATTATGATCGCAACCGCAGAAGAAAGACTTGACGAAATCGAGGTCAAGTTTGCAGATAAGAGTGCTTGCTGTGTTGTACTTGCTTCAAATGGTTATCCGAAGGCTTACAAAAAGGGCTTTGAAATTTCGATAGGAAATCTTGATGATAACGCAGATTTTTATATAGCAGGTGCAAAGCTTGAAGGCGGAAAGCTTTTGACAAACGGCGGACGTGTGCTCAATGTAGTTGCAGCTGCTGATACCTTAGAGCAGGCAATTGCAGACGCATACAAAAACGTTACGAATATTACTTTTGAAAATGCATACTGCCGTAAGGATATAGGTCAAAGAGCGTTGGCAGCTTTAAATTAATTAGCAATTCAGGCTGTGCAAAAACCAATATAAAGTAAATGCTATAACAAATATTTAGGGCACCTCTAAAAACCTCTTGCCGCTCATCTGCACCGTATCTTCAGCCGTCATCTTGCACAATAAATCCTTGAAATACGTCAGTATTCCTGCGGATTTATTGTACAATCTGCCGACTAAATCTACGGCACATCTGA
>JAFPLH010000038.1 GCA_017402845.1 Clostridia bacterium
ATAATCGTGGCTATACTTATTCCGAAATGAAACAGTATGACAAAGCTTTAGAGGACTATTCAAAAGCAATTGAATTGAAGCAGGATTTTGCAGAGGCATATAATAATCGTGGCGGTACATATGACGAATTAAAACAATATGACAAAGCATTAGCTGACTTCACAAAAGCAATTGAATTGAAGCAGGATTTTTCTGAGGCATTTTTTAATCGTGGCTATACTTATTCCGAAATGAAACAGTATGACAAAGCTTTAGAGGACTATTCAAAAGTAATTGAATTGAAGCCGGATTATGCAGGTGCATATAATAACAGAGGCTATACATATCTGCATTTAAAAGACTACGAAAACGCAAAAAAAGATTTTGATAAAGCACTTGAACTTGATCCGAATGATGAGAATATTCATGATAGCATTGGCGAATATTATCTTGAAACCGGTGATTATCAGAAAGCGATAGAGTACTTCACAAAAGCTATCGAATTAGGCATTACGGAGCCCGAAGTATACGATAAACGTGCAAAAGCTTATGACGCTGTCGGTGAACCTGAAAAAGCAAAGGCAGACAGAGAAACTGCGGCTGTTTTGAGAAACAATAACCCCGATGATAAGAAGTAAGATATTGGTTTTCTCTGTATGAGAGTACCATATAAATATAAAAAAATAAACCCGAAAAGCCTATTTTTCAAGCCTTTCGGGTGTTTTTTTGCGCTTGTACGATTTAATCAGGCAGTATTATTTTTTTGCTTACTTACACTTCCAGATATGATAGCTGTACGGTGCAAGCTCGCTGCCGCCGCCAAAATCATGCACTGTGCCTGTTACAAGATCGTCTGCCAATCCGTAGCCTGCGTTGAAGTGAGCCGTAAAAGGTACGCTGTCGGCGTTTACCGCTACAAATATACGCTCGCCCTCGTAATCACGCTGTATTACGCACTGTCTGTTTGTAAGCACCGGTACTTTCAAATCACCATAGCAAAGGGCTTTGCACTCTCTGTGCGCCTTTGCAAGCTTTGCTAAAAGCTCTGTGATCTCGTTTTCCTGCGGCTTGTCAAAGCATGGTCTGAGCGCAGGATCGCCGTCTTTTTTCTCTGCCTTTGTTCCCCATTCGCTGCCGTAGTATATACACGGTATTCCCGGCATTCCGAAAAGTATAGTATACACAAGCGGCAAATGACGCTCGTTTGTAAGTATACTTGCTATTCTCGTTACGTCGTGATTGTCGGCAAAACACAGAAGGTGCATTCCTCTGTATTGACACCACGGCTCAGGCCCGAAACGGTTTTTCAGCGAATGACAGATCTCAAACAGATTCATACTGTTGAAGCTTGAATACAAGCCCTTGTAGCACTCGTAATTCGTCGCAGAATGAAGCATTTCGGGATTTACCCAGCGGGAATAATCTCCGTGAAGAAGCTCGCCTACAAGGAAGAAATCTTCTTTCAGACTGTCTGTGAAGCTGCGAAGTCTTTTCAAAAAGTCAAAGTCAAGACAATACGCTACATCAAGACGAATTCCGTCAATGCCGAAATACTCTATCCAGAATTTAACGGCGTCAAGAATGTGATCGGCTACCGCAGGATTGCGCAGGTTGAGCTTTACAAGATCGTAATGACCTTCCCAGCCCTCGTACCAGAGTCCGTCGTTATAGCTGCTGTTTCCGTCGAAGTTTACATTGAACCAATCCTTATACGGTGACTCCCATCTTCTCTGGCATACATCTCTGAACTGCGGAAATCCTCTGCCTACATGATTGAACACTCCGTCAAGCACAACCTTTATCCCCTTTTCGCGGAACACGTCACAAACCTTCTTAAAGTCTTCGTTTGTTCCAAGGCGGCTGTCTATCTGCTTGTAGTTGCGTGTGTTGTAGCCGTGAGTGTCACTCTCGAATACCGGCGAAAAATACACGGCATTACAGCCAAGACCTGCAATATGATCTGCCCAGTCTATCGCTTTTAATATGCGGTGTTCCTGTTTGCCGTCATTTTCAAAAGGTGCGCCGAACATTCCAAGCGGGTAGATCTGGTAGAATACTGCTTCGTAGCCCCAGTTTTTTACGTTGTTTCCCATCGTAAAATCTCCTTTCGTAAAAATTTCGTAATACTAATATTTCGTATTACGAAATGATTTTACATCATCTTGAAGTCTTTTTCAATTGACGAACTTTCCAAAGATACACTGCAAAGCATAAATTTTTCATTTATTAGTATTATGTATTTACAACAATTTACTAATTTCCTGAGCAAATTTGGTAGGATTTTCGGCAATAAGCAGATGTGTGCTGTTCTCAAACCCAACCGACTTGAACTCGGAAACAGCATTTTCTCTGTACCACTTTTCAAGCTTGGGAGAGAAAAGCGAACCGGGCATAGGATAAAAATATCGCAGCGGTACTGTGATCTTGTTTATGACATCTCTATTATCCTGATCTTCCATATCGCTTGAAAGACTTTTTATGACCTTTACGTCACATTTAAGCAGTCTTTTGATCAAAGTTGTGTTCAAAATAAAACGAGGAAGCGTCTTTAATTTTGGCGCAGTACCGAGAATAAACTTTTTATACTGATATAATGCGCTTCTGCTTTCGTCGAGCACCCTGTCAGCCTGAGTATATTCACCCTGATAGAGTCCGAGGTTCCAGTTTTCGTCATTCATAAGCTTTGGTGCCATATCACAGAGTATTATCTGCTTTAGCTTATCACAGCCATACAGTCTTACATAGTTAAAGATAACGCACACGCCCATTGACCAGCCTACAAGCGTTACATTATTTAGTGAAAGCTCTGTTATCATCTCGTTGAGATCATGTGCAAGCGTTTCCATTGTTACTATTTCTTTATTTGCGTATTTGCTTCCGCCGTGTCCTCTGTGATCGTAGATTATGCAGCGAGCCTTCTCCTTTAACTGTAAGGCAGGCTCTGTGAAAATATAGTGCGAACTCGTCCAGCCATGCAGCATAAGAATTGTATTCTCTCCGCTGCCCTCGTCCTCGTAGTAAAGCTTTTCTCCGTTTTCAAGTGTAAAATAACTCATGGTTTCAACTCCAATTTGCAAAATAAAACTACCGCAGAAACGACCCGATCATTTCTGCGGTATTTGTTATTACTCGTTAATTTTTCCTCTGATGATCTTCTTTGAAGCTGTCTTGACAAATTCTTTATCTCTGAAAATAACCTTAACTATTCTCTTTGCAGGCGGGAATGTTTCGTTAATCTCATCGACCTTTGCTTGTATCTCAGCTTGGATATCATCTGACTGATAATCAGGATTCGGATAGATCTGAGCCATAATAATACTGCCCTCGGCATAAACTACCATCTCTTTGATTGGCATAAAGAAAGCAAACTGGTTTTCAAGCTCCTCAGGTGATACATTCTCACCGTTTGAAAGAATGATAAGATTCTTCTTTCTTCCTGTGATATAAAGAAAACCGTCTTGATCTTTATATCCAAGATCGCCGGTCATAAGCCAGCCATCGGGAGTGAGTGACTTTGCTGTTTCTTCAGGGTTTTTGTAATAGCCCTTCATAACAGACTTACTCTTTGCCCAGATCTCGCCGTCAACGATCTTCACCTCGCAGCCGTCAATTATTCTTCCGACAGACTCAGGTTTCGGACAATTTCTGATACCGTTGCATATTCTCGGAGAACACTCTGTCATACCATAACCCTGAGCTATTTCGATACCGAACTCTTTAAATCCGCTAATGATGTCGGGGCTTAAATATGCACCGCCCGAATACAGAATATCGAAATTCTCACCGAAAACCTGCTTGCCTATTGCACGCTTGTCGGGTGTCTTCTCTGCTGCAAGCTGCATTTTGTTGAGTATTGTTGCAGCGATCATAGGTACGAATGTAGCGTAATGAGGTTGGAACACAGTCAGGTTGCGCACAATATGCATAAGAGAATCATTTATACAAACAGTTACACCTACATACATGCTGCAAAGAATATCGCAGGTAAGGCAGTATACATGGTGTATAGGGAGTACCGAAAGCAATTTTTTGCCGTGGTAGTCACCTTCCATTTCGACTGTTGCATTATCTATAAGATTTGCGTGAGTAAGCATTACACCCTTGCTCACACCTGTTGTACCGGAAGTGAAAAGAATTGCTGCAAGATCTTCTTCGTCAATATCGCCTGTGGGAGTCTGGTCTTTATACTCCTCGATAATATCGCCCAAAAACAGCATATCATCATACTTCTTATTGATGTGTATGAAATACTTAACAGCAGGACATACCTCTTTAAATTTCGGTATATCGGCTACGTGCTTATCGTCTAAGAATACTACTTCGCTGTCGGAGCGCTTGATCTCGTCGGCGATCTTGTCTATGTTGTTTGTAGTATCTATCGGAACAGATACATTACAGCTGCACTGTACACCGAACCATGCTGTAAGATATTCAGCCGATGTTGTACCTATTACAGCACAGTGTACTTTAGAATCGAAGTGAGCCTGTATCCAGACAGCCACGCTGTCGCATGACTTTCTGAACTGCGAAAAGCTTACGTCAATAAACTTTTTCTTTTTATACTCTCTGAGGTATATTTCGTCGTTGAAAAGCTTGTCGGCTCTGTATAAAAGGTCTTTTAAAGTTTTAACATTACTCATCAACAAGACCTCCAAGGAACTTAGCAAAGTCGCCTACTGTCTTACACTTGATTGCTTCTTCCTGATCTATCTCAACATCAAAGTTGTCCTCGGCGTCGCCCATCATGCACATAACATCATATGAGTTAAAACCAAGATCCTCGATAAAACGTGAGTCCTCTGTAATACTATCGGGCTCGACTTCAACATATTCACAAATGATTTCCTTAATCTTATCAAACATAACAAATACCTCCGATTATGTCATATCAATTATTTCTTTGATCGTCTTGTCGGGATTTTCAATGCTGCGGAACAATACTCTGCCTGTAAAGTAGTAGAGAAATTCGATCTCTTCAGGTGTTGCGCAGTCTTTCTGATACCCAAAGAAGAAGTTGAGTCCTCCGTCGCCCGGTCTGTGCATTGCTGTAATGTACATCGGCTGAGGTTGTTTACCGCTGCTGTACCATCTGCTCTTGAAGCCTATGTCCTTTAAGTACGGTACTACGCTGTTGAGCGTTGCCGGCTGATATGTAAAGTTCATGCTGTGATAGCTGCCGCCCGGTGCTACACCGTAACGATCTCTTGTTTCTTTCATATATTTGAGAGTTGAATAATCGGCGTGAATGAAAAGCTCTTCCTGTGCTTTCTTGATGATCTTCATTGATTCAAGAACGGTAGTGTCAAGCGGCATGATCGTTCTGAGTGGGAAGCAGTGCATTCTTACACCGCCGCACTTTTTGTTGAGAACCGTTGAACGTCTGCTTACGAAATCTCTGATCGTTACATCTGTTTCGTTATCGTTGAACTTTGACAATACTGTTCTGATCGCATGAAGTATCACAGCACTTACGGGTATATCGTGTTCATGTGCAAAATCAAGGATCTTATTTGTGGAGTCTACATCAAGCTCATATGTAATTGTAGCGCCGTCACCGTTGGAGCTTGTGAGCATACCCCATCTCTGTTCGGGATTGCCGCTTTGCTCTCTGAACTGCAAAAGCTTGTCTTTGCCTCTGTAATCGGTGTATATCGGCTCAGGCATTGCAAGCTGCTTATGCCAGAACTCCTCGTCTCTCTTTTGCTTGCGGCTGCCTTCATACTCCAGATCCTTCTTGATAGAGTCTATATAAGAAGTCATCGGCTTCGGATACGGCATACCGTACAACAAACTGCTGTATATCTCCATTACGTCTTTTGCAAATGCAATAACCGAACCGGAATCCATGCATGAATGGTGTACGTTAAAATAATAGCCGTTATAGCCATCGGGAAGAGAAACAATAACAATACGTGAAAGCTTGCCGCCGAATGTATCAAAGGGCTGAGATGTCCATTTTGTGAGAACCTCTGTTACCTTATCCTCCTGCCATTCGGAAAAATCATAATACTCAAAAAACTCATTCTGATAAGGCTCAATATACTGCCATATCTCACCTGTTTCGGGATCCTTCCAGATCCTCATTCTCATAGATTCACATCTCTCTACTGCTCTGTTGAGCGCCTCTCTGAGTGCTGCAACGTTAAGCTTTGTCTGGAGATACTGACCTGTACCGATATTTACAATTTCCTGCGTTGGACTATAATTCAATGTGTATATGTGAACTAACTGTGCCGGGGTAAGAGGATAACATTCGCGCATTATGCCGCCTATGTTCTTTTGCATATCAATCACCTTTCTGTTTTTTGAATCTCTTTCCATATAATATTTAGTTTTACCATAACATTAATGCTTTAAAAAACATTTCATATTACGAAATAATATTACATCATTACTTTGTCGAATTCAATTGACAGATTAACCAAAGATAAAAAATATTTATTTTTATTTTTCATCAGGATAGTAAGATAGCACTATTTTGAGAAGTCTTATCAATTCTCTTACATCATCTTCTCCCAATATCTTAAAAAGCCCTTTATAGTCGTTATGTATCTCGGTTCGTTTTTCGATAGAAACCTGTCTGCCTTTTTCGGTAATTTTGGCATTTACAACTCTCCTGTCGGTTTCACTTCTTTCACGAACAATAAGCTCCTTTTGTTCAAGGCTGTTCAGAATATCGGCTATTCTGCCCGGTACTACGTGAAGTCTTTTTCCAAGCTCACCTGCCGAAGCGCCTTCTTCTGTTTCCATAAGATAATTCAGAACTCCGTATTCTCCCCTTATACTGTTGAGAACCTCAATATTGTTCTTTCTGTTCAGAAAGTCTGCTAATACGCTGTATAATTCTTCGGGGAGAGTTATATCTTTGTTTTCCATTGAAAAATACTCCTTTTCAAGAATTGTATTTTAGGGCAATATCGCACAAAGCCGTCAAGAGGTCTTTGTGCGGTGTTGCCTTAGGCTTTTTCTACCTCTGAGAAAAACTGCCGCTTTAATGATATTATAGCACCTGTTTTTTTGTTAAGTCAATTGTCTTTGTTATACAGTCTTATCCGAAAATAAATGTAAAGTGTCTGTACAAAATTCCACATAGATTCCTAATACATTCCCGAACTATTCCCCAAAAGTGTTTTATAATTCTGACAGTAAGATGATCTCAAGCATACGGAGGTATACTTTATGAAAAACAATAACAACACCGCAAGAAAAGAGTACTACGACGTACTTAACAGAATATGGAAATCAAACAGAGAGCTTTCAGAACTGAAATACTTTCTTGATACCGCATACGAACATTCTGATAATAAAGACAGATCTCCAAAGGTTGTAATACTTGGCACAAATGTGCCTGAGGAGCTTATCATTGCAGCAGGCGCAAAGCCCTACTGGATAACAGGCGGCAGTCTGACCGCTATTTCGTGGTCTGATGATCTTGTGCCAAGAGATACCGATCCGCTGAGTCGTTCAATACTCGGCTTTATCAACGAGCCGAACGGAGTTGACTTCTCTCAGTCGCTGTTTATAATTCCTCTTACCTGCGACAGCATGAGAAAGATAGCTTATCAGTTAAAAGCTGAGGGCAGAAAGATATGCATTGTCGATATTCCGCCCGACAAAAAAGACAAACATTCCTCTGAAATGTTTAAGCGTCAGTTACTCGAAATGACAAGGGCAGTATCAAAGCATACAGGTACACATATTACAAGACGTTCAGTTCTGAACGCCGTGAAGCAAGTATCAGACGCAAGACGTTCACTTCATAGCTTTAATAACATCTATCCTAACAACAAAAAAATTATTACAGACTCCGCCAAAGCACTTGTGAGGAGCTCTTATTATATGACAGATTCTTTATCTGACTGGTCTGTTCACCTTGAGCGTCTGATAAATGAGATAGAGCTTCAAAACGATAAATATACCGCCGAATACGATAATCGCCCGAAAATCGTTCTTGCAGGCTCACCGATAGTATTTCCGAATTACAAAATACCTTTTCTTATAGAAGATATAGGACTTTCGATATCAGACGCAGTAGATCCTTCCGAACTTAAAGCACAAATATTCTATAACCGCAAGGCTTTCAGGGGCGGCTTAGAAAAGCTTATTTGTAATATTGCTGACGTTTATTACAGCTTCAACGCCTCTTGTGCATTTGTAAAAAACGACGTTTTTTATGAATATATAGTAAACACTATCAGACAATCAGGGCGCAAAAGCTTTTGACGGAGGTATTTTATGGGAAAGTATTATATAGGTCTTGACGGCGGTTCAACTTATCTGAAAGCCGCGCTTATCGGTCACGGACGAGTAATTGACACTATGGTAAGAAATACTGGTATTGACAATAACACAACTGCTATTAAGCTGGCAGGTGAACTCTGCGACAGAAACGGTCTTGTCCCGTCTGATATCGGCTATATTATGGCGACGGGATACAGCCGAAAAGTGCTTGAAGTTGCTGATGATGATATTTCGGAAATTACGGCTCACGCTTACGGCGTCAGACTTACAGCACCCGATGAGTACCGCCCCGGCATGATTATTGATATAGGCGGTCAGGACTCAAAAATCATTTATCTTGACAGTAATTACGCTGTAAAAAATTTCAGTATGAACGATAAATGCGCCGCCGGTACTGGTAAGTTTATGGAGGTAATAGCTCAGATTCTTGAAACTACCATTGACAATGTAGGTCCTCTTTCACTTGAGGCAAGTAATCCATGCGATATTAACAGTACGTGCGTAGTATTTGCGCAATCGGAGGTGATCTCTCTTGTTGCAAGAAAATATGACAGGCGTGACATTCTTGCTGGTATGCATTTGTCTATGGCAAGGCGCATTATTAAAATGATGAAGAAGTCAGAAAAAGGCGGAGATATTCTCATGACGGGCGGCGGCGCACTGAATATCGGTCTGCACCGTGCATTTGAAGAAGAACTTATGAAGGACGTTTATATTGCTTCTTATCCGCAGTTTAACGGTGCAATAGGCGCCGCACTTATTGCAAGCGAAAGAGGGTAGTTTCATGGGAATAGCTTTATTGTTTGAAAGTCTTACTGCGGCTGCGTCAGTAGGAATGGGCTGCGGCACCTGCTGCGGTTCGGGTATCAGTACGGCATTATACACTTATATTACTACTCACGTTAAAAATATGAAACAAACATTTCGTGCTTTTCTTGATTTCTTTCTCGGTAAATTTTTAGCTGTAATTCTTCTTTGCTGTGTAGCGTCAGTTATCGGAGAAAATATTATTGACGATTCGGGGCGCCTTTTCGGTATAAAGATAGGTCTGATCGCAGACGCCGGAATGCTTGTGCTTGGTTTCTGGCTTTTGTTCGGCTGGATAAGAGAAAGACAAGGAAACAAAGGCTGCAAAAGCTGTTCAGGCTGTAACGATACAGATAAGCCGATAGACAAAACCACACACGCCGCATTAATTGGTATGGGATTCGGCTACGGGATCTCTCCGTGTGCTCCGCTTATAATAATAATCGGTTACGCCGCAACACTTCCATTAGGCTTTGCAGCTTTGCTCGGCACTGTATTTGCAGGTGCAAGCATACTCTCCCCTATGCTGTTTATTCTGCTTATTTCAGGAATTCTCAGCGGAAAAATGTATAAGGAAATTCCTCAGTATATAACGTGGTTTAAGCTTGGGTGTTATATTCTGCTTATAGCATTATTTGCAATAAGCCTTTATAAAGAGGTGATCGTTTTATGAGAAAAAAGAGCATTACCGCACTTGTTATTGTATATATAGCTCTTTGTGTGTCATACGGTGCGGCAGCAAAGACATTAAGGATTACCACATCACAAACATCAGATATAGAACAGACTTACATTTCAGATATTGAAGCAGACAGCACTTCTTCAAAAGAAAGCTCAAAGGCTGTTGCTTCTTCTGAAAGCTCAGAAACCGTTTCAAAGGAAGCTTTGAGCGTTTTAGTCAAAAGTGACGATCAAAAACGTGATACAGAAAGCGATAAGAACTGTTCTTTTGAAGCTTCGGATACAGAAGAACGGGAAAACACAGAATCATTAACAGATACTTCACAAGAAGAAACGGAGACTGAAACCGAAGAAAGCTTCGAGTATACCGAAAAAGAAAGCTCAGCGATAGACGAACACGAAAGCGCCGTTGAAGAATACTATTACGACGAAGCAGTCGAGAATTCAGAAAGCGAGGAATACTTTGAAGAATACAATGATCCTCAGCCGGAAATACCGACGCTTGAAGAATATCTTCAAAAATTGCGATGCAGCGGCTGCCGTCATAACTGTTCTTTACTTTCACCCAGATGTATGAACGGCGCAAGAAAAGCCGAACAAGCAGAAGCTCAGTACTACGAAACATATCAAGAGTATTACTAAAGGGCACCTCTAAAACTAAATTAACAACAAAAAGGACTCACATTCAAAATTGCGAGTCCTTTGTTTTTTCTTCAATTATGCCTGCCTATCAAACAGCAAGTGATTTTTTCAATGTAAGCCTATTTTCACCGTCAACATACTCATAAGAAACACTGTCCATACTTTTCTTGACCATAAATATGCCGAGTCCGCCGATTTTTCTGTCATCGACCGCAAGAGTAATGTCAGGATCTTCTTTTGCAAGGGGATCAAACGGTACGCCCTTATCAACAAAAGTAATAATAGCTGTAAGAGGCGAGTCGGTGAACTCTACTATTATTGCAGCATTACCGACTGTTTCTTTGTATGCGTAATTTGCAATATTTACAAAGATCTCCTCTACTGCCACATCTATCGCAAATTCAACCTTTATCGCACAACCCACTTCTTCAAGCTGTTCGTTTACAAATCCTATTACCTCGTCAAGATTTTCAGGCAGCGCTTTTACTATTAACTCGAACACTAACATCACTCTCCTTTATACTAAAAATCAATAGTTATCAATACGGATCTTTAAGTACGCTCTTTCTTTCAATAAGAGGTCTGTTCCACATTTGATTTTCTTTTTCAAGTCCGTATTTTTCGGCAGCTTCTTCTACAATATCATTCAAAGCGTTTTCTTCATCAGTAGTCCAGTATCTCTCAGAATTATCATCTATGTTAAAAAATATCGACTGTTTTGCCTCATTGTCATTATATTTTAACTGTCCGTTTTCTTTAATAAAAATCTTTCCTGAGGGCACATAGCTTACACTAAAACCGCCCGAACCGTAATGCGGCTCTATATGTATAACATTTTCTCCATTCTTCTCCATAAAGGCGGCAAATTCTGAATATTTTTCACCTTTCTTGATGTTCTTGACCAGCTTTGAAAGTACTAAAAATCCGTACAGATACATACTCGCATTTTTCGCCAGCAAATATAGTATTATTCCGCCGACTATACCTATCGGAACAGCAAACAGATAATTATGGTATACAAGCTTCATCAAATACATTCTTATATCGTACTTTTTAGTAATTATACTGTTTGCAAGCAGCATAACAACAAAACCCATAAAGACCGAAAACAGCTTATCGTAATTACTCTCTTTATAAGCAGCACGAATTGTAAGTATCATCAACAATACGAGAATAACAGTTAATCCTACATTGACTATCAGCATTATTCACATCAGTCCTTCCGTAACAAGTAAAACATATCAAAGCTTTGTATAATACAATAACAAAATGGTCACGCATTTTGATTATCCGTGTTTTAGATCGTCTTAAACAATACTATAATTATACATTATAAAAAAACATACGTCAATATTTTTGTTACAGTTATACTTTCATAATATCAGCACTAAAACCCATTATAATTTCATTCAATTATTCCATGTTTAATTTTACAAAAAAACATAAAAGGAGAAGTTTTTAACATTTAATGTATATAATCTTATTTTATTGTAATATTTTTATAAAATATGTTGATTTTGTACACAGAAAATGATAAAATTTATAAATTACATTTATTATCATTTAAGAAAGGACGATCACACATGAAAAATGCAAAAAAATATCTGTCACTGTTACTTTCATTTCTTCTGACATTTTGCTGCATATCGTTACCTGCCAATGCTGAGGTTTATTATAATTCCCTTTCAGATACACCCGATATTGCTGATACATACGATATGCCCAAAACACACAACGATGATACCACACCAATTATCACTAAAGGAAAAGGCGGCGGAAACGTTGAATATGAACTGCACGAAAACGGCGTGCTGTATGTATACGGTTCCGGCGAGATGTACAATTATCCAAATAAGGAATACGAATCAGACACTGAGAGCTATGAATTAGTTTCTGACGGACAAAAAAATCATTTTAGCAATAAAAGCACAAAAACCAATTATCATGATTACACAGAGTATTACTCACCATTTTACGAAAGCCCTGATATAAAAACTGTCATTGTTGAATACGGTGTTACCACTATCGGCGAAGGATTTTTTTCATACTGTAACAATTTGTCGAGCGTTTATTTCGCTGACAGCGTTACAAAAATCAACGATAGCGCTTTTTGTGATTGCATATCACTTAAGAAAATTAAGCTTTCTGATTCTCTGAGCCTAATAGGTGATTTTGCATTCTATAAAAACATTGCTCTCGAAAATTTTATTATGCCTGATAATGTTACTGAGATCTGTTATAAAGCCTTTGCACACTGTGAAAAGCTTACAAGCTTTTACATTCCAAAAAATTTGCAGTATTTTTCTGAGACTGCATTACAGTTGTGCAGCAATCTTGAAGAAATTAAGGTTGATCCTCAGAATAAGTATTTTCAGTCGATAGACAGCGTATTATACAACAAAGACGCCACTAAGCTTATATTCTGCCCTGCTAAGAAAACTTCTCTTGTTCTGCCTGACACAGTTACAGATATTGTTGGTATTACCGAAAACTATGAAAAAGAGCTTTACTTCGACGCTATTTTAGGCGAATGTACGCATATCGAAAGCATAACAGTCGGTGAAAATAATACGGTATTCTCATCTTATGACGGAGCTTTATACAATAAAGACAAAACTACACTTATTCTGTTTCCAAAAAGCAAAGGAACAGCAGACATATATAGCGGTGTTGAATTAATTGGTCCTTGCTCTTTCTATGACTGTGATGTTATCGAAAAGATTGTAATTCCCGACAATGTAAAAAAGATTGACCGCTTTGCATTTGCAAGCTGCGATAATCTCACTGAGGTACACTTAAACAACGATCTGAATTATATAGGCTGGTCAGCATTTTCAGAAACAAAAATTGAAAGCATTGATATTCCTGACAGTGTTAAATATATTAATGACGATGCATTTTTTGCCTGTGAAAATCTGAAAAATGTAAAGCTTCCCGCTGAATTAGACTTCATAAGCTGCGGTTTGTTTGAAGATTGCAAAAGTCTTGAAGCAATTGATATTCCCGATACTGTTGAATCGATTGGATGGAGAGCATTCAATTATTGTTCGTCTTTAAAAGAAGTAATTATTCCTGACAGCGTTAACTACATAGATGAGCAAGCTTTTTCTCATTGCAGTCAACTCAAAAATATTAAATTGTCAAGTAATATTACCCAAATATCCGGAATCTCATTTTACGGCTGTTCAAGTCTTGAAAGTATCGTTATACCAAAAAGTGTTAAAACTCTGTATTGGAATTGCTTTGGCGATTGTGAAAACTTGAAGTCAATTCAGCTTTCGCAATTGACGGATATTTATTATGAAGCCTTCAGCGGATGTAAAAATCTTAAAGACGTATATTTCACCGGCTCTAAAGAACAGTGGAACAGTATTGATATTGACGATTATCTGAATGATGAGCTTTTAAATGCGAACATTCATTATCATAGCCGCTTAAACGAAACCTTTGACGAACCAGATACCGACACCGATCTGTACAGAATAGACTTTGAATTTCCGAATGGTAAAGTTGATTATGAAGTATGGGATACAGACCAAGAAAAATCTATACCGATCGACAGTGATTCTTTTGTTTTTGAAAACAATAGACTTGTCCTCTGTGTTCCTATGCCGAAGAATAATTTCGGACGTCCTTCATATACTTCTATCGAAATTGAGGTTTACGGTAATTTTGATGAATACTATATAGGAATAGACGAAAATTCTGATTATTGTATTATAGTAGAAGGCATCAGAAGCAACTTGAAAATTGTGCTTTATTACAGCGGCGAAACAGAAGAAATAGTTCCATACGGCGATGTAAACTTCGACGGCAAGGTCACAGCTAAAGACTCCCTGGCTGTACAAAGATATTCAATAAAGCTTGAACAGCTTTCAGAATATCAGTTTATATCAGCAGATGTTGACAAAGACGGCAAAGTAAACTCGAAAGACGCTTTGTATATACTGCGCTGCTCTATCAATCTGGCTGTACTTCCGGTTGAGAATGATAATGAATAGTATTTACTGAGCTTTTGTTCAAAACAGAAAATAATAAAAAAACCTCAAAAGGCAATTTGTATCGCTTTTTGAGGTTTTTTTGTTAGCAACCCTATTTTAAGGCAACACCGCACAAAGACCGCCTGACATCAGCTGCAAATCTGCATGCATATTATCCGTCATAGTACACAAAATCCCCTTGAAATACCTCAGTATTCCTGCGGTCATTTTATGCACTCTAACGAAAAATCTGACTACGCATCTTCGGCACTGCCTTTGTGCGGTATTGCCTTAATAATATTCATAGCCTTAATTGCGCCGCCTTGAAGCGGCGGGAAAGCTTTAGTGCAAAACAATACTAAGGGGCATTTTCTGCCAAAATGCCCCTCTTTCAAAAACAGTCATTTAGACTGTTTTTGAAATTCACCTCTAAAAGGGCTTTACGCTGCCTCCGGCGGCTAAGTGGCGCTGCCCCTTAGAACCCCGCAAGCCTTTTAAAAAAGGCTTGATCCAAAACTGATTTGATCTACTTATCTTATTTCTTTGTCCTTTATCTAAAGGGCATCTCTAAAAACCTGCCGTCGTTCAGATGTGCCGCAGATTTAGTCGGCAGACGGCACAATAAAATCGCCGGGTGCAGTCTGCCGGTGGCAGACGTTGCCGCAAGGCAACAGCACCGACCGAGCCGGCAGGCGAGACTCATACTGACGTATGTCAAGATTTTTTGTGCAAGATGACGGCTGAAGATACGGTGCAGATGGAC